>DFGF01000088.1:0-14888 GCA_002371715.1 Prevotella sp. UBA3757
CCGCTGTTCCGCCTCATCCGCGAATGCTACGAGCAGGGCAAGCAGACGGCCCGCGACATGTACGGCGCCGAAGGCTGGGTGCTGCACCACAATACCGACCAGTGGCGCATCACCGGACCGGTAGACCGCGCCCAGACAGGCCTCTGGCCCATGGGAGCCGCCTGGCTCTGCCGCCACCTGTGGGAGCACTACCTTTATACGCGCGACGAGGCCTTCCTGCGCCAGTACTACCCCATCATGCTCGATGCCGCCCGCTTCTTCACGCAGACCCTGCAGCAGCATCCCACTAAGGGCTGGCTCGTCGTCTGCCCCGGTGAATCGCCCGAACACGGGGGCAAGGGTCGCCCCACGGCCCTTGACGCCGGCGTCACGATGGACAACCAAATCGTGGCAGAACTCTACCAAAACGTCCTGGAGGCCGCCAAAATCCTGGGAGAAGAAAGTAATCACACCTCTCACCTCTCAGTTCTCAGTTCCCAGTTAAAACAGCTCCCCCCCATGCAGATTGGCCGTTGGGGCCAACTGCAGGAGTGGCTCGACGATCTCGATGACCCGAAGGACGACCACCGCCACTTCTCCCACCTCTACGGTCTCTATCCCTCCTACCTGGTATCGCCCACGCGGACGCCCTACCTGTGGCGTGCCGCCCGCAAGTCGCTGGAGGCCCGTGGCGATGTCTCAACAGGCTGGTCCATGGGCTGGAAGGTCTGCTCCTGGGCCCGCCTGCTGGACGGCGAGCATGCCTACAAGCTCATCCGCGACCAGCTGACGCTGACCGCCGACACCTTCCTCATCTTCGGCACCGTCAAGCAGCACGGCGGCACCTATCCGAACATGTTCGACGCCCACCCGCCCTTCCAGATTGACGGTAATTTCGGTTGCACAGCGGGTATCGCCGAAATGCTCATGCAGAGCTACGACGGCTTCATCTACCTGTTGCCTGCCCTGCCGAAGGTCTGGAAAGACGGCAACGTGAAGGGCCTCGTGGCTCGCGGCGGCTTCGAGGTTGACATTGACTGGAGCAACGGCCTGCTGACCCGTGCCGTCATCCGTTCGCGCCACGGCGGCACCTGCCGACTGCGCTCCGTCAGCCCACTGAAAGGCAAGGGGCTGAAGTACGAAAAGAAAAAAGACATCTATACATTAGCGACAAAAGCCGGACAGGAATATGTGGTAAGAGGTGAGAATTAATGAGGAAATGTAGCACAATGTTTACATCTTGTAGCATTTCTATGTCAAAGTGTAGCCGCTTTGCAGATTTATTCGTATCTTTGCACGAGAAATCATTATCAACGACCACTAAAACGATTATGAAAAGACTAACAACATGCGCTGCCCTCCTGGTGGCAGCGGCGCTGGGACTGAACGCCCAGAAACCCATGAAAGCCCCAAAGGGCGGCAAAGCCATTAGTGACGAACTCATCGGCATCTTCTTTGAAGACATCAACAACTGTGCCGATGGCGGCCTCTATGCAGAACTGATTCAGAACGGCTCGTTCGAATTCTCGCCTGCCGAGCGCGACGGCTGGGGAGCCGGCACGGCCTGGAAGGTCGTTCGCCCAGGCCACTCGCTGGGTCTCATCGAGGTGTGCAAGGGCAATGGCATCCATGCCAACAACCCCACCTACATGAAGCTGCACGCCGAGCGCGTCAGGGAGTTCTACGACTACAAGGGCTGGAGAGGCTACGGTATCGAGAATGCCGGCTATGACGGCATCACGGTGAAGGCCGGCGCCAAGTACGACTTCTCCGTATTCTTCCGCAACTACGGCCAGGCCAAGCAAATCCGTGTGGCACTCATCGAGCCACAGGGCTGGGGCAAGGACCCGAAACTGCTGGCTGAAACCACGCTGACCGCCGATACCAAGGACTGGAAGAAATATTCGGCCACACTGACACCAAATGCTGACAGCAAGAATGCCACCATACAGATTCTGATGCTGACGCTGGGCGACCTCGATGTAGACATGGTGTCGCTCATGCCTCAGGACACCTATAAGGGTCACGGCCTGCGCAAAGACCTGGCCCAGACCCTGGCCGACCTGCAGCCTAAGTTTCTGCGCTTCCCCGGCGGTTGTGTGGTACACGGCGGTGGTGACGGCTTCTGGGACACCTACCGCTGGAAGACCACCATCGGCCCGAAGGAGACACGCCGCGGTCTGAAGAACACGTGGGGCTACCACCAGTCGATGGGACTGGGCTACTTCGAGTATTTCCAGTTCTGCGAAGACCTCAATATGGAGCCGCTGCCCATCCTGCCCTGCGGTGTGAGCTGCCAGGGTACCAACGGCGGTTGGAGCATGTGGCCCAAGCAGGCCCAGGACGTGGTGCCTATGAGCGAGATGGACGAGTGGGTGGCCGATGCCATCGACCTGATAGAGTGGGCCAACGGCGACCCTGCCACCAACAAGTGGGCCAAGATGCGTGCCGATGCCGGCCATCCCAAGCCCTTCGGTCTGAAGTACTTAGGTATTGGTAATGAGGAGAAGATTTCGCCCGAATTCATTGAGCGCTTCAAGTATATGTACGAGCGCGTAACGAAGGCTCATCCTGAGATTATCATCGTAGGTACGGCCGGTCCCGGTTCTCACAAGGACAACCCCGACTACGAGGCCGGCTGGAAACTGGCTGACGAGCTGGGCATGCCCATCATCGACGAGCACTACTACGAGCCCAACAAGTACTTCCTCAGCAGTCGCCAGTACGACAACTATCCGCGCGACCGCAAGACGAAGGTTTATCTGGGCGAATATGCCGCCAAGGACAAGAAGCTCATTGACGCCCTGGCCGAAGGTCTGTACCTGCTGCATGTAGAGCGCAATGCCGACGTGGTCTGCATGACGTCCTATGCACCGCTTCTGGCTCGCAAGAACGGTACCCAGTGGAATCCCGACATGATTTACTTTGACAACGAGCGCGTCTACCCGACCTGCAGCTACTACGTGCAGCAGATGTTCGGACAGTCCAGCGGTCAGTACTTCTATGGCGACTGCGTACAGTTCGAGGGCGACAAGAAGGGTGTCATCCAGCCGCAGGTGGACGTACACTACGGACAAAGCGTCGTCCTGAACGTCAAGACCCGCAAACTCTACGTCAAACTGGTGAATGCCGGCGACAAGGAGAAGGAGGCCGACATCAACCTGAGCCGCTTCCCCATCAAGAAGACCTGCGTAAAGACCGTGCTCAAGGGCCAGCCCAACGACGAGAACAACTTCGACAAGCAGCCCATCGCTCCGAAGAAGGAAACCATCAAGGCCGAGAAGAAGTTTGACATCGACCTGGAGCCTTACTCCATGGTCATGCTGGAATATGATGTGTGATGGAAGATGGAAGATGTATGATGTATGATGTAAGAGGTAAGAAGTAAGAGGTAAGAGATAAAAGGGCTGATGACAAAAACACTTGTCATCAGTCTTTTTTATATATAAAAAGGTAAATATGAAAAAACTACTGATGATATTGAGCCTCGCACTGCTGACGGTGTCGGCACAGGCAGGCAAGCCGTGGGACAACGGCAAACTGAAGGTGTCGGATAACCAGCGTTATCTGCAGTTTGAAAACGGACAGCCTTTCTTCTGGCTGGGCGAGACGGGATGGCTGTTGCCCGAACGGCTGGACCGTGCCGAGGCGGAGTGGTACCTGCAGAGCTGTGCCAAGGCGGGCTATAACGTCGTACAGGTGCAGACCATCGACGACGTTCCGGCCTACAACATCTACGGACAAATGTCGAACATAGACGGCTGGAATTTCAAGGATATTAACCGCAAGGGTGTCTACGGTTACTGGGACCACATGGACTACATCATCGACCGCGCAGCCAACCACGGCATCTACATCGGCATGGTGTGCATCTGGGGCGGTCTGGTGAAGGCCGGCCTGCTGAGCGTGGACGATGCCAAGAAATACGGAACCTTCCTGGCCAACCGTTATAAGGACAAGCCCAACATCATCTGGTTCATGGGTGGCGACATCCAGGGCGACATCAAGCCGGAGGTATGGGAAGCACTGGCCACCACCATCAAGTCGATAGACAAGAACCACCTGATGACCTACCATCCCCGAGGCCGCTACACCTCGGCCAAATGGTGGAGCAAGGCCAAGTGGATGGACTTCCACAC
This sequence comes from Prevotella sp. UBA3757, assembly GCA_002371715.1. Lineage (GTDB taxonomy): Bacteria > Bacteroidota > Bacteroidia > Bacteroidales > Bacteroidaceae > Prevotella. Next base: position 4,119 of record DFGF01000088.1, read on the forward strand.
GTTCCAGAGCGGCCACCGCCGCTATGGCCAGCGCATGGGCAATGCCGACTACCCCATCCCCGACAATACCGAAGAAGACAACTGGATGTACGTCGACTCCACGTGGAAGTACAACCCCATCAAACCCGTGCTCGACGCTGAACCCTCGTACGAGGATATACCCGTCGGCCTGCACGACCCGCACGAGGCCCGCTGGCAGGACTACGACGTGCGCCGCTATGCCTACTGGAGCGTGTTTGCCGGAAGCTGCGGACATACCTATGGCCACAATGCCATCATGCAGATGCTGAAGCCCGGCTACCCCACGAGCTATGGCGACGCCGGCGACGTGAAGACATGGTATCAGGCCCTGCACGACCCTGGCTTCAACCAGATGCAGTATCTGAAACGCCTCATACTGTCGTTCCCCTACTTTGAGCGCGTGGCCGACCAGAGCGTCATCCGCGAGAATGGCGAGAAGTACAACCGCCTCATTGCCACCCGTGGCCAGGACTACCTGCTGGTCTATAACTACAACAACAATCCGATGGTGCTCGACCTGGCGAAGATTACAGGTGCCAAGAAGAACGTCTGGTGGATGACGGCAGCCACGGGCAAGCTGAAATACTTAGGCGAGTTCGACTCGAAGGTGCTCACCTTCCGCTACCACCCACAGTCGGCCCGCGTGGAGGACGGCGTGCTGATAGCCATCGACAACGCGAAGAACTATCTGACGAAAGAGCAGACCGAACTGTCGCCCGACGGCTACAAGGCTAAGGAGCGGGATCTGAATGAGTAAAAAAAGACCCTCCCCCCTACCCCTCCCTGTGAGGAAGGGGAGTAGATAGTTATAAACACCGAAAATCGTAAGAAGCGTAATAATATATGGTAAACAGAAACATAAAATTTTTAGTGGCAATTCTGGTGCTCGTACTAACTACTCCCCTCCCTATGCAGGGAGGGGGCGGGGGTGGGTCTGCCGGTGGGTCTCTTTACGTCGCTGCCCTGAAGGTGGAGAACATGTCCAACCCTTTAGGCATCGATACCGACCGTCCCTGCTTTTCGTGGATCATTGGTGACCATTACCAGAACAAGGGCGTCTATCAGAAAGCTTATCATATCATCGTCTCCTCGACCTACGAGAAGATGAAAGCCGGCGAGGGCGACCTGTGGAATACGGGGTGGGTAGAGAGCGACGAACAGTTGTGGATTCCTTACGCCGGCAAGCCTTTGGGCAGCAACCGCCACTGCTGGTGGAACGTCCGTGTCAAGACCAATAAGGGCGAAACCAAGTGGAATCATAACCCCAACTACTTCAGCACCGGCCTGCTCAACGAGTCGAAATGGAGCGGCTACTGGATTGGCTTGGAACGGCTGATGCCCGGCGAGGAGCGTGGTTTCCACACGCGACTGGCGGCTCGCTACCTGCGCAAGGAGTTCACGTTGAAACAGTCAAAGGTCAAGCGGGCTACGGCCTTCGTAGCCGGACTGGGCCTCTACGAGTTCTACGTCAACGGCCAGCGCATCGGCCACGACGTGCTGACGCCCGTACCCTCGGACTACCGCAAGACCATCTACTACAACACCTACGACGTCACATCTTCCATCAACCATCAACTATCAGCCATCAGCCATCAGCCATCAGCCATCAGCCATCAGCCATCAGCCATCAGCCATCAGCCATCAGCCATCAACCATCAACCATCATCCATCTGTCTCGGCATCATCCTGGGCAATGGCCGCTACTTCCCCATGCAGCAGCACAAGCCCTACAAGATACCCGTCTTCGGGCTGCCCAAATGCCGCATCAATGTCGTCGTGGAGTATGACGACGGCACCACCCAGCGACTGCAGACCGACGACAAGGGCTGGAAGGTGACGGCCAGCGGCCCCATCCGCTCGAACAACGAGTACGACGGCGAGGAGTACGATGCCCGCATGGAACTGACAGGCTGGGCCACGGTGGGCTATGACGACAGCCAGTGGCTCAAGGCCGAGCGCACCGACATCCCCACCGGCCAGTTGCGCGGACAGATGACGCCCGGCATGACACTACAGACGTATCACAGGCTGATGAAGCCGGCAAAGACCATCCCGGGCCCCGTCGAATGGCAGGAACTAAAACCCCTGCCCGGCAAGCCCGACACCTACGTCATCGACTTCGGACAGAACATGGCGGGCTGGGTGTCGCTGATGCCCTACGGCAAGGCAGGCGACACCATCCGCGTGCGTTATGCCGAGAAACTGAATGCTGACGGCACGCTCTATACGGAGAACCTGCGCAATGCACGCTCTACAGACACCTATGTATGCAATGGGCATGAACCTGTTGTCAAAGAATGGGACCATGACCGCGCCTGGCGGCCGACGTTTGTCTATCATGGTTTCCGCTATGTGGAGGTGTCGGGTATGAAAGACCTCGACCCCCGCCAGCTCGTGGCCGAGGAGGTGTATGACGGCATCGCCGTCTATCCGTATAGTTTCAGCTGCAGCGACACCATATTAAATAAGGTGGTGCAGAATGCCTGTATGGGTATTGCCGCCAACTACAAGGGCATGCCCGTCGACTGTCCGCAGCGCGACGAGCGCCAGCCGTGGTTGGGCGACCGCACCATGGGAAGCCTCGGCGAGAGCTTTGTGGCTGATAACGAACGCATCTACACCAAGTGGATGCGCGACATCTGCGAGGCACAGCGTTCCGACGGCTGCATACCCGACGTGGCACCAGCCTTCTGGAACTACTATTCTGACGACGTGACATGGGCGGCAGCACTGCCCTTCGGCTGCGACATGCTGTGGCGGCAGTTTGGCAACCGCCAACCCATTGACGACTGCTATCCCTACATCAAGAAGTGGGTACACCATATCATCGAGGAATACAGCCAGGACGGCATCATCCACTGCGGCAAGTACGCCGACTGGTGCGTACCGCCCGAATCGCTCGAACTGATACACTCGCAAGACCCAGCGCGCAAGACCGACGTGTCGCTCATCTCTACGGCATACATCATCCGCACCATGCAACTCATGGAGCAGTGGGGCTGCGAGGCTGACCACTGGCAGCCCATCCGCGAGCAGATGACGGCGGCGTTCAACCGCCAGTTCCTGACCGTTCGCCGTGGCACGTCACCCCGCCCCGGTCATGTGCTCTATCCCGACTCCGTGTTCTACGGCAACAATACCGCCACGGCCAACCTGCTGGCACTGTCGTTTGGCATCGTGCCGGACGACTGTCGTGACGACGTGGTGAAGCAGGTCGTGGAAAACATCTGCGTCAAGAACAAAGGTCACGTACCCTGCGGCGTCATCGGTATCTCATGGCTGCTGCGCGGACTCTCTGACAACGGGTTCAGCGATGTGGCCTACCTGATAGCCACGCAGAAGAGCTACCCATCATGGGGCTACATGGCCGAGAATGGCGCCACAACGACGTGGGAACTGTGGAATGGCGACAAGGCCTCGCCCCGCATGAACAGCGGCAACCACGTCATGCTGCTGGGCGACCTGCTGACCTGGTGCTACCAGTACTTGGGCGGCATCCGGCAGGAGGGCAATGCCTACAAGCACGTCGTGCTGAAGCCCGCCTTCGACATCCAGAACTGCGAACAGGTCGGGACTGCTTTCCATTCGCCCTACGGCGACATTCACAGCGAGTGGAAAAAGACACTGCAGCATGTCGACTGGCACGTGCTCATACCGTGTAACGTGACGGCCGACGTCTGTCTGCCGGATGGCACGGTGAAGACCGTCGGTTCCGGTTCGTATGACTTCTCGTGCGACATTCCTACCAGTCATCCCGCCATCATGAAGGATGAATTTCTCTACGACCATACTTTCTTCCCGGAGGCCCACGCCTCCACCATTGTGGAGACGAAGAAGGGCGACCTTGTAACAGCCTACTTTGGCGGTACGCATGAGCGCGACCCTGACGTGTGCATCTACGTCAGCATCAGGGAGAAGGGAGGCAAGCAGTGGAGCCAGCCCATCCTGGCTGCCGACGGTGTGCTCGACCTCCATGATGCCAACGCCCCGCTGATGGGGCTGTCGGGCCTCACCGCCGAAACAACATCAGCCGAGGCCGGACCGGTCAAGTCGCTGAGCGACGAGAAGGGCTTTATCACCTATGACTACAAGACCAAAAAGAGTCTGGTAAAACTGCCCGAGACACTGAAGCGCAAGTCATGCTGGAACCCGGTGCTCTTCGAGATGCCCGACGGCGAGCTGTGGCTGTTCTTCAAGATTGGTACGACGGTAGGCGACTGGACCGGCTGGATTACCAAGTCGAAGGACGGTGGCCGCACCTGGAGCGACAAGCAGCCGTTAGGCTATGCCGCCGTGTCCGCCGCGTCTATGTCCGGTGGTCAAGGTGTGGCGCCGCAATCTCCGTCGGACAAGAAGTTCCCCCTCCTCGGTCCTATCAAGAACAAGCCCGAACTCATTGACGGCCGACTGCTCTGTGGGGCCTCCACCGAAGGTAACGGCTGGCGCTTCCACATGGAGATACTCGACACGAAGACTGGCCAGTGGTCGTATATCCCCGTGGAGAGTACTGTGGCCGTCAAGACCGACGACAACCTGCCCCACCCCATCGACTGCATCCAGCCCAGCATCCTGCGACTGAAGGACGGCCGTCTGCAGGTGTTGATGCGTACGCACAATGCCCGTCTGGCCACCAGCTTTAGCAACGACAACGGACTGACCTGGACGCCTGTCACGCTTTCTGAGGTGGAAAACAACCAGAGCGGCACCGATGCCGTCACGCTCAAGGACGGTCGCCATGCACTGATTTACAACAACTTCGAGACGCTGCCCCTGACCAAGAAAGGGGTACGCACACCGCTCTCCATCGCCCTCAGCAGCGACGGACAGTCGTGGCACCATGCACTGACCTTAGAGGACTCGCCCATCGACCAGTACTCCTACCCCGCCATCATCCAGGGGCGCAACGGCCACCTCTACTGCGTCTACACTTGGCGCCGCCAGCGCGTCGCCTTTAAGGAAATCAACCTGAAAGCCATCAAATAGGTAAACGGAACTGATAACTATCAAATAAGGATATATGAAGAAGCTATTCACCACACTTGTCATCAGCTTGCTATGCCTTACACTACAGGCACAGACGGTTAGCGTCGTGACTGACAGGAAAGCGTCCAACCGCGAACAATACGCTAAGGACTATCTTGCCAGGAAACTGACGGAATTGGGCTATACCGTCAGCACCAAAAAGCCTCAGCTGCGCATCATGCTCGCCAACGCCGGGCAAGGAGCCGCCGAGGGTTTTACCATCACCAAGGACAAACAGGGCATAGCCGTCACCGGCAACGATGCGTCGGGTGTCATCTATGGCTGTGTCGAACTGGCCGAGCGCATCAGGCTGGCGGGCGGTCTGTCACAGTTTGTTGCAACCCTGTCGCAAACAAGTCCCATTCAAGACCAGCCACAAATGGTGATGCGCGGCACCTGCATCGGACTGCAGAAGACGGTCTACCTGCCGGGCCACGGTGTCTACGAATATCCCTATACACCCGAGAACTTCCCGTGGTTCTACGACAAGGCCGAGTGGATCAAGTATCTCGACATGATGGTCGACAACAAGATGAACTCCCTGTATCTCTGGAACGGACACCCCTTTGCCTCGCTCGTCAAGCTGAAGGACTACCCGTTTGCCCTGGAGGTTGACGAGGAGACCTTCAGGAAAAACGAGGAAATTTTCTCGTTCCTGACTCACGAGGCCGACCGCCGCGGCATCTGGGTCATCCAGATGTTCTACAACATCATCCTCAGCAAGCCCTTTGCCGACCACTACGGACTGAAGACGCAGGACCGCCACCGTCCCATCACGCCACTCATCAGCGACTATACACGCAAGTCCATTGCCGCATTCATCGAGAAATACCCCAATGTCGGACTGCTGGTCTGCTTAGGCGAGGCCATGGCCACCATCGACGATGACGTGACATGGATGAAGGAGACCATCATCCCCGGCATCAAGGACGGACTACAGGCTCAAGCTAATCATAAACTTCAAACTTCAAACCTTCCCCCCATCGTGCTACGCTCGCATGACACCGACGGTCCCTTGGTGCTGAAAGAGTCGCTTCCCCTGTACCCCAACATCTATACGATGTCGAAATATACAGGGGAATCCTTGACGACCTATACCCCCGGTGGTCCTTGGGGCGAGACACACCAGCAGTTAGCGGCTGCCGCGCCCGTCCATATCGACAACGTACACATCCTGGCCAACCTCGAACCGTGGCGCTGGTCGTCGCCGGCCTTTATCCAAAAGACCGTACAGGCCATGCACCGCGCACACCACTCTAAGGGGCTCCATCTCTATCCGCAAGCCTCGTATTGGGACTGGCCTTATACGGCTGACAAGCTGTCTGACGGTCAGCGACTGAAACAGCTGGACCGTGACTGGATGTGGTATCGGGCCTGGGGGCGCTATGCGTGGAACAGCGACCGGTTCACGCCGGGCACCGAGAGCCACATATCTGCCATGGATGCTGAGCATGTCTACTGGACGCGCCTCTTGGCTGATTATTATGGCATCGACTCACTGAGCGCCCACCATCTGGTCAACGCCTACGATGAAGCCGGCGAGATTGCTCCCAAGCTGCTGCGACGGTTCGGCATCACCGAGGGTAATCGTCAGACGCTGCTCCTCGGCATGACCATGGGCCAACTGGTCAACCCGTATAAATACACCATCTATCCCGGATTCTATGAGAGTTGTGGCCCGCAGGGCGAAAAACTCATAGAATATGTGGAGAAAGAGCATCAGGGGCTGCCCCATACCGGCGAACTGCCCCTGGACATCGTCAGCCAGTGCGTAGGGCATGGGCAGCGTGCTGTCACAGAAATGGCGGTCGCCATGAAGGCCAAGCCTCAGCGTCATGCCGACGAATGGCAGCGCATCTGCAACGACATGCATTGCTACAACCTGTTTGCACAGGCCTTCCGCTGGAAGGTGCTGGCAGCCCAGCAGGTGCTCAACTACAAGTGGACCAACGACATCAAGTACCTCGAGGCTGCCGTACCCCTGCTGGAGAAGAGCATGCTGCAGTGGCGACGCCTGTCGGACAAGACGGATTCCACTTACCTCTACGCCAACTCCATGCAGACCGCCCAGCGGCGCATCCCCGTGGGCGGTGACGGTGGCAAGATGAAGACGTGGTCGGAACTGGCCGGCGTCTATCAGGCCGAACTCGACGCTTTCAAGGCTAACATCCAGAAACTGAAGCACCCCGTCCAAACCGTGGGCAGCGATTTAGTTGCTGCCACCCCCGCCACTGTCACCATCCTCTCGCCGTCCCCGGCCCGACTCTTACCGCTCCAGAAGGGGGCCATCCTCTTCGAGAACCGTCCCGACACACCCGTCGACTCCGTTGCACCCGAACTGGCCGGCATGCAGGCCCTCGTGCTCAACCGCGACACGACGCGCATCGTCGGCACCACCATCAGCTACGACTCACCGACACCTGTCAAGCTCCTGGTCGGCCTGTTCAAGGACGACGACCCGAAATGGGCCAAGGCACCGAAACTGGAAACTGACGCCACTGGCAACCAGTACGGTCAGGCCGAACCCCTACTGACCAATGCCATCAGCATCGTCCAGATGCCCAAGGTCAACGTCCACCAGTACACGCTTCCCGCCGGCCGACAGACGCTGCGCCTGCCAAAAGGCATCCTCATGGTGGCAGGCTTCACAACATCAGACATTAAGCCTCGCGACTGCAGCCTCAACGGCCCTTCGGGCGAGGTAGACTGGCTCTTCCAAAAATAATGTAAGATGACGAAACATTTCCTTTCTATATTTTTCGCACTGTTTTGTGTAGTCGGCGACTGTGTCGCCGACAGCATCCCTCAGTCCATGATGCAGCGCATCTACCAGGAGGTCCGCACGCCATACAAGTACGGCATGGTGGTGGCTCCTACCGACAACTACCATAAGATTGACTGTCCAACGGTGTTCCGCATGGGCGACCAGTGGTTCATGACTTACGTGGTCTATAATGGCAAGGAAGGACTGGACGGCCGCGGCTACGAGACGTGGCTTGCCACGAGCAACGACCTGCTGCACTGGCAGACGCAGGGACGACTCTTGAGCTACCCTGCCGACACGACGCGCTGGGATGCCAACCAGCGGGGCGGCTTTCCGGCCCTCATCGACTGGACATGGGGTGGCAGCTATGGCATCTCAAGATACAAGAAGAACTACTGGATGACCTATATCGGCGGTCATGGCACCGGCTACGAGGCTGTCCGCGAACCGCTAAACATCGGGTTGGCTTGGACTAATGGCGACATCACCCAGGCCCACGAGTGGCAGACGGCTAAAGCCCCTCTGCTCAGCATCGACGACAAGGACGTGCAATGGTGGGAGAAACTGGTGCAGTATAAGAGCACCATCTATGAAGACCCACAACGCACCTTGGGCCATCGCTTTATCATGTTCTACAATGCCGGAGGGGTCAATCCTCAAAACAGCCTCAAGGCTGAGCGCATCGGCATAGCCCTCTCCGACAACCTGAAAAAATGGAAGCGCTATGACGGCAATCCCGTCTATGCCCATGAGGCTCCCGGCATCATCACGGGCGATGCCCAAATCGTCCGCATGACGCTCCCATCTGCTCTCAACTCGCATTGCAACGCCACACTCTCAAAGAGAGAGCTCTCAACTCACTACGTCATGTTCTACTTCTCGGCCTACAACCCCGACCGGAAGTACAACGCCTACAACACATTCGCCGTCTCGCGCGACCTCATCCACTGGCAGGACTGGACCGGACCCGACCTGATATGGCCCTCCAAATCCTACGACGAGATGTTTGCCCACAAGAGCTATGTGGTCAAGCATGATGGTGTGGTCTACCATTTCTACTGTGCCGTCAACGACGACCAGCAGCGTGGCATAGCCGTCGCCACCAGCGTCCCCATGGGCCGTTCGGAGGTGCGCTTCCCCGCACCAGAGCGTAAGGGCCGCCGTACCGTCACCAACCTCAACGAAGGCTGGACAGCTCTAGTTGTAGGTTGCGATTCCATCGCAACACCCATCAACATCCCTCACAACTTCGACGACTACTACGGCTACCGCCAACTGCGCCACGGCAACCTGCACGGCAGTGCCGTCTATCAGAAGTCCTTTACCTTCCACCCCCAGGAAGGCAAGCGCTACTTCCTGCAGTTTGAGGGAGTCGGCACCTACGCCACCGTCACGCTCAACGATACACAATACCCCAAGGAACTCGTCGGCCGCACCGTCCTCACGCTCGATGTCACGGAGGCCCTCAACACCGGCAAGAACACGCTCCACGTTGCCGTCGACCATCCTGCCATGCAGACGGAGTCACCATGGGTCTGTGGCGGATGCTCGTCGGAATGGGGATTCAGCGAGGGCAGCCAGCCCTTCGGCATCTTCCGGCCCGTCAGCCTCATCGAGACCGATGCCGTACGCATCGAACCCTTTGGCGTCCACGTCTGGAACAATGCCGCCTGCGACTCTGTCTTCATCGAGACCGAAGTCAAGAACTACACCTCCCAAACTCAACAAATAGAACTGGTCAACAAGTTCGCCCTCGCCAGCGGCAAGCAGGTTTTCCGGCAGGCAACGGCTCTGTCGTTGCTCCCCGGCGAGACGAAGGTCCACCGCCATGCCCAGCCCATCGCTGACGCCCACCGCTGGACTCTTTCCGACCCTTATCTCTACACCCTGACCACCATGATCAAGCGCCCCGCCCCCCCCGCGTCCGGTGGTTCAGCCACCACAGTGTCCGGTGGTTCAGCCACCGGAACCCCCGCCCTCATCACCACCGACGAGCTACGCACCCCCTTCGGCATCCGCAGCATCTCGTGGCCCGTCCACCGTCAACGTTCAACGTTCAACGTTCAACGTTCAACATCTTCCGACCATCGCTTCTACCTCAACGGCACGCCGGTCTTCATCAACGGCACCTGCGAGTACGAACACCTGTTGGGCCAGAGCCATGCCTTCACGCCCGAACAGATTCGTTCGCGCATCAAGCAGATACGCAACGCCGGCTTCAACGCCTTCCGCGAGGCTCACCAGCCCCACAACCTGCTCTACCAGCAACTGCTCGACGAGCAGGGCATCCTGTTCTGGAGCCAGTTCTCGGCCCATATCTGGTACGACACCCCCCAGTTCCGCGACACCTTCAAGCGCCTCCTGGTGCGCTGGGTCAAGGAGCGTCGCAACTCCCCGTCGCTGGTACTCTGGGGACTGCAGAACGAGAGCGTGCTGCCCAAGGCATTTGCCGAGGAGTGTAGCGACATCATTCGCAGCCTTGACCCCACCTGCCGCGACCAGCGTGCCATCACCACCTGCAACGGCGGCGAGGGCACCGACTGGAACGTCATCCAAAACTGGAGCGGCACGTATGGCGGCTCTGCCAACAACTACGACAAGGAACTCAGTCAGCCCGAACAGTTGCTGAATGGCGAATACGGGGCCTGGCGCACGCTCGACCTGCATGGTGATGCCAAATACAGTGAGGAGTCGTTCACCCGTCTGCTCGAAACCAAGGCTCGCCTGGCCGAGAAAGCATACCACGACAGCATCGGTGTCTGCGGCCACTTCCAGTGGATATTCAACTCGCACGACAACCCCGGCCGCATACAGCCCGACGGAGCCTTGCGCCGTATCGACAAGGTTGGTCCCATCAACTACAAGGGGCTCGTCACCACGTGGGAGGAACCCACGCCCGCCTACTACATGTACCGCCACCGCTACGTTTCCGGTGTAGGCAACGGCTCTGTCGTTGCCCCCAC
>DFGF01000088.1:14947-24595 GCA_002371715.1 Prevotella sp. UBA3757
CTGTCGTTGCCCCCACCGCCGTCCTCCCCACCGCTGCCGACCGTAACCGCGACCTGGTAAAGGGTGCCGATGGATACCGTTACCTCTATCGCATCAACTGTGGTGGCGATGCTTTTACCGATGAGTTCGGACAGCAGTGGCAGGCCGACGACTCTCTCCTGAGCCACTCCTGGGGCCAGGACTTCCCAGGCATTCCTGCCTATCAGGCCAGCCAGCGCCACATCACCGCCGACATCCGCGGCACCCAGAGCGACGAGCTGTTCCGGCGGTTCCGCTTCGGTCGCCACCGCCTCTGGTACGACCTCCCGGTTGACAGTGAGACATTGACCAGGGATCAGGAATACCGCATCGAGCTCTACTTTCTTGAGCCTTGGCACGGCAAGAATGGCAGGGAGCAGGATGACTACGAAGGCCTGCGCATCTTCGACGTGGCCGTCAGTGGTCAGACCGTCGTCGACGACCTCGACCCCTGGGCCGAGGCTGGCTACTTAGGTGCCCTGAAGCGCGTGGTCTATGCCAAGGCGAAGGATGGCCGCCTCCGCATCTCCTTCCCCGAGGTGAAGGCCGGCCAGGCCGTCATCGCGGCCATAGCGGTAGCCGTGGCGGCACCCGCTATACCCTCACTGGCTACTCCGCCGTTTGTTGCGACCCCGTCGCAGCCATCGCAACCGTCATCATCGTCCTCTCTCTCCTGGCACGCCCTCGACACGGACACCATTGCCAAGCTCCCTGCCTCAGCACTTCCCAAGGACACCGAGGCCCGTCCCGCCAGCGTCTACAAACCCGTAAAGGCCGGCACCTTCATCATTACCCCCGGACTGGGCCAAGAGTACGCCCTACGCTTCCGCTATAAGAACACGACTGGCACACCTGTCACCGCCCGCATGACCGTCACCGACGCCAAGCAAGCGGTACTGGTAGACCGTGACATCACGTTCCCGCCGACGCCCAACAAGTTCAAGATGCTGTCAACCACCACCGGCACTCAAATCAATGCCGGTACCTACACCCTGCGTCTTGACACGAAAGAGATTGAATTCAAAGAACTGGAAGTGCAATAAGAGAACTGATTAAAAGAAGTGACTTATGAAAAGAGCGATACTCAATGCTACTATGCTCCTGTCGCTGACGAGCATAAACTATAGTGCGGCGCAGGCACAACAGGAGTTTCCAATTCAAGAGCACCATGACTGGGAGGACAACCACGTGCTGCAGATTAACCGCGAGCCTGCCCGTGCATACTTCATACCGTACGACCGGCAGCAGGGCGACCGCATGATGAGCCTCAACGGCGACTGGCAGTTCCGCTGGACCAAAACGCCCGACGAGCGTGTCAGGGACTTCTATCGCGCGGACTACGACGCATCAGGGTGGCAGACGTTGGCAGTACCTGCCAACTGGGAGGTCAACGGCTACGGCACCCCCATCTACGTCTCTGCCGGCTATCCGTTCAAGATTGACCCGCCCTACGTGACACGTACACCTAAGGAAGGTTGGACGACCTATACCGAGCGCAATCCCACGGGCCAGTACCGCCGCACCTTCACACTGCCCGAAACATGGAGCGTGCCCAGTGACGGAAACCAGAACGGCAGTCAGACCTTCCTGCGCTTCGAGGGTGTCATGTCGGCATTCTACGTCTGGGTAAACGGTCAGCGTGTGGGCTATAGCCAGGGCTCCATGGAACCGTCGGAATTTAATGTGACACCTTATATCATGAAGGGTGACAACCAGATAGCCGTCGAGGTGTATAAATACAGCGACGGCTCCTACCTGGAGGACCAGGACTTCTGGCGTTTCGCAGGCATCCACCGCGACGTGCTGCTCTACCAGACGCCCGCTGTCCGACTGCGCGACATTGCCGTGCGCACCGTTCCGCAGTCACCTGGCAACTGGCAGGGCAGCTGGCTGCTACAGCTCAATCCCCAATTCTCCGTCTATGACGGCCAGACTGCCGAAGGCTACCGACTCGTAGCCACCCTCATGGACGGCACATCCACCGTGGGCTGCGATTCAGTCGCAGCCGCAGAAGTCCTCGACCTCCAGCACAAAGCCGCCCGCATGAACGAGTGGTTCCCTCAGCGCGGCTACCGCAAGTTTTCACGCTTGGAACTGAAGGTCTCGCAACCCAAGTTGTGGAATGCCGAGCGCCCCAACCTTTACACCCTGCACCTACAGCTCCACGATGCCCAGGGGCGCACCATCGAACAGGTGACCCAGCAGGTGGGCTTCCGCCAGCTGACCATCCGTGGCGGCCAGCTGCTCGTCAACGGCCGCCCCATCAAGCTCCGTGGCGTCAACCGCCACGAGCACGACCCCTACCGCGCCCGCGTCATGACCGAGGAGCTGATGCTGCAGGACCTGCGCCTGATGAAGCAGGCTAACATCAATGCCGTCCGGCTGGCCCACTACCCCAACTGTCCGCGCTGGTACGAGCTGTGCGACTCCATAGGCATGTACGTCATGGACGAGGCCAACTGCGAGACGCATGGTCTGCGCGGCACGCTGGCCTCCACCCCCGACTGGGCCGATGCCTTCATGGACCGCGTGGTACGCATGGCCGAGCGCGACAAGAACCATCCCTCCATCATATTCTGGAGCCTGGGCAACGAGAGCGGCTATGGGGCCAACCATGCCGCCATGTCGGCCTGGCTCCACGAGTTTGACCCGACGCGCCCCGTCCACTATGAGGGTGCACAGGGGCTGCTCAGCGTACAGTCGGACACGACGCGCACGCCACATGACCCGCAGACGGTTGACGTCATCTCGCGCTTCTATCCCCGCGTCATGCAGGAATACCTGAATCCCGGCATCCCGGAAGGCTCCGACAAGGAGCGTGCCGAGAACGCCCGTTGGGAGCGCCTCACCGAGATTGCCCAGCGTACGGGCGACCACTGTTCGTGGGAAGGCTCCGACGGCGGGCCGCGCCCGGTGATGACCAGCGAATATGCCCACGCCATGGGCAATGCCCTTGGCAATTTCTCGGAATACTGGGACGAAATCAATGCCACCCCCCGCCTCCTGGGCGGCTTTATCTGGGACTGGGTAGACCAGGGAATTGCAGTTAAGATTGAACATGGGAAATCGAGATTTGCATATGCATACGGCGGCGACTTCGGCGAAAAGCCTAATCATGCGGCATTCTGCCTGAACGGCATCATCATGAGCGACCGCACGCTGACGCCCAAATACTACGAGGTGCAACAGGTGTATGGCGAGGCCGCACGGCTGGCCGGCGAGTCGTACGTCAGCGTAGACCATAGCCAGGCCGTGGGTGTCAAGCGCATAGGCAACGACCGACCACGGAGCAAGAAAAAGGCCAACAACTCTCAACTCTCAACTCTCAACTTTCAACTCTCCCCCCAGGTATTCCGTGCACCCACGGACAACGACAAGAGCTTTGGCAACTGGCTGGCCAAGGACTGGAAACGCTGCGGCCTCGACACGCTGGCGATTCCCATGACTTGCGAACAGCAGGGTAATGAGCTGACCTTTACCTTCGAGATTCCCGACACGCTGCCGCCGCTGCCGCGCCTGGGCATCGTCATCGAACTGCCGCGCGAATACGAACAGCTCGTGTGGTATGGCCGCGGCCCCTGGGACAACTATCCTGACCGCAAGCAGTCGTGCCCCATCGGTCTCTGGCAGTCTACCGTCTCCCAGCAGTACGTCCACTATCCGCGTCCGCAGGACTCCGGCAACCACGAGGACTGCACCTATGTGGAACTGCGCACCAAGAAGGGCAAGACGCTGCGCATCGAGGCCGTCGACCAGCCCTTCTCGTTCTCAGCCCTGCCCTACTCTGCCCGCTATATAGCGTCCAAGACCCACGACTACGAACTCGAGGATCAGGGTAAGACCTACCTCAGCATCGACTGTGCCGTCATGGGCCTTGGCAACAGCTCCTGCGGTCCGGGCGTACTGAAGAAGTACGCCATCGACCCCGCCAAGAAGCACCAGCTAAGAATCCGCATCCTCGACTGAAGCAGACAGCAGGATAGTCCGTTACGAGTCGTTCGGATAATCTTAACGGGTCATTCGGATAATCTTAACGAGTCGTTCAGATAATCCCTTACCCCCCTAAGGGATTATCTCGATGAGTCGTTCAGATAATCTTAACAACTCATCGAGATAATCTCAATGACCCAAAGGTCATGTCCAATAAATGTTACAGGCCAATTAGTCCTTCACCACCTTCCCTTCAGTAGGATGTTTGTACCAGTCCTGAGCCTGTGTACGGTCGCTGGCCCAGGTGTTAAACTCCGTGTAGGCATTCTTGATGCAGGTGCGCTCCGTGGGCCACTGCCACTTGGCGGGAATGGCTATGCCGTGTGGGTCCTGCCCCTTGGCGGCTATGCTGATGGCGTAGTAGTCGTTGTCATAGACGCCGACCATGCCGCCTTCTTGCTTGCAGCCGAGGATGAACGAGCATGTCTGGAAGTTGAAACCTGCCGGCTTGCTGACGGTGATGGTGACGGGTGCAGCCGTTGCCAGTCCCGTGTTGACCATCGTGCCGGGCTTCACGCCCATCACCTCGTGCAGTTCCTCGTTCCAGACGGGCTGATAGTCGGCATACGTCCGGGCGTTCTTGTTCTCGAAGCCCAGCCACAGCTCGCGCGTAGCACCGAGGGCCAGCAGCGTGATGTCTATCTTCGTGGGGGCGCCGTCGTGCTCCCTCACCTCAATCACGCAGTCGTTCATGTCGTAGTCGCCGAAGTCCTGGTCCTCCCAGGCGTACGTCCATACCAGCTCTTCCGGAGTTTCCGGACGGGTAATCTGCTCCAGGCGGTCCTGGCAGCTGGGCATCCAGTACATACGGTCGTTGTAGTCCCAGTTGAAGCCGTCCTCGCAGGCTATGACGACGTAGTGGTTATACTGTATCACCTTTACGCGGTCGTCGGCATCGTCCAGCCGCACGTCCTCGTCCTTGGCCATGCGGAAAGCCAGTCCGTCACCCACCGAGAATTCATTGCTCAGCGTGCCGTCCGAGTTGCGGCAGTACAGCTGGTGTCCCTCCAGTTCGTACTCCTTTGTCACCCTGTCGTACTCGAAGTTCCCCCATCCGCTGGGATAGCTGTCCTTGATGATGAACTCCTCGGCGTTGGCCGTCGGCTGTGTGGGATACCACGTGTAGCTCAGGTTGTCGCTGGCAGAGCCCTCACCGCCTATGAACACCAGGGGCAGGTCGTAGGTGTTGTTGGGGTTCTGGCGCACCGACACCGAGTTGGTGTAGTTGTGCTGGGCCATCACGCTGCGGTTGTCGGCACCCTTCGGCAGAGCCTTCTTCAGTCCGTTCAAGAACGACGGGAAGTCCTTCATGTAGTACTTGTCCGTCTGCGCCTCGATAGTCGTCGAGCCTGCCCTACGCACGAGCTGCGCTCTTCTGGGAGCCCGATAGGTGAACGACACCTGCCCGTCTACGCCCGGCACGAACGGACGGGCCATGCAGTCGCCGTCCTTAGTGAAGCAGGCGGCATAGAGCACCTCGGCCGACTTCGGGGCCTGGAATGCCAGCGTTGCCTGACCGCCGTTGGATGCCGTGGCCGCTGCCAGACAATGATTCTCGCCGGCATAGGGGTCAGCGTCCAGCACTGCCACCCGGACGATGTTGTCCATGTCGGCATCAGCCGAAATGCTTACGCTATAGTCGTTGGTCAGCGTCCAGTCCTGTTGCTGGTCGATGCTGATGCCTAAGGTTTTCTCGGCATGGCTCATGCGTTCCTGGTCCGTCACGGTGTAGGGTTTCTTCGTGTTGTCGTTATCCAGGTCGTGCTTACAGCCCGTCAGTGCCATGGTACCGCAGCTTGTCAGGATGGCGGCTATCATCCATGTTTGCATGTTTGTTTTCATTGCTTAATCTTTTAAAATTTTTGGTTCGCCTGATGGGGCTTATTGGGCCTATTGGCCCTATTAGTCCTATTGGCCCTATTAGTTGTTATTAGAAGTTCAGGACAATCGTCGCCTCCTGTCCCACCTTCTGCTTCAGCGTATAGACACCCGCTTGTTTCGCGCTGTAGTAGCGCACGTCCAGCGTCTCGCCGTCCGTTGTGCGGAAGACGGTGAACGGCTGACCGACAGTGCCCACGCCACGGCATTCGCTGCCGGAGAATACCGCCACGATGTCGCTCTCGTCGGGGGTGAAGGGCGTGGTGGAAGGCAACTCTGCCGTCAGCGTCTGCTGCACGGGGTACTTCTTGCAGCCCAGCAGCAGTGGCGGCACGAAGTCCTCGTCGAAGCCGTAGGTGCGCTCGGCGGCAAACTTCTCGGTGCCTTCTAACGTGAACATCCTGTACAGCTGCACACTGTAGTATTTCAGCGAGAACGTGACGTCACGGTCGGTGCTGTTGCGAATTACCATTAATTATCCATTAATTGCTGCGCGTAGTCATTATATGATTAATTATATGGTAATTATATGTTTATTAATAATCGTACCAAGTTATATTTTAACGGTTACTTAAATAGTCCGTGCCGACAATAGCACGGACAAGATTACATACGTTTTCAGACAAGATTACATACGGCTTCGGGGAAAACTGCACATCAAGACTCACTATTTCGACGATGTGCGCCCAAGTAACGGATTCCGCCGAGCCTGCGCTGCGGTAGTCTCGGCGGATAAAAATCTCGGAGGGTGGTGGGGGGATTCGTGGGAATGACTTACTTGCTGTTTTCCACCCAGTTCTCTATTTTGATGTCCTTGATGTTCAGAAAGTCTTTCACGTTCTCGGTCACCAGCACCATCTTCTTGGCCAAAGCGGTGCAGCCTATCAGCAGGTCGAACTCACCCGTGGGTGTGCCGGCCACAGCCAGCCGTGCCTTCTCTGCTGCATAGAGGTCGAAGGATGTTGCAGCGGGTATGACCCTGATGGCCTCGAAGAACTCCTGTAGCGGCTGATCCCTGTATTTAGGGCCGCCTTTCAGCTGACCGTAGGCCTTGCCGAATTTCAGTTCGGCAATGGTGATCTCCGATATGCAGCAGCGGTCGAAGCCGACGGCGTTGATCCGCTCCCGGATGTTCTTCTTGTCGCGCAGCCAGTAGGCGCAGATGCAGGTGTCGAGCAGGTATCGCTGTTGTTTCATAGCTTGTCCCAGATTTCTTCCCTGCTGCTTTTTACGTGGCGGGCATCGCGGATGGCCTTGTTGATGTCCTCCGCAGCCATGTAGTGCTCGTCGTCCCAGATTCCGGCGAAGTCATCGGCTGTGTATTTCTTCCTCCGCGCCTTCTTCTCGGCCACGGCGGGCGCGAGGGCATCGGTCAGACGCTTGATGAGCGCCAGTTTCACCTCATTGCCTGCATCCTTGATGAGATTCCAGTAGTTGTTGGTCTCCCGTTCCAGTGCGATTGTTGCCATATCTTTCCTTGTTTTATACGTTTCCACGGCTGCAAAGATAGTGCAAATCGAGCGAAATACGAAATAAATCGCGAATTATTTTTATTTCCGAGATGCAGCCTATCTTCGAGCGAAGCTCAAAGATACGACTATTTCCCCAAATATCCAAGGATTCGCGAGATTATTTATCCGTTTGTGTCAGTAAGTTAAAGAGCGACGAGACGAAGGCAGAGCCATGCTTGCATGGGCTATGCTGAGGCGAGTATGCGCTTCGAAGCGATGCTTCAAAGAACGAGCATATGTCGTGCCTCAGTCACTCGGAGGGGTCTGCCCCCCCTCCCCGTCGTGTTCAGAATTCCAGCACCAGCGACTGGCGGGGCTTCATGGTCAGGTCCTGCGAGAGGTCGACGTAGCGGCCCGTCAGGATGTCCTTGGCCCGCTTGGTGTCGCCGATGACCTCGGCGTAGCGCTTCACATCCATCGTGGCCTGCTTCGTCGTACCGTTGAGCACGGTGAGCACCGTCTTGCCCTGATAGCGGCGGGCAATGACATAGATGCCATTATAGGGAATGAACTGCGTCATCGTGCCACGGATGATGACCTGGTTGTCCTTGCGCCAGTGCAACAGGCGGCTCAGCCATTGGAACATCTGCTGCTCGGCCCGGGTGCGCCCCTCGGCGGTGAAGGCATTGCGCTGGTCGCCGGGGAAACCGCCGGGGAAGTCCTTGCGCACGTTGCCGTCGGTCACCTCCTTGGTGCCGTTCATCAGGATTTCCGTGCCGTAGTAGAGCTGCGGTATGCGGCGCACGGTCATGAGCAGGGCCAGGGCCTGCTTCAGCATCAGCGTGTCGCGGCCGTTGCCCAGGAATCGGTCGGTGTCGTGGTTGTCGATGAAGGCCATCACGTGGGTGGGGTCTTCGTACAGGTAGTCGTAGACGAACGAGTTATACAGACGGTTCAGCCCCTGCCACCAGGCATCGGTCTCCTCATGCTTGGCCTGCGCGAGCTTGTCGAAGAACGAGAAGTCCATGACCGTTTTCAGATATGAGTTGTCACTGGACAGCCGCGAGCCCTTCTGCCATGAGGCGGTATAGGCAGGCTCCGTCACCCACGTCTCGCCGACGGTATTAAAGTTTGGATATTCCTCGTCCAGCTCCTTCATCCAGCGCGCCATACCCTTGGCGTCGGCATAGGGATAGGTGTCCATGCGGATGCCGTCGATGCCCACGGTCTCTATCCACCATTTTGAGTTCTGGATGAGGTAGGTCATCAGGTGCGGATTACGCTGGTTCAGGTCGGGCATGGTGGGCACGAACCATCCCTCCGTGGTCTCCCTCATATCCACCTGCGAGGCGTAGGGGTCGCGGACGGGTGTCAGCTTATAGCTGGTAATTGGTATGAGCGATTTGTATTTTTCAAAGAATGAAGCATTGCCCTTTTGTGCGCTGCTCGATTGACCTCGCCCCTTTTGTGCGGTAGCAAATTCTTCATTCTTCATTCTTAATTCCTCATTCAGATTGAGCCAGTCGCGCGACGGCATGTCGAGCGTCCAGGGATGCTCGAAGCCCGAGTGGTTGAAGATCATGTCCATCACTACCTTCAGCCCTTTCTGGTGGGCCTCGTCGCACAGCCGGCGGTAGTCGTCGTTGGTGCCGAAGCGCGGGTCGACGCGGTAGTAGTTGGTCGTGGCATAGCCGTGGTAGGTCGAGTAGCCCTGCTCGTCATCGGGCGAGTCGTTCTCCAGCACGGGTGTCAGCCAGAGGGCTGTGACACCCAGCTCGTTAAAATAGTCGAGGTGTTCGCGGATGCCGTTCAGGTCGCCGCCATGACGCAGCGAGGGCTGCGAGCGGTCCTCGCGGTAGGCGCGCATGCCCTTCACTTGCGGGTTGTGGCCACTGCCCTGGGCAAAGCGGTCGGGCATGAGCATGTAGAGCACGTCGGCATTGGTGAATCCCATACGCTTGTTGCCGGCCATCTCGCGCTGCTTCAGCTGGTAGGGAATGCTGTAGCTTCTGACTTTTCCCTTTTCATTTTTCACCTCAAACGTCAGCATCATCTCGCCAGCCTGGACCCCTTTCAGGTTCAGGTACACCAGCAGATAGTTGGGCGAGTCAAGCCGTACCAGGCTGTCGACGGTCACGCCGGGGTAGTCCGTCGTCACGTTCTGAGCATCGCGGATGCCGCGTCCGTACACCATCAGCTGCACCGAGGGGTTCTTCATCCCTACGAACCAGTCGGTGGGTTCAATGCGGTCAATGACCGTCGTACTCTTCTTTGCTGCACTCATCGTTAAAACGTTTGCCATCAGGATGGC
>DFGF01000118.1:0-1796 GCA_002371715.1 Prevotella sp. UBA3757
GGGGATATATTTCGGGATATCCTTGAATATGTTATTCTATGCTAAATTGAAAAAACCTTCTTGCCTTCGAAGTATGTGGCTACGGGCTTGGTGGAGTGAATCTCATTCACAGGGCAGGTCAGCACATCTTGATTAAGAAGGAGGAAATCGGCATATTTCCCTGTACTGATACTGCCTCGCTCATCCTCGATAAACATCTGTTTAGCCACGTTGATGGTCATGGCAGCGAGAGCCTGTTCGCGTGTGACGAGTTCTTCAGGCCACCAAGGAGAACCGTTCTCAGACCAAAGTACTCCAGTCACGGCAATCTCCATGATGCCGAATGGGTCGTCAGGACTGCCGCTCAGTGCAGGATAGTCGGAGTGAATGGTTACGGGAATGTTGTTGTCGAAGAATGACTTAAAAGGATACGATTTGTCTTCCTGACCTATTGGAGTCATACCACGATCCCGAAGGATGTCAGCCAACCCTGTCATGGCGTGATGCCAAGTCACACCAGAGGTGACGTAGATGTTATGCTCTGCCATACGTTTGTAGTCGGCATTATCGACGTTACGCACATGAACCAGCGTATTGCGCATTTCATCCTTTCCACCATTGACGAAGGCGTTGACCACTTGATTTACACCCTTGTTTCCCATCACGTGTATGTGGATTGTCAAGCCTTGGGCATTAGCCTTGCGCGTCAGTTCTGTCACTTCCTCTTCCGTCCAGTTTGCAATGCCCTGATGACCGTCGGGATAGAGTGGGTCCACAATTCCGGTTCCTGCCTCAACCCCACCATCGTAGAGCAACTTGATCCATCTTGGTAAGACGCGCTTGGAAGCGAACTTCTTGGCATCAACGGCTCTGCCCAGAGCCTCGTCCATATCCATCCAGCTCTCAATTTCGTAGGGCAGGCCCACCACGAAGTGCAACTTGCCGGCGTTGTCCAACTGCTGGCAAGCCTGATAGTAATTAGTGTTTACGAAATAGTTACCCCAGCCCCCGTGGTACATCGTATATCCCACTGACAGCATGTATTGCTCGATTTCAGCGAGGTTAGCTATGGCCCTGTCGAGGGTATAGAGATTGTCATTGTCCAGGAACTGACGCACGTAGGTCTGTGCCTGCTCTTTCAGCATGCCAGTAGGCATACCTTGGGCATCTGTCACTATCTCGCCGCCACGCAAGGTCGTCTTGCCTGCTGTTCCGTCTTCGTTGATGATGCCGGCTTTCTTCAGTAGGATGGTGTTGGCCAGTGCCTTGTGGCATTCCTCGTCAAGAAGGTATATTGGTATATCGCTACAGATTGCATCCAGATCCTCACGGGTTGGCACTTGTGGCTCAAGGCTCTGCAGGCGCCAGCCCTGTGCAAATATCGACGTAGCTCCTTCAGCCCTTGCTTTCTGGACAGCAGCTTTGATTTTATTCAGGACCTGCTCCGCATTGTCCTGTATGTCGAACATCGTACCGATGGTCTTGAGGGCGTAGCCCAACATATAGTGGGAATGGCCGTTGCCGCAGCCGGACATCACAAGGCCCTTGCCGGTGTAATCCACCACTTCGGTCTTGCCCTTCTCGACATAGGCTTCGGCTCCAGCCTTGTTGCCTACATAGACATACTTGCCGTCTTTCACGGCAAAGGCTTCTACAATCTTGTTGTCATCGGAGGTGAAAATCTTGCCATAGACCACGAGGTCGGCACCGTCCTTGATAGAAGAGGTGTCATCCTTAACAGGGTTGTCTGAACTGGTGCAGCCGACAAACATACCAGCTGCGATGCATGGTAGCATCTTCTTCATTAAACTCTTTTT
>DFGF01000118.1:1870-3123 GCA_002371715.1 Prevotella sp. UBA3757
TTCATTTGTTTTGTTTTTGTTAGTTTGATTATGATGATTCGTTACTCATGATTCCACGAATTCTGTGGGCAAAGGTAATGTTTTCACCTCAAAAAAGAATCACGGCTTGTGTCGTAAGCCGTGATTCTTGCAGATTTTACCTGTATTTTTGCAGATTTTTCCACTTCAGCACTCACCCATCCTTTGTTGGGTCTTCATCCAGCCTGTTACGGTCTGTCCCGTCAGGTGCTTGAAGGCATTGCTGAAAGTGCGGTAATTGTGGAAACCGCTCTCCATAGCAAACTGCTGGGCGGTGAAGAACTGCTGGGTGGCGACTGCCTTGTGATAGAGATTCATGAAGTGTTCGATGCGCTGACCGTTGATGTAAGCATTGTAGGTCGTGCCTTGGCTTGAGAAGTACTGACTGAGATAGTAGCGGTTGGTCCCGATGGCCTTGGCAAGTTGCTGGAGCGACAGGTCGTGTTGCAGGTAGAGTTGGGTGTCGATGCAATGTTGTTGCAGCAATATGCCGATATGGTCGTGGATGGCTTGTGGAAGATCGTCGCCGTTCATGACTGTTGCAGGGGGGGTGACGTTCAGTTCGCTTAACGTTTCTACCCGCCATACGAGATAGCATACAAGTATGATGTTATTCACCTGTGTGGCGTATTGGTAGGCTAGCCCGTGGGGATCTAACGTATATATGCCGAAAAACAGCAGAATGACAGCCAGCACCACGAAGCTCTGCCACACCTCCTTGTGCTCTAGGTCGGCATAGTTGTCGCGCAGCCATCGCCCATATTGCCGCACCTCGCGCACCATATATATTATCAAACCGATGCCCAGCGACAGGTAATAGACATATACTACTGGTAGGAGGGTGATGCTACAGTTTGCAATGCACACTGTCATGACTGCGATGATAGGCACCATCATTACGCCTGCGAGCCACAGCGGTCGTCTGCGGTCTTGCAGCATAGACATCAATACAACTATCCCCAGGGGGACAAGCGTCAGAAAATCGAGCGTCGCCCCTATAAGAGTGCCCAGCAATTTGTCATCGTTTGCAGTGAAATAGAAGGTGGGCAGATACCATATGTGACTCAGCGTCATGCTGGCAAAGAAGGCTGCCGTCCACCAACGCAGGCGTACTGGCGACGTCACATCGGGGACTATGGCATTGGAACGGCGTAGCAGCAGGTAGCAACATGCCGTCAGTGACAACATGGTCGCTGCTCCGTAGAGTATTAGATAGAGTGTCTCTTCTTGCATTT
>DFGF01000026.1:0-1202 GCA_002371715.1 Prevotella sp. UBA3757
CGAGGGTCAGGGTGTAGGCGCGGGAGGTGTTCGATATGGTTCCCACAGTCGAACCGGCATCTACGGCATTATAATTCGTCGTCGTGTAGTAGTAGCAGTTGCGGACGGTGGCTCCAGCACTATTAAATCCTCCGCATATCGCTCCTTTGATCTGAGCATTAAGCGTGGGGTTGATGACGTTGCAGTTCTCAACGGTGCCGTAGTGGTTGAGGCCGACGATGCCGCCGGCATATTTGGAACCAAAGCCGCTGAAAGAGCACTTGACGTTGGGATTGACCATCGTGACATTCCTGACAGTGCCCTCAAAATAGCCGAACAATCCAACCATTGGCGACGTGGTGTCCACGGTGAGGCCGGTGATGGCGTGGCCCTTGCCGTCGTAGGTGCCCCTGAACGGCGTGGGGTTGTAGTCATTGGCCTTGCTGCCAATCGGCTCGAAGTTGCTCATGTCGATGTCCTGCGTCTGCTCGAAGTTCAGGCCGCTGGCGTTGTTGCCCGCGTTGACGTAGGTGGACAGAAGGACCAGCGCCTGCGGGCTGCCGATGGCGTAGGGATGGTCGGTGGTGCCGTCGCGCCCGTCGCTACGTCCCCAGAGGTCGGGCTTCGAGTCGCTATAGGCCGTGCCGTTGAACGTCGCGCTGGCCGTGATGCTGCCGTTTGCAGCCGTCACCGTGGCCTCCACCGTGGCCGTCAGGCTCGGGTCGTCGGTGCAGGTGAACGTGGCCGTGCAGGTCGTGTAGTCTGCCGACCAGTTCCATGTCGGCGCGTTGGCCGACAGGCAGGTGACGGTGCAGACTTTCTTGTAAACTGGTGGATTTGTTGTGTCGCTGGCTCCCGTCGCAAGGTCACCGTAACTTGTATATCCGTCGGAACTCTGCCCCGGCGTGAGGCCCGTTATATGCGATGACTCCCAAGAGTCCAATGACGCACTCGCATATAGGGTTATGTCACTTTTCGTATAGCCGTTTCTTTCTGCTACCAAACGACCCCAGGTTGAACTGTAGTTAAGCAGCACTGACGTTGTCTGGGATGTGTTAATCCCTGACCAGTCCACTCTGTAGAAATGGTCGCTGAAGGCGAACCTGGCCGTGGCCGTGCCCTGCGAGGACACCGTCACGAAGTCCGTGAGGGCTGTTGCCCCCGCCGTCTGCGCGGTGAGCAGGGCGAGGAGCAGCATGGTGGCTGCCCTCGCGGTGTGTCGG
>DFGF01000026.1:1267-37412 GCA_002371715.1 Prevotella sp. UBA3757
GGATGATGTGAATGATGTTGTTCATACCGTTGTTTTTAATGATTTATTTGTTTATATTGTTTTATTCGGAGAATTATTTGCCACGCAGGGCTTGCACCAGGAGCACGAGGCACCACAACCACATCGCAGCGAAGACGGCGAAGAAGGGGATGGTGAGCCAGAGGGGTGTCTCGGCGATGAAACGGGTCAGTTCGTACATGGGTTTATTGCTATGAATGATTATTTGGCTGCAAAAATACATCGTTTGCCCGAAAAAGGGTGTGACAATTCTGCGATAGGTGTGACGATTTTGAAGGTTTTTGGGCATGTAGGTGTGACGATTTTCAAAATTGTCACACCTTTTTCGCCGATATTTGCTAAAAAATATGTAAATTTGCCGCCGTTATGGTTACACTCCAGATGATGCAATTCACGGCCGTGGTGCTGATGCTGCTGCTCACGGTGAAGCTGCTCTTCCTGCGCGAACGGCGCATCAAGAGCCGACAGGCACGTCAGGCCCGCAGGCTGATGACGGGCGGCACGATGCTGCTGGCCCTGCACTTCGCCCTGCAACTGACGATGGGGCTGCGACTGATGGGCGTCACGCAGTCAGTGATGCTCAATCTGGCGATGCTCATCCCCGCCTCCTACCTCTTCGCGCGTGCCGTATTGCTGTTGCAGCGGCGCGGCGAACTGAGTCTGACCGACCAGTGGACGGGACCGGCAGTGTGGATGGTGACGGTGGCGATGCTCGCCGTGGCGGCCCTGACCGACGGCCAGCCGCTGCTGAGCGACACGCTGGAGTTGCGGATGGCCGAGAAAGCGGGAGCCGTGCTCTACATGCTGATGCAGGGCTACTACACGTGGCGGCACTCGTCAAGCCTCGTTGCCATGCGCCATGCCTTGAGCGACTACTACGACCGCGACACCGACGGTATGCTGCGCTGGATGCAGTACAGCATCATCGGTCTGATGCTGCTGGCACTGATGGTGCCCATGGCCATCTTCGGCACGGGAACGTGGATGCTCATCATTGCCTTTGCCATCTATTTCTTCCTGTTCTATCTGGTAGATAGCTTCTGCTTCTACCTCGTCAGCCCTGCCCCGGAGCGCGTACAGGCCGCCGAGCAGAACGCCACCGAGGTGAAAGAGGAAGCCTGTCGTGAGCAAGCCGCCATGTCGTCACATAAGGGAACAGAAGAAGGCACAGACGCTGCCCTACTTTCGCCCGAGGTAACCCACGAGGTGGAGCAGGCCGTGGCGGCATGGCTGGCCCGTGGCGGCTACCGCCAGACGGGACTGCTGCAGCCACAGGCCGCACAGGACATCGGCATCAGCCGCTACCGCTTGACCGCCTGGCTGCACCAGCGCGGGGTGAAATACACGGAGTGGATGGCCCAGCTGCGCGTAGAAGAGGCCAAGCGCACCATCGCTGCCCATCCCGACTGGGGGAACGATGCCGTGGCCCAGCACTGCGGCTTCGCCGACCGCACCGTCCTGCAGCGCACGTTCAAGAAGATAGAGGGCATCACGCCCCAGAAGTATATGGAGAATCTGAGCGATTAAAGAAGGAAAGGGGAGGGCGTGCGGATTGTCCGCTCCGGCTTCGACTCGCCGTCGAACTAAATGAGGTACATCATCATATCTTCGGCAACGCATCATTTCTCACCGCCACTATCAGTTGACTGTTGAGAGTCGAGAGTTCAACTGTTTGCTTTCTTATTTCTGGATGCCGAAGTCGGCCTGCTGGGCCTCTACCTCCTGGAGCATCTTGGCTTTCTCGGCATCGGAGAGGGCAGGTTGCCCGGGTTTACCGGGGATTCCGGATGTTCCGGATGTTTTGGACGTTCCGGATGTTACGGAATCGCCCTCCTGGTAACACATGGGCAACGCGTACGGGACGCTTTCTATCTCCAGCTCTGCCGGTGTGGGCGCATGGACACCGGGGAACTGTACCTCAGCCCTGACCTTAATCTTGCCGGCCTGACGGGTGCTGCGAATCAGCACGGGAGCGGAGCCCCACTCGACGGCACGCGGATTGGCATTGATGGCAGCATCGCCAATGATTTCGCCCTCACCCTCGACAGTGAAACGGATATGCTCCTTGGCCAGTCGCCGGACGTGACCTAAGTCGTCGGTCACCTCACAGACGACAACGATGAAGTCGGAGCCGTCGGCAACGAGCTTCCGGCCCATCTCGTCAGCATAGAGGCGCAGCTTGGTGCTGCGGCGCGAAGGCATCTTCTCCTCGCGGCAGACCACCTGCCCGCCAACAATGCCCTCGGCCACCATCTTCACCTGCTGCCAGTTGCGCTGAGTGTAGCTGTGGTTGCGGGCTTCGAAGAAGTCCCAGGCATCCCTGAAGACCACCAGGCCGTCGGTGACGGGCTGCTGCCAGCAGTGTTCCCCACCATAGAGGGTCAGACGGACACTGTCGCAATTGGAGAAAACGGTGACGTCCCGCTCAGAGAACTGCGTCATCTCGTGGGCAATGCTGACCATGGGCTGCTCCGTAGGCTGGTGTAGCACGGCGGCAAACATGGAGAAGGCCGTCTTCTTCTGGCGGAAGGCATCGTAGATGCCGCCCCAATAGGGATCGGGATGGTAGCCGCGCTGATGGTCGAAGGGGTGCCACTGACAACCACCTATGAACTGGCCCGTGGTATGATAGAGTTCGCGGGTGGAGCGGTAGAGGCTCATGGCCTGCGTCAGCATAGGCCGCTCGCCCCACGAGCGCGAGGCGCGGTTCAGGTTGTTGTGGGCATACCAGTCGTCGACCAGTTCGCCAAACTCGCGGGTAAAAATGCACTGACGTATAACGCCTTCTGTCTTGCCCTGCTTGGCAGCCTCCTGCGACTTAAAGTCGTCGCCCGGCCAGCCATACACCACGTCGTAGTGGTCGGCCACACCAGCCGAATGCACGTCGGCAGCCGCAACGGGGCGATAAGGATAAGGATATTCGTCGCGCGTAATCTGCAAGGCCTGGAGGGCAAAGTCCTCGGGATAGCGGGTCTCGTTGAGGATGGGTTCCCACATCAGCACGCAGGGGTGGTTGCGGTCGCGACGGATAATCTGGCGCGTGTTTTCGTGAACCTTCTCGTCCCAGCCCTTCTCCTTGTTCCAGTACTGCCAACCGGGCGTGGCTACGATGACGAAGAGGCCCAGTTCGTCGCAGGCATCCATGAAGGCAGGGTCCTGGGGATAGTGGGCCGTGCGGATGATGGTAAATCCGGCATCGCGCAGCCGCTTGGCATCGCGCCACTGCTGGGAGTTGGGCAGGGCGTTGCCCACGTAGGCAAAGTCCTGGTGACGGTTGGCACCGACCAGCTGGTGGTAGCGATGGCCGTTGAGGTAGAAGCCGGGCTGGCGGCCCTGGGCATCGTCGGCACCGACGAATTCAAAGGAACGGATGCCGATATGGGTGATGCCGCCGTCGAGCGACTGGTGGCCCTCACGGACGCGCGTGGCCAGCTGGTAGAGGTGGGGCGACTCGGGCGTCCAGAGCCGGGGGCTCTTGACCAGGAAGCGCTGGGTGACGGTGCGCGCCTCGCCGGGCTGGAGGCGGAGCTTGGTGCGTTGCGTGAGTTGCGACGCGGTCGCAACAGACAGGACATTCTCAACGGTGACGGTGCGCGGGCGGGTGTCGCTGTTGCGCACCTCGGTATTGACAAACACCTCGGCACGTGCCTCGCTGATGTTGGCATAGTGGACAAAGATGCCACCGCCAGCCACCTTCTGTTCTTCAACAGCATCGGTGATGGCTACCTTTGATTTGGCAATGAGCCATACGTCACGGTAGATGCCGCCATGATAGGCGAAGTCGAGGGTCATCTGCTTCTTGCCTGGGGGATAGGTCTTGTCGTCGCTGTTGTCGGCCCTGACTGCAATGACACAGTCGTCGCCTGCCTGACAGCCTAACGCCGTAAGACTGACCGTGATGGGCAGGTAGCCGCCCTCATGCTCCTTTACCTTCTGGCCGTTGACATAGATGGTCTGACGGCCCATGACGGCCTCGAAATGGAGGGTGACATCGCGGCCCTGACACGCCGCAGGCAGACGGAAATGCTTGCGGTACCAGGCAATGCCCTGATAGTTGCGACAGCCGCTGGCCTCAGCGGGCATCAGTTGTACGGTATGGGGTGTTGACACCACTTCCCATGCTTTATCATCAAAGTCCCGAGCCTCAGCACCAGGCGCGTCGCCCAAGTGGAAACGCCAGCCCGCATTGAAGTTCCAGACTTGTCGGCCACTGTTCTCTAAGGGGAAGAGGCCGGCGATGGATACTGCAGGCCCTCCCCCAGCCCCATCCAGGAGAGACCCTCCCCCGGCCCCTCCCTGCAGGGAGGGGAGTGATATGACTGGCAAGCAGAAGAAAAGACAGGATAATATAGTTAGGAGTTTCTTAGTCATAGTAATGGTGTTATTGTGGGTTATTATTGCGGTGATGTTGCGGAGTGTCCTTGCGGATTATTATTGCGGATTATTGTAGTCGCCCTTGCTTTGCGTGCTGACGGGCTGCACGTCCCAGTCGTCAGTACGGAACGAGGAAACCGGGAGGCCGTCGTGCATCAGGTCGCCCTCCACCCAGTCGCGCCAGGCATAGCGCACGGCAAGGGGCTGACGCACGTGGTCGCTCTTGACATAGACGCGGTTGCGGCTGACCCAGACCTGGGTGGCAGGGTGGAACACGCGGTCGGCACCTGCCACCTCGAAATGCTTCGAAGTGGTGCCATGCTCAAAGTACACCCACTCCTTCGAGCGGTCGAAGGCGATGACGGCAGTGTCGTTCTGGAAGGTCACTTCCTTATAGACGGCGAAGTCGGGCAGTCCCTTGACATCGTACGTGTTGCTGAGGGCCAGCAGGGCCAGGCGTTCGCCGGCCTGACGCTTCTTCCTGGGGTGGATGCCGTATTCCAGGCCGGCATCCATCAGGACAGCCATGCGGGCATTGGGAATGAGGGCCTCGGCTTTCAGCTGCTGTTCGCGCAGCAACTGCGAGTCCTTCCAGCCGATGAGACTGTAGTCGTAGGGAGCTATCTGGCAGTAGTAGAACGGGAACTGTCCTTGCCGCCAGTCCTGCCGCCAGCCTTCCACCATGCGAGCCATCAGCGGCGCATAGTAGTCGTAACGGGGAATATTGTCTTCGCCCTGATACCAGATGGCACCCTTCATGGTGTAGCCGATGAGGGGGTGGAGCTGTCCGTTATAGAGTGCCGTCGGACAGCGTTGCTGCAGCTTCTTGACGTCAGCCTCGGTCACGTGCTGGTTGACCTTGGGGAAGGCCTTCAGCCAGTCGGCCTGCATCCAGGCCTCGCAGGCCGAACCGCCCCAGGAGGTGACGATGAGGCCCACGGGGACGCTGAGCGTCTGACGGAGGGCACGGCCGAAGTAGTAGGCCGTGGCCGAGAAATCGCGCACGGAGGCGCTGTTGGCCTCATCCCAGTGGCCCGTGACGTCGTCGACAGGTGTCAGCGAGGCGTGGCGCTTGACGGTGAACAGTCGCAAGCCATCATCCTTGCAGCGCAGCAGCTCCTCGGTAGTGCCCTCGACGGGCTGCTGCTTGAAGCCCTTCATCTGCATCTCCATGTTCGACTGGCCGGAGCATATCCATACCTCGCCAATCATCACGTTTTGCAACTGGACGGCATCGCCGTCGCTGAAGACGATAATGTAGGGACCGCCGGCCTCTGGCGTTTTCACCGTCAGGGCGAAGCGACCGTCCTGGCGGGCTGTCACCGTAAATGACTGCTTGTTCCACGAAGTGCTGACGATGACCTTCTTGCCAGGGTCCGCCCATCCCCATAGGTTGCACTCCGACTGCTGTTGCAGCACCATGTTGTCGGCAAAGAACTGGGGCAAACGGACACGCGCCTCTATGAGGCTAAATGATAAATGATAAATGATAAATGATAGCAGTATGCGTCTCATACCTTAATAATACATTTATTTGGAAATTGTCAGAATCTCAGGAGCCGACAGCAGGCCGGCAGGCAACAGGTCGCTGCCCGGCGTGCGGTACTTGGCATTGGTCCAGATGCCCTCGTAGGGCGCTTTGCCCTGGTCAGCACCACGCAGTGCGTTGTGCCAGGTGTTGACGACCTCAATCTCAATCTTGTTCTTGCCTTTCTTCAGCGCACCCGTAATCTCTACCTGGTAGGGAGCCGTCCAGGCAATGCCGCAGTCCTTGCCGTTCACCCAGACGTGAGCCATGTCTTTCACGCCAGGCAGCGACAGCCAGGTCTGACGCTTGGGCACGTTGCGCCTCTTCAGCTTCAGCTCCGTAGTGTAACGGGCATGACCGCTGAAGTAGCGAATCTTGTCGTCAGAGTGCTTGCTCCAGTCGAAAAGCTCTTGATTCTTCAGTTTGACACCCGACTCGCGGAAGGTGACATCCCAAGGCTCAGTGAGCGTCCGAACGGAGCGGACTCCGAGTCCGAACTGGGCAGACTCCAAGTCGGAAGCCGACGGACTAAAATCGCCACCGTAGCAGACGAACAGCGAACCATAGGGCGGCAACGTGACGGAACCATGGAAACGGGAGGTCCGCCCGGTCAACGGGTCGTAGACGACAGGATTGTCACGACGCTGGCGGAAGGTGGGCATGAACGACTGTTCCTGGTCGGTCTGGTTCGAGAGGAAATAGATGTCGAAGTCGTCGCCGGTACGGTGGGCATAGGCAATGCCTTCGGGCAGTACGGCATCGGGGGTGATACCTGCCAGCTGCGACAACCGGTAGGGCTGGTCGATAACCTCGACGCCCCGGCTGCGCAACTCGGCAATGCGGTTCTGCGTCTTGGCAGAAAGCAGTACCCCTGAGGGGACTACTAATACCTTATAATTAAAGGCCTCATTGAGCAGGGCATCCTTGTTCATCGAGTCGTAATGATAGCCGTGGAGCGGGTTGACCCAATCCTTCATGTCGAGAATGCCTGCCGAATGGCGCACGCCGACGGGCGACTCCGTCATGGGCACGCCACGATTCTCCAGACGGGCCTTTTCCGATGCCACGCGCTGGTCGCCAAAGAGACCCGGCAGCATGGGCACCAGCTTGTCGGGTGTCAGCGCGCGCGAGGGCAGTTCGTCGCCCGTATAGACAGCGATGTCAACCACGGGCTTACCCCGCTGCAGCATGGACTGGCAACGGGTGATATAGTCGACAAAGGCCTTTGACTCGGGGAACCACGTCTGGTCACGCTGGAAGAAGAGGCCAATGCCGTCAAGCGTCATGCCCGGCTTGCGGTCAAGCCAGGGATTGTGGGTATTGACGTGGAAAAAGAGGCGGTTCATGCCCAGGGCGAAATTGCGGTCCAGGAGGGGCTTGATGCTGGCCGGCGTCTCGTCCCACACGCCACGCACCTCGGTAAAGCCCTCGGCCTGGACAATGTTCTTGCCATAGACGTGGGCGGCACTGATAGCGTCAAGCATGTCGTTGGGCTTGTCGTGGGTGGGCGAGTTGAGCCAGTATTCACCCATGGGGACGTCAACAAACTTATAGTGCGTCATGCCATCAGAAAGCATCGTGGGGGCCACGCTTTCGCTGGACACCTGAACGCCATACTCGCGGGCTTTCTGGGCAACGGTGGCAAAGAAGACCTCGTTGGTGAGTTCATCGATGGTCTGGCGCACCTCGCGCAGCATTGCCTCACCATCTATCATCGGTACACCAGCCATAATGGGCAGCACCAGCATGAGGTCGTAGCCACGGCGGCGGATGAACTCCTGCACGAAATTCGAGCTCCAGTTCTGGCAGCCGCACTCCCAGGAGTCTACATGCATATACTTGATGACATTATGATGCGGGCGCTTCATGAACTGGCCAAACCACTGGTCAATCTGCTTCTCGACGGCAGCCCGCGAGAACTTGTCGCACTCCAGGCCCCTGGCACCGCCACCGGTGGCATTCGTGTAGCCCGTCGACGTGTGACCCATGCGCAGGATGCGGTAGGTGCCGCCCAGCAGTTCCACGTCGACGACATCACCCTGCAGGGGGATGCGCACGATGTCCTCGGCATAGATATAGCCCTCCTTCTTGAGCTCTTCGGCAGGCGTGTCGCCCGTCAGACGCCACGCAAAGCCGGCCTTGCCCTCCCAATTGTCGATGGTCGGCATGGTGCCCAGCCGCAGGTTCTTCATGCGGAACACGGGTTTCCATTTGGCGGCATCCATGTCCTCGGCACCAGGAGCCGTGCCCTCCGGCGTCCATTCGAAGCGGAAGAAGCGCGCCACCGTGGGCGGAATGCTGAACGTGGTCTTACAGTCGCCGTTCTGCCAGCCCTGTCGGGGCGGTGTCAGCTGCTTGACGGTACGGAAATTGACGCCGTCGTCAGAAGCCTTTACCAACAGGCGCTGACACTGGATATTCGTGCCCGACGGTTCAATCTCGATGTTGAAAATGCGGGCAGGCTTCGCCAGTTCATACTGCAGCCAGCAGGGCTTGTCGGCACAGTAGACTCCCTTGTCGTTCCTGGTTACTTCGGACGAGCAGGTGGTTCTTGCGCCGCCGTCCTTCAGCGAGTAGTGCATCTGCAGGTCGGCCACGCGGAGTGCAAACGTCTCAGGGTTGAGGTCGGCCACGGGTACGGCATACGTTGCAATATCCTCGTAGTAGTCGCCAAAATGCTCAGGCTTCTTCATCGTGAAATGCTGCTGACCGCCACGCACGATGGTATCACAGTAGACAATCTTCTGCATCGACTCCTCAGGACGGATCCACGGGCCACCAGCCAGCGCGAAACCGTCGCTGATGTGAATGCCCATCTCCAGACCGAGCGAGTCGGCAGTGGCCAGGGCCACATCGACCATGCGCCAGAACTCAGGCGTCAGCTGCTGTGCGGGTGTCTTCCCCAATGCCGGCAGCGTATTGGGAGCCTCTTTCGTCCCACGGATGGGCATGAGGTAACAGCCCCCCAGTCCTGCGTCTTTCATGGCCTTCAGGTCGGCCTTAATGCCTGCCTCAGACACGTGTCCGTACATCCAGTACCAGAACGTCCAGGGTTTTGTGGTGTCGGCCTTTACGTTGGCACACCATAGAATGCTAACAATAAAAAATAATCGTGTAATGCGTTTCATTAATAATACTAATACTATGTGATATCCTTAAAAATCGTTTCGTTACTCAAAATGCAGAATGGCATTGATGTGTCCCTTGCCCTTGCTCCAATAGGGCCGGGCCGACGGGCCGTTGAGGTCGGTGGTATTTACCTTGTTTCTTACTGCAGGAATGACTTTCAGTATGCTGATGCCAGTCTCGGGCAACGTATATAGAATATGATCACGGCCGTCACGCGGGGTATAGACACCTATCTTGCTGCCCGTCGTCTCAATGCCAATCTTGCCCTCAGTGGTCTCAAGCTGCATCCACTTCACGTCGGCAAAGTAGCCCTTGAACTCAGGATATTCGAACGACTCGCCGGGAATGGGGTCGTTATATTCGTTCTTCCACAAACCATACTGCGGACCCTCCATGCGGTTCTGCCAGATGCGGTATGGACCCTTGCCCACCCACTGCTTGCTCTTGACCTTGCCCTCGGGGTAATCGAAGCAGATGCCCATCAGGTCTACCACGCCGTTGAAGTAGTAGTCGGCGTTCATATACAGCCCGCCGTCTTTCAGGAAGCGGTAGGTCACTTTCTCCAGTGAGCCGTGGATGTAGTTGGCCACCAGCGTTGAGTCAGAGACAGTAAAGCCTGCAAAGGCACCCTGGTCGGCATACTCCGTGTACTGCGTCTTCTTCTGGAAGGCCTCCTTGTCGTCGTGGTTGTAGAAACCATCGTCGCTGCGGTCTGAGCGTTTGGCGGCAATGAAGCGAGGACCATTGCTGAAACTAAAGGACTTACCACTGACCGTGACACCCATCAAACGGCCCGTCTTCTTGTCGAAAGTGTACTGGCGGTTGCCCTGCGTTGCCACCAACTGGTTAGCATCTTCCTGGGTGGTATAGGGCTGGGTATTCTGGCGACGGGTGTTCGGACCGAAGTTGCCTACGTTTTTGTTGAAGTGCTTACGGGTCCACTTGAAGATTTCCTGTCCGTAGGGGTCGATGGCTGTCAGCTCTATCACGTCGGCGTTGGTCTTGTCTATCTCCAGCCTCGCGGTCTTGCCGGGAGCCACATCGGGCGACGGCAGCTTGCCTTCTTTCACCACCTTTACTTTAGACTCGCCGTATGCCGGCATGTCCAACAGGCGGTAGCTGAACTGGCAGTCCTTCAGGTTGGTGAAGGCATAGCAGTTCTTAACAACGGGCTTGCCACCGTCCCACGACTTCACCTGCACGGGACTCCATATTTCTCTTATCGTATAGAAGCTGCCTTCTTTCTCCATATGGGGGCCTACGATGCCGTCGGCACCGAAATTGCCCATGCAGTCTACGATACCGTTCATATCCGTGCGCACCACGCCCTGATCCATCAGGTCCCACAGGAAGCCACCGGCACAGCGGGGATTGGACATCATCAGCCGCCAGTAGTCCTTCAGACCGGCTCCGTGACCACCGTCATAGAGGCCGTGCAGAAACTCCGTGGGCATGAAGATTTCCTTCTGCCGCATATACTCCGATGTCTCGCCCCACGAACGGTAGTGCTTGGTCTCGAAGCCGTTGCGGTTGGCCCAAGGGTAGAGTACGACGCGATTCTGAGGGTCGAACTTCGAGAAGACGGATTCCAACTCGTAGTTGAAACCGCCCTCATTGCCGTTCGACCAGAAGATGATGCTGGGATGGTTGACGTCGCGCGTCACCATTTCCTCAACCGTCTGACTGCCGATGATGGTGTTATGCGGATTGTGCCAGCCGGGCTGTTCACACTCCACGTAAAGACCCAGCGAGTCGCAGGCATCCAGGAACTCAGGGTCGGCCGGATAGTGGCTCAGGCGCACGGCATTCATATTCATGCTCTTAATCAGCAGCACGTCCTCGATATTCTTTGCTTTGCTCAGTGTTCGTCCCGTCTCAGGACGAAAGGAATGGCGGTTGACACCCTTGACAATGACCTTCTGACCGTTGATGAAGAGGCCGTCCTCCTGGCAGCCGTAGACGTGGGAAGACCCCACCCCTGACCCCTCCCCTTGATGGGAGGGGAGCGGCTGCGCATAGCTGTGACGATACTCAATGGTGCGGAAGCCGAATTTCTGGCGCTCCACATGGAGGGTACGACCCTCAGCGTTTTTCAGCGTGAAGACGGCTGTATAGAGGTTCGGCTGCTCGGCATTCCACGCCTTGATGCCCTTGGCCGTAAAGTCCACCTTCGCGCCGTCGCTGCTGATAGCATAGGCAGGGCTCTGCGCCACCTTCGTCCCGTGTGCGTCGATGATATCGACGCACACGGAACTGCCGGACTGGGCGCGGTTCAGGAAGACGTCGGCCATGAAGCGGCCGTCACCCTTGGCATTGATGGCCACTCGGCTGATGTTCAACGCGGGCTTGGCAATCATAAAGACGGGGCGCCAGATACCACCGAAGTTCCAGTAGTCGGCGCGGCGCTCAGCCAGGTTCACCTGCGGCACACTGCTCTCCTTGAGCACTTCCACCTCCAGTCGGTTCTTCTTCTTGCCAAAGAACACGCGGTCAGAGACGTCGATGGTGTGGCGGGTAAAGCCACCCTGATAGGTGCCGTTACCGGCCTTACGCCCGTTAATCTGAACGCGAATCTCGGTAAAGGCGGCCTCGAAGACGAGCAGGATCTGTCGGCCCTGCCATTCCTGAGGCAGCGTAAACTCCGTCTTGTAGTTGCCCTTTTCGTCGGCAATACCTTCGGGTGTTGCTTTACCATAGAAGCGCATGCCATACTGGTAGGTACCGAAGCCCTGCAGTTCCCAGCATGAGGGCACCCCAATCTTAGTCCATTTACCACTATTGCGACCGTCCGAGCAAAGGAAGTCCCACTCCACCATATCGTCACAACCATGCCCACTGAGATACTGCCGCTGGGTCTCCACCTGCGGCTGGGCAGCCAGCGTCAACGTAGACATCAACGCTGCCAAAAGAAAAGTCCGTCTCATCATTAGCAATACCTGTTTGTCTATACAAAGCCTTGCAAAGATACGAACTATTTTCCTAACAGCCAAACTTTTCCGAAAAAAACAGACTCCACATGAGTTGATGTGGAGCCTGTCGGTATAAAGAGTAGCGATATTGGCGTTATTCAGCCAGCGGGTCATAGGTGCCGTTGGCACCACCGTTGTTATAGTCCTGCCAACCGATTGTCTGCGGCAGTCCCTTGTTTGCATTCTGAACAGCAGAAGTCATGCCAAGGAAATAGTACTTCGGACGGAAGTTGATGTACAGGTCATTGTGCTGCGAGTCACGTCCGTCGCCCTTGCGCTCCTTGACAACGAGGTTGTCCTGATACCAGGCCTTCAGGGCTGCCAGCTGTTCGTTCATGTCACCCTTGCTGAAGTTGACACCTGCAGGGCGTACAGCCTTCTCAGCGGCATAGACCACCTCAGGCAGGTTCTTGGCATCGGCAAGAGCCACGCCGGCATGGTCGGCGATATACGCCTTAGCCACACTGTCCAGCGGAGAGTCGGCATGTCCGTCAAGCTTGGTATTAATAAGGGGGTCACCATTCCAAAGCGTGGTACCGACACCATACTTATCGGCCAGACGGAACTCGATGTTCTCACGGCGCTGTCCGTTGAAAGGCTTGAAGCCGAGCCAAGTGCAGGTGTTGCCACCCCAGCCAGTCAGAGTCCAGCTGGCAGGAGCACCCTCAGGCTGCTGTGTACCACCGTCATAGAGCATCCAGCGGCGCATATCGTCAAAACGCTTGCCCTCGTAGGCCAGCTCTATCTGACGCTCATACAGGATGGCACTCATGCAGGTTGCCTGGTCGCTCAGATTCGAGTAGGCTGGCACACCGGCGCGGTCGCGCACCTGCTGCAGGTAGGCAGCGGCTTCCGACATCTTGCCTGCGCCACAAGCAACCTCAGCCAGATTGAGCAGCACCTCGGCATAACGGATCTCAATGAGCTGAGCAGCCGAGTAGAAGGGGCCTGCACCACTCTTCCAACCGTTAGCATTATAAACATAAGCCGTAGCACTGTTGCAGTCGAGGTCGTCGCTCCTCTTGCGAACATAGATGCCCTGCTTGGAAGTCAACAGATTATCTGGAGCATAAGAGTTGCCGCTCTCAGGGTTGTCCTGGTCGTTGAGGTCAGTATACCATACATAGTTCCACAGCGTATAGTTGGCAGCGTCACTGGGGTTGTGAGCATCGTGCTCGGCAGCATTGCCGCTATAAGCCCAACGGAAGCCGGGGAATGCGAACGTGCGGTAGAAGCGCGGGTCACGGTTCATGAAGGGATAGTCCTTCTCATAGCTATAGCTCGACGTTTCCAGCTTGGTATAGGTGTTCAGGCCTGCGGGCAGTTTACCATCGGCCATTGGGAACATCTGCACCAGCATCAGACCGGCAGCGTAGCCATTGCCGCCCTGGTTGTCAGGACGGATGAATCGCTCCCAACTATTGTTTTTGGCGGCATCGTCAATACCTGTCAGGATGGCCGTCGTGTTGTAGTTGACCACGAAGACGGCTTCAGGGTTACGACCCGTCTGAACAAACTGGTTGGCAAAGTCGCTACCATTGACATTATTGCCTGTCTGATAGAGTCCGTAGCCACAAGCATTGATGGTGGCCAGGTCGTTCGTCATCTCCGTATAGGCTGCCTGCCAGCGTGCTTCATCGTTTGCACGGTTGAAGAGCGGGCTGCACCAGAGCAGCATGAGGCGCCCCTTCAGTGCCAGTGCCGTACCGGTGGTGATGCGTCCCCAGTTGGTGGAGTTCCAACCGCCGTTGGCTGTTTTCTCCTTCAGCAGGTCAGCAGCCATTTGCAGGTCATTGAGGATAAACTCATAGGTTTCCTTGGACGTGGCACGCGGCGTGAAGGCGTCAGCCGTAGGATTGAGCACTTCGGTGACGATGGGCACACCGCCAAAGAACTTAAACAGGTTGTAATAGCGCCATGCACGGAGGAAATAAGCCTGACCAAGCACTTCGTCCTTCTGGTCCTGAGGCAGCGAACCGTCTTGCACGCCACGGATCAGGTCATTGATGTCGCGGATGTGTCCCCAGATGTTCTCGCGGATATTGTTCTGCGTACCCAGGAAAAGGTCTGGCACAGAGACGCCGCCACTCATAGAGCTCAACTCATCCTCAGGATTGACGAAGGCACCGAATCCGGTGTACTCTTCCGTCGACTTGGCAGCATCGTCGTTCACACCCATTGAGGGATAGCGCCACGACAGTGCGGAGACGTTAGGCAGACACAATGAGTAGACATCGTTAAGACGACCCTGGGCACCTTCGTAATAGTTAAGGATTTCCTCGCCTACCTGGCCATAGTTCTTCTTGTCCTGTAGGAACTGGTCGCTACAGGCCGACAGGGCCAATACGGACGCAAGGCCAAAGCTAAAATATTTGATTGTCTTCATATCTTTCTTGATTCTAAATTCTATACTTTTCATTAAAAGCTCAGGTTGACACCCACCGTCCACTTGCGCAGGTTAGGATATGCGCCGTAGTTGCCTGCCATGGGGCTGGTGAACTTGTCTGGATAGGGGTTGTAGAAGTTGATGAGGTTCTGACCCGTCACGTTGACACGGCAACTCTTGATGCCGATGAAGTTGAACCACTGCTTGGGCAGCGTGTAGGCCACGGTGAGACGGTTCAGCGTGACACGGGCAGCACTGATGCGCCAGAAGCTCGATGCAACACCGTTGACGCTCTGGTAGGCCAGGTTTGGATACTCGGCTCCGCGATTCTCTTTCACTACAAGATTGCCGCTGCCGTCATAAACATCCTGATAAGCATACATGTTGTCGGGATTCCAGAACGAAGGCAGGTTGTAGAATTCCAGGTTTGAACCTGAAGCAACACCCATGGCCTGAGCGGGCACGGTGGTATAGCCACCCCAGTTGGCATTAAACTGAGCCGTCAGCGAGATACCCTTCCAGTCGGCACCCAGATTCATGGTGAACCCGTAGATGTTGCCGCGTGTGCCCAGCTGTACCTGGTCATTGTCCTTGTCGACAATGCCGTCAGGACCGGCGTATGTGCCTGTCGTTGCGTCGTAAGCACCACGTACGTCCTTGTAAATCAGCATGCCAGGACGAACCTTGTCCTTGGTCAGGCCCATGTACGACGTGATGTTATACTTCTGGAAATACTCCTCGATGTCCTGGAAAGAACGGAACATACCGATGCACTGCATGCCCCAGGTGCCAATATCGGTACGGCCGCCACGCTGAATCTGACGATAGATGAAATCAGTGGCAAAGTCCATGTTCAGCACCTCGTTGTCGCTGTAACCTGTGTTGATACCAACCTTATACTTGAAGTCCTTGCCAATCTTGTCGCGCCATGTGATGCCGAGTTCCCAACCCCAGTTGTTCATCTCACCCAGGTTGACGGATGCCGACTGCGTACCAACAGTAGAAGGCACGTCCTGTGCGATATTCATCAGCATCTCACGGTTCTTCTCATAGTACCAGTCGAAATTGACGGCCAGACGCTTGTTCAGCACCTGGAAGTCGATACCTATATTAGTTTTGTATGACTTATCCCAGTGCACGTCACGGTTGATGGCCGAGGTGTTCTTGTTGATACCATTCAGCTTGCTCTTCGAGGGATCGATGTTGGTACCCTCACCAAAGATAGGATTACCCTTGGCATCGAGAGTATAGACCTGCTTCCACTGCCAGGCCGTCAAGTTGTCACGACCGGTGAGACCCCAGCTGGCACGTACTTTCAAGAAGTCTATCCACTTGCCCACCTTGCTGTTCTGGAACCAAGGCTCCTCGCTGACTACCCAACCGGCAGAGATAGCGGGGAAGGTGCCCCAGTAGTTTTCAGGAGCAAACTTGGTAGAAGCGTCCGAGCGAAGCAGGAACTCAAAAAGGTAGCGGTCCATGTAGGCGTAGTTGATACGTCCGATGTACGACAGCGTACCGCTCTCGGCACGATTGAACTCGGTAGTCTTGTCGCCCTGTCCTGAGTTCGACTGATAGTTGGTATAGGGCAGCGGATTGTTCACCTGTCCAGTGACGAACTCACTCTCAGCCTCCGACTTCTCAATGGAGAAGAGAGCGCCAACATGATGCTGTCCGAAGTCGCGGGCATAGTTGACCGTCAGGTTAATCTGGTAGTTGTCCGTGCGAATCATGTTACGGCTCAGGTAGTCGCCGTTGGCATACGACAGTGCGTTGAAGTTGGTATCCGACAGGTAGTTGTAGTCAGCATCGTCGCCACTGGTAGGTGTATACATGTGCATACCACTACCATAGCGGCGCGTCATCTGGTAGATGGTGTAGGACGAGCCATATTCGTTAGTCTTGTCGGTATTGATGCTCTTCGAGTAGGAGAACTTCAGCTTCAAGCCCTTCAGGATCTTGCTCCATCCAAAGTCGTAGTTCAGGCTGGCGTTGATACTGGTGTTCGACGACATGTTCTTTGAGAAGTCACCATTGTTCTGCAACAGGTCAAACGAGTAACGCTGGTTCTGCACCTTCTCGCCGTTGGTGACACCATAGGAGAGGATGTGGCGTCCGTCGACCGTCTCAGGCATATAACGCGGACGGGTTAGCAGCAGGTTGTAGTCCTTCTCGGCATTCGTGCCACCCACCTTCAGCAGGGGCTTATTCTTCTTGCCGTAGTCACCGCTGACAGTCAGGTTTGCCGACAGGTAGTCACTGATCTTCACGTCAACACCGGCACGGTAGTTCCAGCGGTCATAGTCGAGCTTGCCCAGGTTACCGTCCTGCTTGAAGTAGCTGACACCGGCAAAGTAGCTGACCTTATCGGTAGCACCGCTGACGTTGACGGCATGACGCATGGTAGAGCCGGTCTCCCAATACTTGTCAAGCAGGTCGTAGTTCAGGGCTTTCATGGCTTCCAGTTCGTCAGCCTGGAAAAGTGCCGTCGTCTTGTTCAGACTGGTGTTGGTGGGGTCGGCAGCAGCCACGGCATTGTAGAGGCGGCCGAACTGGTAGGAGTCAAGCATCTTGGGGCGCGCCACCTCGTCGGTAAAACCAAACGTACCACTATAACTGATGGTGGGGGCTCCGAGCTTACCCTTTTTGGTGGTCACGAGGATAACACCGTTAGCAGCTCGGGCACCATAGACAGCGGCCGAAGCATCCTTCAGCACCGAGATGCTCTCAATCTCAGAGGGATCCAGGTTGTTGAAGGCCTCAGCACCGAGGTTCTGTGTGATATTGCCTACCTTCACGTCGTTAGGATAGATATAGCCGTCGATGACGAACAGCGGCTGCTGAGCCGTCGAACCAATCTCGCCCAACGAGTTGACGTCACGGATAGAGATGCGTGCGTTCTCGCCAGGACGGGCATCACCGCCACTGACTGACATACCATTGACCAGACCGCTCAGTGAGCTGGCCAGTCCACCGTTGGCCAGATCCTGAATGTCATCGACATCCACCGTAGCCACCGAACCGGTCAGGTGAGCCTTCTTCTGTGAGCCGTAACCCACAACGACCACCTCTTCCAGACTCTGCTTGTCCTCCTGCAGGCTGACAGTGCCGCCAGGCGTCACTGTCTGAGTCAGATAGCCAATATATGAAATCGTCACCTTGTCACCCTTGGGCACTGCAATCTTATAGTTACCATCCATGTCGGTAACGGTAGCTGTCTTCGTGCCGGTCACGGTCACCGTCGCACCAATGACAGGTTCGCCCAGCTCGTCGAGCACAGTACCTGTCACTGTCTGGTTTTGGGCAAGTGCCGATGCTGAACACATCAGCATCATGCCGAGACATAAATTCTTAATATATCTTTTCATAGAATTCTATTTCTTAATTCTTAACTCTTATTTCTTAATTCTTACGGCAGCCAGCGCGGGTCACCGACACCGAGAGCCACGTGTGTGGCATTGCTGATGGTGAAGTCGCCGTTTTCAGGATCCTTGAACTGCGGGTCTTCCTTGATGTCCGTGCCAGACTTGTCGTATGGGTCAGGATTATCGAACGTACCATCCTTCTTCATGTAGGTATTGTTGGCAAAGACGGCAGTTGCCTGATTCTGCTTACCGGCCAGGAAACGACGGGCCACACCTGACGACGAGCAGTCGTAGAAGATGCAGTCCAACAAGTTCCAGTAGGAGGTCTTCTTGCCGGCCACACCATTGTAGTTACCCCACTGACCGCTTGAGCAGACATGGTAGAACGTACAATTGTCATAGGTAATGGTGTTGTCGGTCCATCCGAACTGAGTGTCGGGGTCTTTCACCTGGTCATTGCCGAAGCCACCATACTGCACGAAGTACTTCACGTCGCCCTCGCCGGTATTGTAGAACGTCGAGTTGGTGAAGGTGAGGTTGCGGAAGAAGCCGGAACCCTTGTTGGTCCAGAAGTAGCCACCGCTAATGGCTTTCGAGTCCTTGGGGGTCGTCAGGTGAACCAGACAGTTGTCAATCAGCACGTTGTCGGCATACCATACCTGTACCTGATTGTCCCACAGGAAGTAGGAGTTGACACCACTGATGTTACAGCTCATAATAGTGATGTTGTCCTTCACACGATAGAAGTTGTAGTCAGCGCCCCAGGCATTGACAACAACCGGCTCAATGGCTGGCGTACGGCTCAGCGACAG
This sequence comes from Prevotella sp. UBA3757, assembly GCA_002371715.1. Taxonomy (GTDB): domain Bacteria; phylum Bacteroidota; class Bacteroidia; order Bacteroidales; family Bacteroidaceae; genus Prevotella. The sequence goes on from DFGF01000026.1 coordinate 19,846, forward strand.
GAAGGCTGCCGACGAGGCACTGCAGTCGAAGTCAAGGTATTTCAGCACGATGCCTGCAGAGGTGGACAGTTCTGAGGTAGCATCGGTAAACGTAATCTTGGCGAACGTCGACTTGCTGTTGGAACGCAGTGTCACTGAGTTGGCACCGAAGTCCAGAAGGCCTGACAGCTTGTAGTCAGCACCGCCCTCCAGGTCGTAGTTCAGGTTCTCGCCAACCTTGTCTGCAGGAATCGGGTTGGCTGCAAACCACTCTTTAAGGTCTGAGCCAGCAGGAATAGTCATGTAGGTCGGCGTAAAGGTCGAGAACTCTTTTACAACGGCCTCGCTGGCATCGGTATTGTTCTTGCTCTTGTTGCCCAGCGTCAGGATGGTCAGCTTGTAGTTGACGTCCTCCTCGCGCTTGGCAGTGACCGAACAGCCGTCGACCAGCGAGTCGCCGATAATCGGTTCCTCAGGATTGCCGACATCTACCAAGCTGACCCGATAGCCACCTGCTCCCATCACCACGGGCCACGAGATGGTCTGCGTCTTACCGTCGGCACTGGTTGCAATCGTGATATCGTCTACGGCAATAGCCGATACCTGCGTGTTGCTGACACCACTGTCGAACGATTCGTCGTCGTAACCATCCTTGGCGCACGAAGCAAGGAAGAGTGTACTTGCTCCTGTCAGAGCAAACACGCACATCTTACTGTACGTAAAGAAATGATTCTTCTTCATAAAATCCTTCATTTAGTTTGACTTATTATTTTTATTGTTATTATTGTTTGTCCTCTTGGAATATACGTTTCAGATAGGCCACGTTGCGCCCGAAGTTGCCCTTCACGTTCCTGACATCCTTGGCATTGCGGCTCCGCTCCACGACGAGCCAACCACCCCACCCCATCTTGTCGAGCGTCGCTTTGATGCGGTGCATGTCTATGCGCGGGTCAACGTCCAGCGTGACGCTGTCGGTCAGCGAGGCGTGTATCTGGGCCACGCGGTCGCGTCCCAGCCGCTTCAACTCCTTGGCAGGGTCGAGACCCTGGTCGACGGCATCCTGCAGGTTATAGTAAATCTTAATACCCTCGCTGTCGATTTCCTTTAATAATCTAATGTTTGCGCGCGCGTCGAGCTGCGTACGGATGGCAATGACCTTGCCCTGCTTGTGGGCCATCTCGCCCACGTCGTGCAGGCGGCGCACCATTTCGTCGCGGGCCGCGCCCTTCTCTTTCCATTCGTGGCCGCTGCCGCCCAGGGGCAGGAAGGCCACCTTGGCACCCATCACCGCCATCGACTCAAGACAGTCCTGAATCAGGTCGCGATAGTTGTCGCGTTTCAGGAAGTTCTGAGCAAAGAAACCCGACATGGCCATTGAGGGCACCTCTACGCCCAGCGAGTCGGCCGTGTGGCGGAATTGCTGCTGGAACTGTGGTTCGCGCAATTTGTTCTCAAACAGGACGCGCTTACCCAGTGGCCCCATGTCCATCTCGATGCCATCGGCACCAATCTCCTGGGCCAGCTTAAACTCGCCCAGCTTCTGGCGTTTCAGCATCATCCAGTCGCAGGCTGCCACACGATAGTTCTGCTGTGCCAACAGCCCGGCAGGCCATGCTGCCAGCATAGCAATGAGCCCCATTGCGAGGCCTTTTCGGCATAACGTGCTGTTCATTTTTGTTTTGTAGACTATATAGTTTTACATCATTTAAGACGTTTTAGCACTCATTATGTCATCATTCCACCATTTTTTTTATTTCAACAGCCTGCAAACGGCCTGTCAGGGGATAATTGACAAATATCATTAATTTTCCACGCCCGTCTGTCGTTTTTCCACTTCTTATTCGTATCTTTGCACACAGATTACACATTTATAAGACTTGCTTATGGAAGAAATTCAGACTTGGATAGAACAATTGGTGGAAGCGTGCGGCGTAACAGGAGATGCCGTCAATTTCGTGACGCATGGCATCCTGGTGGTCGTGGCCTTTGCACTGGCATTCCTGGCGGGATGGCTATGCCGCAAGTTGTTGATACCCCTGGTGCTCAAGCTGACCAGCAAGACGGAAGCCCGCTGGGACGACGTGATGCTCAGCGAACGCGTACTGCTGTCGGCATGCAGCATCGTTCCGGCCGTCGTCATCTGGCAGTTGCTGCCGTGGACTTTCTACGACTTTCCCGTCATACGCGAAATGCTGGCACGCCTGACGGCCATCTACATCACCGTCATGTCGGCACGTACCGTCATCGTATTTACCGACTCGCTCAAGCAACTGGAATCGAAGTCGCAGCGCTCTGCACGCCAGCAGTACATGCACACCCTGTGCGGCGTACTGAAAATCATCGTCATCTTCATTGCCGTCATCGTGGTGGTGGCCATCATCATCGACAAGAATCCTGCCACGCTCTTTGCCGGGCTGGGTGCTGCGTCAGCCATACTGATGCTGGCATTCCAGGACACCATCAAGGGACTGGTGGCCGGCATCCGCCTCACGTCGAACGACATGCTGCACGTGGGCGACTGGATTACGGTGCCGTCGGCAGGTGCCAACGGACGCGTGGAGGACATCACGCTGACCACCGTCAAGGTGCGCAACTTCGACAACACCATCGTCACCATTGCACCACAGACGCTGGTAGACGGCTCGTTCCAGAACTGGATAGGCATGGAGCAGAACCAGGGGCGCAAACAGTCGCGCCGCATCTACTTTGACTTCCGCTCCATACACCTTGACGACGACGGCACAGCCAACATCACCAAGTTCCGCCAGCACCTGGAACAGTGGCTGAGCGACAATCCCAAAGTGATGGCCGACAAGAACCCGCTGGTGCGCCAGGCTGAAGCGTCGCAGGGCGGCTGTTGCCTGGAACTGACCTTCTGGCTGTATGCCCAGGCCTGGAACGACTTTGAACACGACACGGCCGACATCATGGAGTACGTCTTTGCGGCCAGCAACAACTACGGACTGCGCATCTACCAGCAGTTTCCCAACCAGGACGTTGAACATTGAACGTTGTACATTGAACATTGAACATTGAACGTTGAACATTGAATTGAATATGAAGAACAGGAAACTATTGACTACGGCATGGCTGCTGGCAACGGCAGCAACGGTTTGGGCCCAAGGGCCTAACAACTCCGGCACCTACTATCAGGCTGCGGAAGGCAAGAAAGGCGCCGCGCTGAAGACGGCAATGAGCAGTATCGTCTACAACCGCACGGAACGAAGCTATGCCCAGTTGTGGACAGACTTCCAGCAGACTGACGTCAGGGCCGACGGCAAGGTGTGGGACATGTACTCTGGCATCAGCAACTTTACTTTCGGTACCGACCAGGACAAGGGCAGCGGCAATAAGGAGGGTCAGTTCTACAACCGCGAACACTCGTTCCCAAACAGCTGGTTCGGCAAAAACGTGCCACCCATGTATACCGACCTGCACCACATGTACCCTACCGACAAGCTGGTCAACAACAAGCGCTCCAACTACCCCTTTGGCGAGACCAACGGCGAGAACTACAAGTCGGCCAACGCGTTCAGCAAACTGGGCAAGTGTACCGTCAGCGGCTATACGGGCACGGTCTTTGAACCCAACGACGAGTACAAGGGCGACTTTGCGCGCACCTATTTCTATATGGTGACCTGCTACGAGGAAAAACTGCCCGACTGGTACACGAGCAATGCCGATGCCAAGCCCACACTTGACGGCAAGACCTATCCGGGACTGAGCGACTGGCAGCTGAAGATGCTGATGAGATGGGCCAAGGACGACCCCGTCAGCCAGAAGGAAATAGACCGCAACAACGCCGTCTACAGCATTCAGAAAAACCGGAACCCATTCATTGACTATCCAGGACTGGAAGACTACATCTGGGGCGACAAGCAGAACAAGGCTTTCAGCTACGACAACTACGTGACCAGCATCCAGAACGTGCTGGCCTCAGGAGTGAAAGACGGCAAACGCTCGGACACCAGGATTTATGGCACCAATGGACAGTTGCGCCGTAACTATCAACGCGGCGTGAACATCGTGAAACAGAAGAACAAGCGTACGCGCAAGGTGGTAAAAAAATGAAGAATGAAGAATTTGCTACCGCAGCATGGCCGTTTAACGTTCAACGTTCAATGTTCAACGTTCTACTGCTAAGCATGCTGTGGGTGGCAATGCTGTTGGGGGTCACTCCATCGGCCGCACAGGCTCCAAAGCTCTTGCCTGCTTATGGCGACACGTTCTGGCGCGACTCCATCCCCGAGAGCATGCGCCAGAGCTATATTGCCTTCGGCGAAAGGTATCTGGGAAAACCATGGCACAGCCTGCCTGCCAGCGTCTTTGCCGAATTTAAGAAAACTGGCAACCGCACGCGCTACGAGGCACTGATGTTCGAGAAGCGCCGCCAACTGGCTGCCATCGTACTGGCCGAAGCCGTTGAGGGACATCACCGCTTCACGTCCGACATCATTGACGGACTGCAGAGCACACTCGAGGAAACCTGGTGGGGACTGCCCGCCCACTACAAGACGGAACTACCACAGGCCAATGATCAGAACGTAGACTTGTTCAATGCCGAGACGGCCAGTCTCATGGCGTGGACGCGCTATCTGCTGGCCGACGAAATCAGCCGCTTCTCACCCCTGCTCGTCAAGCGCATTGACAGCGAAATCAGCCGGCGCATCCTGCAACCGGCCGTCAAAACTAACTACTGGTGGAAAAAGGCCGGCATGAACTGGAATCCCTGGATATGCTCTAACTGGCTGACCTGCGTCTTGTTCTGTGAACATGACGACGCACGGCGCCAGGAGGCCATCAGGCAGATAGAACAGGCGGCAGAAGCCTTCATGGCGGCCTACCCTGCCGACGGCGGATGCGACGAGGGGCCTCACTACTGGGACCGTGCTGCCGCCTCGCTCTTCGAGACGCAGTATCTGCTGCACAACGCCTCTCTTACTTCCTACCTCTCACCCCTCGCCTCGAAACTGCTGGCCATGGAGTCGTATATATATAAGATGTATATCGGCAACGGCTACGCCGTCAACTTTGCCGATGCCCACGGCAACCGTGCCATGCTCAACATCAATATCGGCTATCCCTTCGGCTTGCTGACCGGCGACAAGACCATGTGCCAGTATGCAGCATGGGTAGGCCAGCAGGAGGATGTGCTACACCAGGCCGCCCGACTCTACGACAAGAGCGGCAACTGGCCCGCACTGGGTCGCGAACTCATCTTCCTCCGGCACATCCAGGCCTTCCTCCGCGAGTCGCCACGTGAACCCAGGCTGAACGAGGTCTGGTTGCCCGACCTGCAGATCATGACCACCCGCGAACCCTTTGTGGCCATGAAGGGCGGCCACAACGGCGAGAGCCACAACCACAACGATGTGGGCTCATTCATCGTCTACGCCAATGGCGAGCCGCTGCTGATAGACCCTGGTGTGGGCGAGTATACATCGAAGACGTTTTCCAATAACCGCTACGACATCTGGACCATGCAGTCGGACTATCACAACCTGCCGCGCATCAACGGCTACAGCCAGCGCGACGGCAAGCAGTATGCTTCGCGCGTTGTCAGCCACCAGCCACGCCAACTGACGCTCGACATCAGCGGTGCCTACCCTGCCGAAGCCAGGATTGACCACTGGCTGCGCACCGTCAGACTGACAAAGAGACAAAAAATAGAGGTAACGGAAGACATGGCCCTCAAGAGCCGCCTTGCCGCCACACAACTCATGTTCATAACCCCCACGCAGCCACAGCTCACTGAGCCGGGCATCGTCATGCTGGGCAGCCATAGCCTGCGCTATGACCCCAGCCAGCTGTCACCACAGGTGGAAGACCTGGCATCGCTGCTCGACCCTGTGCTCCAGCAATTGTGGGGCCAGCATCTTTACCGCATCGTGCTCACCTTGCGCAGCGACAAACTCAGGCAGCGCATCCGCTACACCATCCAATAAGAACACCTCTGGAAATGGAGTGTCTTACCCTGGAAAAAGTTGACTTCTTATGAGTCAACTTTTTCCAGGGTAAGACCCTACTTATACTGTATATAACCAATCTCATGAGGGCGGGAAAGTTCAGTTAAATGAAAAGAAAAAAGTGTTTTTCTTTTGCATTTCACTCGTTTTTTGCGTAACTTTGCACCATCGTTCTAATCGCCCTCTTGGCAAGAGATGATGAACGGGAATACGACAATAAGAAACTATTGAAATAAAAAAACAGAGTAAGATGAACATTGGAGATAAGGCCCCAGAGATTCTGGGCAAGGACGAACAGGGACGAGACATCCGCCTCAGTGACTACAAGGGAAGAAAACTGGTACTGTACTTCTATCCGAAAGACAATACCAGCGGATGCACCAGCGAGGCCTGCAGCCTGCGCGACCATTACAACGAACTGCAAAGTGCAGGCTACGAGGTGGTGGGAGTCAGCAAGGACTCGGCCGCCTCGCACCAGAAATTCAAGGAGAAGCACGAACTGCCTTTCCCGCTGATAGCCGACGTAGACCACACGCTGCTGGAAGCCATGGGTGCCTGGGGCGAGAAGTCGATGTACGGCAAGAAAGTGATGGGCACCATCCGCACCACCTTCGTCATCAACGAGGAAGGCATCATCGAACAGATATTTGCCGGCAAACAAATCAAGACCAAGGAGCACGCCAAGCAAATCCTGGAGCAATAAAGCTGTCAGCACCCTCTAAGCCTCAGACATGAACGAGACGAAACGCGGATTTATCCAGTTGCACCTCAGCGTGCTGCTGGCAGGCTTTACGGGCTTGTTTGGCCGACTGATTACGCTGAACGAGGTGGACATCGTGTGGTACCGCATGCTTTTTACCACTTGCATCCTGCTGGTGTTCACGGGTCTGCCTCGCGTCGGTTGGCAGAAGTTCTGGCAGCTGTGCGGTTGCGGTGCCCTGTTAGGGTTACACTGGATACTGTTTTACGGCTCTATCAAGGCCTCGAACGTCTCCATCGGCGTCATCTGCTTCTCGCTGATAGGTTTCTTCACGGCGCTGTTCGAACCGATACTGTTCAAAGAAAAGCGTTTCTCTTGGATAGAGTTGCTGTTTTCGCTAATCACTGTTGCGGGCGTGATGTGCATCTTCTCGCTCGATGCCCGCTATCGCACAGGCATTGCCATAGGAATTGTCTCGTCGGCCGTCTGTGCGCTCTATGCCATCTGCAACAAGAAAGCCAGCATAGGAGTGCGTAGCCGCACGGTACTGATGTATCAGATGGCGGGCGGTCTGGTGGCTGTCAGCCTCATCGCCCCACTCTACCTGAGCGTGTTTCCCAGCCATCAGCCCGTCATCGTCATTCCAGACGGCTCAAACCTGTGGCTGATGCTTTGCCACGCCCTGTTCTGCACCGTTGGCATGTACCTACTGCAGATACAGGCACTGAAACGCCTCTCAGCCTTTACCGTCAATCTGACGTACAATCTGGAGCCATGCTATACCATCATTCTGGCCTTCTTCATCTTTGGGGAAGGCCGCGAACTGAACTTCTCCTTCTACCTCGGCATCGCCCTCATCCTGCTCAGCGTGCTGCTTCAGACGCTGCGGGTGGGTTCGCGCCGTACGGCCCATGAGTCGTAAGAACTAACCGAGGAAGAAGAGGCTGACACCGACAACAGAGATGACGGCTCCCAACACGGCACGCCACGTGATGCGCTCGTGGAAGAGCCAACGGGAGGGCAGCAGGATGATGATGGGCGTCATGGCCATCAGCGTGGAAGCAATGCCGGCGGCAGTGTACTGTACAGCCATCAGCGAGAATCCAACGCCCACGAAGGGACCAAAGACGGTGGTGGCCGTGGCCACGGTCAGGCCTTTGCCGTCGTGCAGGGCCTCGCGCAGTGGAGCCAGTCCCTCACGCAGATACATCAGTAAGAGAAAACCAATGATGCCGGCTAAACAGCGGTAGAAGTTGGCACTGAACGGCACCAGCCAGTCGGGCATGCCGGCCACAACCTCATAATGATCCATGCCTATCTTGCTCAGTACCAGGCCAACACCCTGACAGACAGCAGCACCCACGGCAAAGAGCACACCGTTCAGCGGCAACTTCAGCGACAGCCGATGATGCGTGCCGCGCCCCAGCACGGAGATACCGATACCCGCAAGCGTTACCAGCATGGCTACGATGCTCATCAGCGACATTCGCTGACCCAGCGTCACCCAAGCCATCAGGGCGGCAGCGAGTGGTGCCAGCGTCATGAAGAGCTGGCCATAGCGCGAACCGATGATGATATAACACTGGAAGAGACAGAAGTCGCCGATAACGTAGCCTACGAGTCCAGACAGCAACATCCACCCGGCAGCCTCAGCCGAGGCTCCCGGTGGCAGGACGCTGCCCGTCACCACGCCAAACATGACGAGCGAAAACAGCAGGGCCAGGGCCATGCGCAACACGTTGAGCGTCAGGTTGCCCAGCCGCTTCGAACCAAACTCGCTGAGCAGTGCTGTCGCCGTCCATGAAAAGGCCACACCAATCGAAATAAGTTCACCAATATAGGTCATCGTTTAATCTTTGTCCGTTTGCTTATTCCCAGCACACTATATCCTGCTCCAATTCCGGCAACTGGCTCCGATGGAAGGTGGGATCCTTGACACCCTGACGCTTCTGCTGCCGATAGTCGTCAAGCAGCCGGAAGGCGTAGCGCCCCAGGAGAATGATGGCCACCAGGTTGCAAGCCGTCAGCAGCGCCATACAGAAATCTATCATGCTCCACACCACCTCCAGGGTAACCAGCGCGCCGAACATCACCATCACGCCACCAGACAAAATGCGGTAGACGGTCATCACCACGGGGCTGTCGGTCATGAAGCGCACGTTGGCCTCGCCATAGTAATAGTTGCCAATCATGGACGAATAGGCAAACAGGAAGATGGCAACGGCCACGAAGACGGGGCCCCAAGCGCCTACCTCGCTCTCCAGCGCACGCTGGGTGAGCATGATGCCGTTCAGTTCGGGCACCTCGTAGAGTCCGCTAATCAGGATGATAAACGCCGTACACGAGCAGACCACCAGCGTGTCGGTAAACACGCCCAACGCCTGGATGAGTCCCTGCTTGACAGGATGCGTCACGGCAGCCGTCGCCGCCGCATTGGGGGCACTGCCCTCGCCTGCCTCGTTGGAGAAGAGGCCGCGCTTCACGCCGTTCATGATGGCTGCACCCACCATGCCGCCTACAGCCTGCTCCAGTCCGAAGGCACTCGTCACGATGACTTTCAGCACGTGCGGCAACTGCTGGATATTCATCACGATGATGACCACCGCCAGTATCAAGTAACCCACGGCCATGACGGGCACGAGTATGGAACTGACGCGCGCTATGCGCTGAATGCCGCCAAAGATGATGGACAGCGTCAACACCACCAGCAGCACGCCCATGACCGTAGGACTCCATCCGAAGGCCCCCTCGATGGCACCGCAGATGGTATTGGTCTGCACGGAATTATTGGCCAGTCCGAAGGTCACCGTGATAAGAACGGCAAAGAGCACCGCCATCCACCGGCAGTGCAGGCCGCGCTGGATGTAGTAGGCCGGACCGCCAATGAACGAGTCGCTGTGGTGCTGCTTGAACAGCTGGCCCAGCGTAGACTCCACAAAGGCTGTAGCCGCACCGACCAGCGCCGTCACCCACATCCAGAACACGGCACCAGGACCGCCCACGGCTATTGCCGTAGCCACACCGGCCAGATTGCCCGTGCCCACCCTGGAGGCCAGCGACACGGCAAAGGCCTGGAACGACGAGATATGTCGCTCGCCACCCTTGGGCTTGCCTGCCGAATCGGTCAGCAGACGCAGCATTTCAGGAAACATACGGAACTGTACAAAGCGCGTGCGCCACGTAAACCACAGCCCACAACCCACAAGTGCGGCTATCAGGCAATAGCCCCACAACACATTATTGATTTGGTTTAACAGGTCTAACATCGTTTTTGCAATGAGTTGCAAAGGTAAGTATTAATCTTTAAACTCCCAAACAATTGGACGGTTAGATACACTTTTCCATCGAAATAAATGGTTTTCTTGGCAGTTTTTCGTACCTTTGCACCGCAAAAAGGGAAATTAGACTGGTGACAAACAAACGACTGACATATCATCTCATAGCATTTCTGGTGATAGCCATCTGGGGCTCTACCTTCGTATTCACCAAACTGCTGCTGCTGGGCGGGCTCTCGGCGGCTGCATTGCCTCGATGCTTTGTTTCCTGGCATGGAACTGGGTCATGAAGCAGCTGGGTGCCGTCGTCGCCACCAACTACGTCTATCTGAACCCCGTCACCACCATCATCTTTGCCTGGCTGATACTTTCAGAACAGATAACCGTCTACTTCCTCCTCGGCACGGCCCTCATCCTCATTGGCATGTACCTGGCTGATCAGGCAAAGCCCCAATAGCACCTAATGTCAGGCAAAGCCTCAACAGCACTAAGTGCCAGCCCCTCAGCACCCCTCCACTTATTCCCAGTTAGGGAATTATATTTTCCCAGTTAGGGAATTATATTTTCCCAGTTAGGGAATATTTTGGGGGCTTCAATGTGTTCCATACATTGAACGGCGAAAAATAATTGTATAAACATTTGCCGTTGTCGTACTTTAGTTGTACCTTTGCAGGCAAAATATAAACGTTTATAAGAAAAGATGTCATTAAAATGTGGTATTGTAGGACTACCCAATGTGGGTAAGTCTACGTTATTTAACTGCCTCAGCAGCGCTAAGGCTCAGGCAGCCAACTTTCCATTCTGTACGATAGAACCCAACGTGGGCGTGATAACCGTGCCCGACGAACGACTGACCCGTCTGGCCGAACTGGTGCATCCAGGGCGCATCGTGCCGGCTACCTGTGAAATCGTTGACATAGCAGGCCTGGTAAAGGGTGCCTCGAAGGGTGAGGGCCTGGGTAATAAGTTCTTAGGCAACATCCGCGAAACGGACGCCATCATCCACGTGCTGCGCTGTTTCGAGGACGAGAACATCACGCATGTAGACGGTACGATAGACCCCATACGCGACAAGGAGATCATCGACACCGAACTGCAGCTGAAAGACCTGGAAACGATAGAGTCAAGACTGGCCAAGACCGAGAAGGCTGCCGCTGCCGGCAACAAGGAGGCCAAGGTGGAGGTGACGGTGCTGAAGGCCTACAAGGAGGTGCTGGAGCAAGGCAAGAATGCGCGCATCGTGGAGTTTGAATCGAAGGACGAGCAGGACTGCGCCCGCAACCTCTTCCTGCTGACGGCCAAGCCCGTGCTCTACGTCTGCAACGTAGGCGAGCAGGACGCCAAGAGCGGCAACGACTTCACCAAGAAGGTGGAGCAGCTGGCCAAGGAGGAGGGTGCCGAGGCCATGATTATTGCCGCCAAGACCGAGGAGGACATTGCCGAGCTGGAGTCGTACGAGGACAAGCAGCTGTTCCTGGAGGAGCTGGGCCTGGAGGAGAGCGGCGTGAACCGGCTGATTAAGAAGGCCTACGCCCTGCTGAACCTCGAAACGTTTATCACCGCCGGCGAGATGGAGGTAAAGGCGTGGACATACAAGAAGGGCTGGAAGGCCCCACAGTGTGCCGGCGTCATCCATACCGACTTCGAGAAGGGCTTTATACGGGCCGAGGTCATCAAGTACGACGACTACATTCATTATGGCTCTGAGGCCGCTGTCCGCGAAGCGGGCAAGATGGGCATTGAGGGTAAAGAATATGTCGTGCAGGACGGGGATATCATGCACTTTAGGTTTAACGTATAGATAGGGTGGAAAACTAGTTAAACTAGATAGACTAGATAGACTAGTTAAACTAGATAGACTAGTTAGACTAGATAGACTAGATAGACCAGAAAAAAAAAGAACTATGAACTACGAACTTTTTATAAACTGGAATCCAGGCCTGACCATCGGACCGTTCCGCTGGTATTCGCTGTGCTGGCTCGTGGGCCTGCTGCTGGCTTACCTCGTCGTGAAACGCCTGTATAAGGAGCAGCAAATCAAGGACGAGTTGTTCGACCCGCTGTTCATCTACTGTTTTCTGGGCATCCTGATTGGGGCGCGCTTGGGACACTGCATCTTCTACCAGCCCGACTACTTCCTGACGTCTGGCAAGGGGTTCATTGAGATGCTGCTGCCCATCCACTTCCTACAGGACGGTGGATGGAAGTTTACAGGCTACGAGGGACTGGCCTCGCACGGTGGTACACTGGGACTGATGATAGCCCTGTGGCTGTATGTCAGGAAGACCAAGCTCAGCCTTTGGACCGTACTGGACAATATTGCCATTGCCACCGGTTCGACGGCCTGCTTCATCCGACTGGGTAACCTGATGAACTCAGAGATTATAGGCAAGGTGACGGACGTGCCCTGGGCCTTCATCTTCGAACGTGTTGACATGATGCCGCGCCATCCCGGCCAACTCTACGAGGCTATAGCCTACGGCATATTGTTCGGCCTGATGTGGTGGCTGCACAGGAAATATCCTGAGAAGATTGGTACGGGCTGGTACTTCGGCCTGTGTCTGACGTACATCTTCACCTTCCGCTTCTTCATCGAGTACACCAAGGAGATTCAGGAGGCCTTCGAGGCCTCGCTGCCTATTGACATGGGGCAGATTCTATCGATTCCATTCATCATCCTTGGTGCCTACTGCATGATCAGAGCCAAAAAGAGTTGACAGTTGACAGTTGAGAGTTGAGAGTTGACAGTTATCACTCAACAAAAAAGGTAATCATAAACTTCAAATTTCAAACTTCAAAAATAAAAAAATCGTCTCATTTGCCTGAGACGATTTTTTTGATTTCATTCAGTTTGTTCAGTGCCTCCAGGGGTGTCAGGTTGTTGACGTCGAGACCCAGTATCTCGTCACGCACCTGACAGAGTACGGGGTCGTCCAACTGGAAGAAGGAGAGCTGCATGCCCTCGCGACTCTGGGCAATCTCGGCCGTGGGCTTACCAACGGTGCCTACCGTGGCATTATCGGCCTCCAGCTGTTTCAGGATGACGTTGGCGCGCTTGACGATGCTGCGAGGCATGCCCGATATCTCAGCCACGTGAATGCCAAAGGAGTGCTCGCTGCCGCCCTTCTCCAGCTTGCGCAGAAAGATAACCTTGCCCTCGACCTCTTTGACCGAGACGTTATAGTTCTTGATGCGCTGGAAGTTCTTCTCCATCTCGTTCAGCTCATGATAGTGGGTGGCAAACAGCGTGCGGGCACGTGCCTTGGGCTGTTCATGCAGATACTCGACGATGGCCCAGGCTATCGAGATGCCGTCGTAGGTAGAGGTGCCACGGCCCAGCTCGTCGAACAATACCAAGGAGCGTGACGTGACGTTGTTGAGGATGTTGGCGGCCTCCGTCATCTCCACCATAAACGTTGACTCGCCCAGCGAGATATTGTCAGAGGCCCCTACCCTGGTGAATATCTTGTCCACCAGGCCGATTTCCGCGCTCTCTGCAGGCACGAAACTGCCCATCTGGGCCAATAGCGTGATGAGTGCCGTCTGACGCAGCAGCGCCGATTTACCGGCCATGTTCGGACCGGTGATGATGATGATTTGCTGGCGGTCAGCGTCCAGGTAGATGTCGTTTGGCACATAATGCTCGCCCACGGGCAGCTGCGTCTCGATGACTGGGTGACGACCCTGCCGGATGTCGATGACGTCAGAAGCCGAAATGACGGGGCGCACGTAGTGAAGTTCCTCGGCAGTCTTGGCAGCCGAGAGCAGGCAGTCCAGACGGGCCAGAACGTTGGCATTGATCTGAATCTGGGGAATAAAATCCTGCAGGGCCAGCACCAGGTCGCCGAAGAGGCGGGCCTCCAGCGAGAGAATCTTGTCCTCGGCACCCAGGATTTTCTCCTCGTACTCCTTCAGTTCCTGCGTGATGTAACGCTCGGCCTGGGCCAGCGTCTGCTTGCGTACCCACTCGGCCGGCACCTTGTCCTTATACGTGTTGCGCACCTCCAGGTAATAGCCGAAGACGTTGTTGTAGCCCACCTTCAGCGACTGGATGCCCGTCTGCTGGGCCTCACGCTCCTGAATCTGCAGCAGATAGTCCTTGCCAGAATAGGCTATGTGGCGCAACTCGTCCAACTCGCTGTTCACGCCGTCGCGAATCACCCCACCCTTCTGCACCAGCTGTGGCGGGTCGCTCTGTATCTCGCGCTCTATGCGTTCACGGATGCTCTCGCAGAGGTTCAGCTGCTCCCCCACCCGCTTCAGCGACTCGTTGCTGGCGTAGAGGCAGGCCGTCTTGATGGGCTGGATGGCCTGCAGGGCTGACTTCAGCTGGACTACCTCACGGGGCGACACTCGGCCCGTGGCCACCTTCGAGACGATACGCTCCAGGTCGCCAATGCGGTGCAGCTGTTCGTCGACACACTGCCGGAAGTCCGGTTCGCGATAGTAATAGTCCACGATGTCGAGCCGCTCGTTGATGGGCTTCTCGTCCTTCAGCGGAAAGACTACCCATCGGCGCAGCATACGGCCGCCCATGGGCGTCACCGTACGGTCAATGACGTCAAGCAGCGACTTGCCGTCCTCCTGCATCGGACTGATAAGCTCCAGTGAACGCACCGTAAACTTATCGAGGCGGACATAGCGCTCCTCCTCGATACGCGACAGCGAGGTGATGTGGGCTATCTGCGTATGCAGCGTCTGCTCCAGATACTGCAGGATGGCTCCGGCGGCTATCACGCCACTCTTCAGATGGTCGACGCCAAAGCCCTTGAGCGACTTGACATTGAAGTGCTTGTAGAGTTTCTGATGGGCCGTCTGCTCGGTAAACACCCAGTCATCCAGTTCGAAGGTGACGAGGCGGTTGCCGAAGTAGCGCTCGAAATCGTGCTTGCGGCCACGGTCGTAGAGCACCTCCTTGGGCTGGAAACTGCCGATGAGCTTCTCAACATAATCGTAGACACCCTCGCCCACAAGAAACTCGCCAGTAGAAATATCGAGGAACGACACGCCGCACGAGGCCTTGCCGAAATGCACGGCACAGAGGAAATTGTTCTCCTTGTAGTTGAGCACCGTGTCCTGCATGGCCACGCCAGGCGTGACGAGTTCAGTGATGCCGCGCTTGACAAGTTTCTTTGCCAGCTTGGGGTCTTCCAACTGGTCGCAGATGGCTACGCGCTTGCCGGCACGGATAAGTTTGGGCAGGTAGGTATCGAGGGCATGATGCGGAAAACCGGCCATCTCGTCGCCCTTGTTGTAGCCGTTGTTGCGATGAGTCAGCGTGATGCCCAGGATGCGTGATGCTATGACGGCATCCTCGCAATAGGTTTCATAGAAGTCGCCACACCGGAAGAGCAGCACGGCTTCAGGATATTTAGCCTTGAAGTCGAAAAACTGTTTCATCATTGGTGTCAGCTCGCCATCTTTCTTTGCCATAGTACGTTGCAGAATTTCGTGCAAAGGTACAAAAAAAATATGAATTAAGCATTATGAATCACTAATTATTTCGTACCCATGCGTCCTTTAAACACTATCAGACTTCATATCAAGTGATAGAGTTCAGATAGAAATCAGTATGAGATTAGTATGAGATCAGTATGAGATCAATATGAGATCAATATGAGATTGTGCATGAAAAAAGGCGGGCACTCGATACAGGAGCACCCGCCTTTTTTATTTTTTGAGCAAGCTCGCGCTTTATTCTCACTTAATCACATACTTTTTACCGTTCTTGATGACCAGACCCTTATAGTCCTTGCCAACCTTCTGACCAGCCAGGTTGTAGATGGCACCATCCTTCTGGGTGGCCTTCACGGTGTTGATGCTGGCAGTACCGGCCTCAATCTTCAGCGTGTAGATGTGGCAACCACTGGTGTTCCAGACAACGACATCGCAGTCCTCAGCAATTTCCCAAGTATTGGTGGCCTTGGTGGTGGGCTTGAACTGCTCGCCAATCAGGTTGGCTGCATCATAGTTGTTCTTATACAGGCCAATGCCACGGGTATCTGAGGGCTTGTGAGACTCCAACTCGACAGTAATCTTAGAACCAGCCTTGACGGCAGGAATCGTGAAGCAAGGGAAGGCCTGCTTCGAACCGCCACCACCGAGCCAGAGGTAAGCACCACCGGCATAGTCGCCTAACGAAGTAGAGGAATAGTCAACAGCAATGGCCAGCGAGCGCTTGGCAGCGTAGTCGGCATGGAACTTCAGGCCCTTGAGTTCCTCAATCACGACACCGTTGGCCGAGAGACTGCCATCCTCATTGACGGTGCCCTGATACCAGAAGCACCTGCCCTCAGCATTCACCTTCGAACCGTCAGCAGCCTCCAGATCGCTCCAACCCGTCTCGGCACTGGCAGCGGCATCAGCCTTCAGGTTGGCAATGGTAGCGTCGCTCCACTTGGTGAAGTCCCAAACCTGGCCAGAAGCCTGGGAAGCCTTCTTGATGTTGATGACCTTGACATTCACCAGCTCGACCGTTCCGTTGTAAGTCTTCTTAGGACCTTCAACGGTAATCTCGTCGCCAACCTCAATGCCTAAGCTGCTGAAATTCTTGGTCTTACCCTCTGCATCGAGCGTGCCGTAAATGTAAACAGTACCCGTAGCATCCTCCAGATACCAGTTGCCGTAGGTTGTGTTCTTAATCTCTGTGCACTTACCAGTCACGCGATAGTTCGTGCCATCGGCACCAGCGATAATCTCGGCACAGGTAGCTTCGGTCACCTGAGGCTGCGGCTCGGGTTCTGTCGAGCCGTCGCCATTGATGACGAGCTTGTTGATCTGCGTGTTCTTGGCAACGGCAAAGACCACCTCATCAGCTTCACCAGTCCACACCTTACCATCGAGTGATCCCGTTGTGGTAGAGAGGTTGAAGTTGGTGTTGTGGCCCGTAAACTCAATCTTCTTGATGCCCTTACCGCTGACGGTAAACGTACCGGAGTACATGCGCAGACGGGGAGCACCACTCCAGATACGGTTGGCATTTCTAACACCCTCGTCAGCGGCAGAAACCGTCACCGTAAACCCTTCGACGGCAGTAGACGTAGTGGCAGCCGTGAAGTCGCCGTCCTGGCTGTCGTTGGAAGAAGTGCCAGCCAGCGTGGGGAACAGTTTGGCATAGTCGTTATCGAAGTCGAAGGTGACTCCCTGGGCCATACCGTTCAAACCAATCATAGCCATGAGGGCTACAAAGGAATAGCGTAAAATTTTGTTCATAAGCATTTTGTTTTTTTGAGTTAATTATAAGTTTGCGATGCAAAGTTACGAAGTTTTTCTGAAACGACAAAGGTTTTATGACATCTTTATGCACTCACAGCAGGAAAAAAACAAGTATATTCTTGGTTATTCACTCCTTTCTTTGTATCTTTGCATCCTAAATTGCATAAGTACACTCAAAAAACAACAAAAATATGGAATACAATTTCAGAGAGATTGAACAGAAATGGCAGAAGCGATGGGTTGAGATGCAAACCTACCGCGTGACGGAAGACCCTACGAGAAAAAAGTTCTATGTACTGAACATGTTCCCCTACCCCAGCGGTGCTGGTTTGCACGTGGGTCATCCCTTGGGCTACATTGCCTCGGACATCTATGCCCGCTACAAGCGTCAGAAGGGCTTTAACGTGTTGAACCCCATGGGCTACGATGCCT
>DFGF01000026.1:37460-46946 GCA_002371715.1 Prevotella sp. UBA3757
GCTACGATGCCTACGGACTGCCCGCTGAGCAGTATGCCATCCAGACCGGTCAGCACCCCGAGAAGACTACCTTCGAGAATATTGACCGCTACCGTTCGCAGCTGGACAAGATAGGTTTTTCTTTTGACTGGGAGCGCGAGGTACGCACCTGCGACCCCATCTACTACAAGTGGACGCAGTGGGCCTTCCAGCGTATGTTCAAGAGCTACTTCTCGCTGTCGTCGAAGAAGGCTCAGCCCACCATCAAGCTTATTGAGCACTTCGAACTGATGGGTACCGAGAACTGCAATGCCCTGGGTACCGAGGAGCTGCACTTTACGGCAGCCGACTGGGCATCGTTCTCAGAGAAGAAGAAGCAGGAGGTGCTGATGAATTACCGCATAGCCTACCTGGCCGACACGATGGTGAACTGGTGTCCGAAGCTGGGCACGGTACTGGCCAACGACGAGGTGGTGGACGGTGTCTCAGTGCGTGGCGGCTACCCCGTGGTGCAGAAGAAGATGCGCCAGTGGTGCCTGCGCGTATCGGCCTACGCCCAGCGACTGCTGGACGGACTGGAGGAGATAGACTGGACGGACTCGCTGAAGGAGACCCAGCGCAACTGGATTGGACGCTCAGAGGGTACGGAGGTGGAGTTCAAAGTGGCTGACAGCGATAAGCACTTCACCATCTTCACCACGCGTGCCGACACGATGTTTGGCGTGACGTTCATGGTACTGGCTCCTGAGAGTGACCTCGTGGCCGAACTGACTACCCCTGAACAGAAAGAAGAGGTAGAAAAATACCTGGACTACGTCAAGAAGCGCACAGAGCGCGACCGTCAGATGGACCACAAGGTGACGGGTGTGTTCTCCGGCTCTTATGCCATCAATCCGTTTACAGAAGAAAAGATACCTATCTGGATTGCTGAGTATGTATTAGCAGGCTATGGCACGGGTGCCATCATGGCCGTGCCCGCTCACGACAGCCGTGACTATGCCTTTGCCAAGCACTTCAATCTGCCCATCATCCCTGTCATTGAGGGTGCCGATGTGTCGGAGGAGAGCTTCGACGCCAAGGAGGGCATCATGTGCAACAGTCCGAGAACTGAGAACTCACCTCTCAGTTCTCAGTTAAACCTGAACGGGCTGACCGTCAAGGAGGCCATTGCTGCCACGAAGAAATACGTGGAAGAGCAGGGACTGGGCCGCGTGAAGGTGAACTACCGACTCCGTGACGCCATCTTCTCACGTCAGCGCTATTGGGGTGAGCCGTTCCCCGTGTACTATAAGGACGGTATGCCCTATATGATACCGAAGGAGTGCCTGCCCCTGGAGCTGCCAGAGATTGACGAGTACAAGCCTACGGAAACGGGCGAACCCCCATTGGGACGCGCCAAGGTGTGGGCCTGGGACACGAAGACAGATAGCGTTGTCGATGTCAAAAACATCGACAACAGGACGGTGTTCCCGCTGGAGCTGAACACGATGCCCGGCTTTGCAGGCAGCTCGGCCTACTACCTGCGCTATATGGACCCCAAGAACGAGAAACAATTAGTGAGCCGCGATGCTGACGAATACTGGCGTAATGTCGACCTCTACGTGGGCGGTACGGAGCACGCCACGGGCCACCTGATCTACTCGCGCTTCTGGAACAAGTTCCTCTATGACTCAGGCTACTCTTGCGAGGACGAGCCCTTCAAGAAGCTGGTGAACCAGGGCATGATCCAGGGCCGCTCGAACTTCGTTTATCGCATCGAGGACGAAGGTGCAGATAAGGGTAAGTTCGTCAGCTTCGGACTGAAGGACAAATATCAGACTACACCTATCCACGTAGATGTGAACATCGTCTCGGCCGACGTGCTGGACATCGAGGCCTTCCGTGCCTGGCGCCCTGAATACCAGAATGCTGAGTTTATCTTAGAGGACGGCAGTCAACTAACTGTCAACTGTCAACTGTCAACTGTCAACTCAGTATACAAATGCGGATGGGCCATCGAGAAGATGTCAAAATCGATGTTCAACGTGGTCAACCCGGATATGATTGTCGAGAAGTATGGTGCCGACACGCTGCGCCTGTACGAGATGTTCCTGGGACCCGTCGAGCAGTCGAAGCCCTGGGACACCAACGGCATTGACGGTTGCCACCGCTTCCTGAAGAAGTTCTGGGCACTGTTCTATGGAAATAATAGGGCTAATGAGGCCAATGAGGCCAATAGGACCAATGAGGCCAATAGGACCAATGGGGCCAATAGGGCCAATGGGGCCAATAGGGCCAATGCGACCAATGGGCTCATTGTTGACGACTCGGAACCTACGAAGGAGGCGCTGAAGAGCGTCCACAAGCTCATTAAGAAGGTGTCGCAGGACATTGAGGCCTTCTCGTACAACACGTCCATCTCGGCCTTTATGATCTCCGTCAACGAGCTGGCTCAGCAGAAGTGTAAGAGCCGTGAGGCCCTCCGTACGCTGGTCATACTGATAGCACCCTTCGCACCCCACATAGCCGAAGAGCTGTGGGAAGCCCTGGGCGAGGAGGGTAGCGTCTGCGACTCGAAATGGCCTGAGTGGAACGAGGAGTACCTGGTAGAAAACACAGTGAAGCTGGGCGTGGCCTTCAATGGCAAGACCCGCTTCGACATGGAGTTTGCTGCCGATGCCGACAACCAGACCATCCAGGACGCCGTAATGGCCGACGAGCGTGCCACGAAGTATATTGACGGCAAGCCCATCGTGAAGGTCATCATCGTGCCCAAGCGTATGGTGAACATCGTGCTGGCTAAATAAATTGTCAGATTGTGATTAGTCTGATTGTAAATAATCAAGTTGTCTGATTGTAAATAATCAAGTTGTCTGATTGTAAATAATCAAGTTGTCTGATTGTAAATAATCAAGTTGTTAGATTGTAAATTGTCAAATTGTCAGATTACATGACTATCCAGCATAAAATGATATGGAACGAAGCCAAGGACTATATGTTTATAGCCCTTGGCCTTTTTATCTATACCATTGCTTTCACCGTGTTCCTGATGCCTTACCAGATAGTGGCCGGAGGCGTCACGGGTCTGTCGGCCATCATCTACTACGCCACAGGCTTCCACCTGGAGAACACCTATATTATTATCAACGGCATCCTGCTTATCGTAGCTCTGAAGATTCTGGGTGTGAAATTCCTGATGAAGACCATCTTTGCCATCTTCACGCTCTACTTCATGCTGATGGTGGCCCAAGACCTGATACCCAAGCAGGAGAACGGACTGCCGTTCAAACTGATGGGCGAGGGTCAGGACTTCATGTCGATGATCATAGGCTGCGTACTGACGGGTATTGCACTGGCAACGGTGTTTACCAACAACGGTTCTACGGGTGGTACGGACATCATAGCCGCCTCGGTCAACAAGTACCATCCAGGCGTATCGCTGGGCAACGTGCTGATTGCTGCCGATTTCTGCATCATCGGCTCGTGTATGTTCTTCCCCCAGTTTGGCACCTATCTGGAGCGTGCTCACAAGGTGATGTTCGGCTTCTGCGTAATGGCTATGGAGAACTATACGCTCGACTACGTCATGAACGCACGCCGGCAATCGGTACAGTTCATGATATTCTCGAAGAAGTGGCAGGAGATAGCCAACGCCATCGGCACGCAGATGAACCACGGTGTGACTATTCTTGACGGTCACGGCTGGTATACGGGTCACCAGATGAAGGTGCTCTGTATTCTGGCCAAGAAGAACGAGAGCATCAATATGTTCCGACTCATCAAGATGATAGACCCCAACGCCTTTGTCTCGCAGTCGAGCGTCATCGGCGTCTATGGTGAGGGATTTGACGAGATGAGAGTGAATGTGAAAAAAGAAAATAAAAAGATGAAAATAGTATTTGCCACCAACAACGCGAACAAACTGATGGAGGTTCGCAAAATACTTGGTAATCAGTTTAAGGTACTGTCGCTGGACGACATTGGCTGTCATGATGACATACCCGAAAAGGGACAGACGCTGGAGGACAATGCGCTGCTGAAAGCCCAGTACGTGTATAATAAGTACCACGTAGACTGCTTTGCTGACGACACAGGCCTGGAAGTAGACGCTTTAGGAGGAGCCCCAGGTGTCTATAGCGCACGCTATGCGGGTGGGGCAGGACACGACTCTGAGGCCAACATGACGAAATTGTTGCACGAATTAAAGAATAATAACAATCGCAAGGCACGATTCCGCACCATCATTACGTTAATAATAGATGGAAAAGTCAAGAACTTCGAGGGTGTTGTCAATGGCGAAATTATTACCCAACGCAGAGGAGGACAGGGCTTTGGCTACGACCCTATCTTCCAGCCTGACGGCTATACGGAAACCTTTGCTGAATTAGGAACAGGCATCAAGAACCAAATCAGCCATCGGGCACAGGCAGTGGCGAAACTCGCAAAATACCTGAATGAAAGGAAAAAGTAGAAAGGTAAAAAAGTAAAAAGGTAAAAAAAAGATGATCAAAACAATAATAAAATGGAAAGCAAGCATGGTAAGACGGTTTTCACCTTTTTACCTTTTTACCTTTTTACCTTTTTACTTTTTTACTTTTTTACCTTTAAACGTAAATGCACAGATAGGTACCTGGCGCAACTACCTGTCGTATGCTGACGTCCAACAGATCAGGGCGGCAGGCAGCAACGACCTCTTCGTGCTGGCCTCCAATGCCCTCTACCAGTATAACAAGGCCGACCAGAGCATTCGCACCTTCGACAAGGCCAGCGGACTCTCCGACACCTATATCACCCATATCTGCTGGAGTCAGCAGGCCAAGCGCCTCATTGCCGTCTACCAGAACTCGAATATTGACCTGTTAGACCTGAACGGCAACGTGACCAACATCAGCGACCTCTACACGAAGGCCATCATAGGCGACAAGACCGTTTCGAGCATCCGCATGGACGGCATCTACGCCTACCTGATATGCGGGTTCGGCATCGTGAAAGTCAATATGCAGCGTGCCGAAATTGCCGACACCTACCGACCTACGCATCCTGAATATCCCACGTCGCTGCCCGATGAGGACAACAGTGACTACGATCAGTACATAGAACTGGTAAAGACACTGAAGCCTGGCGGACCGAAATACAACTACTTTGCCAATATGAAGTTCCACAATGGCGTGCTCTACACCGTTGGCGGCGGCTTCTACCAGCTGGGCAACTATCTGCGGCCAGGCACTGTTCAGGTGCTCAACGGCAGTGACTGGACCATCTATCAGGACGACTTCAAGCCCGCCTTTGCCACCAGTTACCAGGACGTGACGTCCATTGCCGTAGACCCAAGGAACGACAGCCGTGTCCTGGTGGCTTCCTGTCTGGGCATACTGGAGTTTGAAAACGGTGTCTACAAGAACAACTATACAGCCGGCAACAACCAGTATTTCGCGTCAGCGGCAGGCAACGGCGACCCCAACTACGTGCGGACGGACGGTGCCATCTTCGACAGTCAGGGCAACTTCTACTGCCTGAACAGCGGTGCTGCCAACCCCATCATCAGATGGAATGCTGACGGCACGTGGGAAGGCATCAAAAGCGACCAGCTGATGGAAAGCACTGGCAAGTCGATGTACGTCATGCGGAGCGCCTTCTTCGACAGCAACGGACGCCTGTGGTTCACCAACGCCCACAGGTTCAGCCCATACATCTGCTGCTACGACCCGTCGACGAACCAGGTGGTCAAATACAGCAGCATGTCCAATCAGGACGGCATCAACTTCGTGACCTACGCCGCCCAATGCGGCTGTGAGGACAAGGAGGGCAACATCTGGATAGGCACGGATATGGGTCCCGTCTACCTGGACCAGGAACGCATAGCCGACAACACGCTGGGCGTCATACAATACAAGGTGCCGCGCAACGATGGTACCAACTATGCCGACTACCTGCTGGCCAACATCAACATCAACTGCATCGTTGTTGACGGAGCAGGGCGCAAATGGTTTGGCACGGACGAGAACGGTGCCTACCTAATTAGTGCCGACAACAATACGCAGGTGCAGCACTTTACGACCGACAACAGCAAACTGCTGAGCAACCGGATAGAGTCTATAGCCGTCAATCCGGCTACCGGCGAGGTTTTCTTTGGAACGGACAAGGGGCTCTGCTCGTATGTCAGCGATGCCACGGAAACCAATACGGAGATGACGACCGACAACGTCTGGGCATATCCGAATCCTGTCACGCCGGAATACGCCGGACTCATCACCATCGTCGGACTCAGCTACAATGCCGATGTCAAGATACTCGCGGCTAACGGAGCCCTGATAGCCGAGGGTAAGAGCAATGGCGGCTCGTTTACGTGGGACGGCTGTGACCAGAAGGGTAGGAGAGTGGCCTCCGGCATTTACATGGTTGCCACGGCCAAGAATAACGGCGAAAAGGGTACCGTCTGCAAGATTGCCATCATCAGATAGTCAGGCTGACTGAAAGACAGCATCGTCAGGCCTTCAGCCCCAAACACATCTTCAACCATGCCAACCGGCTGCGTTCCACCAATTGTGAAACCAGTACGGGCAGGTAGATGCCCGACAACACATTCAGCACATAGAACACCAGAAACAGCTGCTCGTTATAGAACAGCCGACGCCATAGCACCAACTCCACAAAGGGCTGGAAGATGAACGACATGAGGAATATCTGATAGATATACTCGCGGAAACTGACAAACAGGGTAGGGTAGAGGCGCGCCAACTGGTGGGCAAGGGCTATCATCATCAGAATACCCATTATGGGGCTTACCAGCGGGATTTCGTACCAGCAGCTGATGAAGTAGCCACCGATGGTCAAAACGAGGCTCAGAGGCCGCTTAAAATAGCTGTAGAGCCCGAAACGGAAGAAGTAGATGCCGGCAAAGAAGAATACCAGATACTTATGCAGGCTGAACAGGAAGAAATAGTTCGACTCGGCCGGTACATCAAAATCCACAAAATAGACCGCCATCGTCAACACGAGAAACACCGTCATGGCCGTTGCCGAACGGCAAAGCCATCGGAACAGCGGATAAAGCAACATCATCCACGACAGCACGGCCAGAAACCACAGATGGGCCGACGGATGGTCGTAATAGATACAGAATGACTCCAGAAAATGACCTACGGAGAACGGTACCTTGGTCTTTACAAAACTGTTGAGTGACAGCTTGAAGAAATAGTAGAAGGTGACAAAGAATACGAAGGGAACCACGATTCTCTTCACCTTGTCAATATACAGCTCACCGACGGGCCACTCCTTGCGGATGCGACTCAGGTAGAGCAGTCCGCCAGAACAAAAGATGAACAGCGGCATGCGGAAGGGACTGAAAGGCTGGCTGACCAACGTACAGAAAGCATGGTTCTGGCCGGTCGTCATATCTACGAGCTGCACGTGAAACATGACCACCAGCACAATGTTCAAGCCGCGCAACACGGCCAGCCACTCAATCCGCTCCTTACCCATCAGCTCAACAGCGCCAGCATGCGTTTATCATCAACTATCAGCTCAGCGCCAGCATGCGTTCTATGGGTTTCACGGCATCCTTGGCTATCGCAGCATCCACCTCAACATTGGGCCACTCATACTTCAGGCAGTTATAAATCTTCAGCAGCGTGTTCATCTTCATATACTGGCACTCGTTGCACGAGCACTCCAGTCCGCTCTCGCTGATTTCTGGCGGCACAGGGATAAACTGCTTGTCAGGACACGAACGCTGCAGCTCGTGCAGAATACCGGCCTCTGTGGCCACGATATACTGTGTTGCCTGATTCTGCCGGGCAAACTTCAGCATATCGGCCGTGGAACCCTTGACGTCAGCCAGCGCCAGCACCGGTCCCTTACACTCCAGATGGGCCATCACGACGGCCTCAGGGTACTGCGCCTTCAGTTCGGCTATCTTCGAGACCGAGAAGCGTTCGTGCACGTGACAGCCACCATTCCACAGCAGCATCTGCCGACCCGTCACCTCGTTGATATAGTTGCCCAGGTTATAGTCAGGACCGAATATCAGCTTGGCATCCTTCGGCAACTGGTCGACCACCTTCTTGGCATTGCCGCTGGTGACGACCACATCCGTCAGTGCCTTAACGGCAGCCGTGGTGTTGACATACGAGATGACCTGGTAGCCAGGATGCTCGTCCTTAAATTTCTTCAAGTCCTCAGCCTTGCAGGAGTCAGCCAGCGAGCAGCCGGCATTCAGATCCGGACAGAGCACCGTCTTCTCAGGCGACAGCAGCTTACACGTCTCAGCCATGAAGTGGACACCGCACATCACCATCATCCGTGCATCCGTCTCTGCAGCCTTGCGAGCCAAGGCCAGCGAGTCACCCACGAAGTCGGCAATGTCCTGTATGTCGCCAATGGTATAGTAATGTGCCAGGATGATGGCATCCTTCTCCTTACACAACTTGCGAATCTCAGCCTTGAGGTCAGTGCCCTCGGCTACGGGTTCAACAATGAATCCCTGCTCTTTCCACTCAGTTTTCAACATCGTATCAAAATTATTTTTCTTTTTTTCTTTCTTTTAAAAAAGAGAAAAGATATGGATGATATGCCGTTGATATGTGCAAAACTTCTGGCTCGTTTGCTTGCTGGAAACGTTATCAACCCGTGGTTTTCTGTTATTCACAGTCAGTGTGGATTCTAACTCACTGATTCTTGGCGGCATTCATCCGTTATCCACAATTCTCTAATTCGGTGCAAAATTAATAAGTTTATATCTTTTTTCGGCAAAAAACGGTGGAAAAGTGCGTCATAAACCTGTATTTTATGCAGAATATCCACTTTCTTCCCATTGCATGAATGATAAATTGTGATTTATTTCGTAACTTTGCACACGTTATCCACACACTTATCCACACTGTTATGAGAAAGATTCGCACCATAGAAATGAAGCGCCTGACGGTGGACGAATACCGTGAGGCCGAGAAGCTGCCACTGGTTGTTGTTTTGGACGATGTCCGCTCGATGTATAATATCGGCAGCGTCTTCCGTACGTGCGACGCTTTCCGTGTGGAGTCTGTTTGCCTGTGTGGCATTTGCCAGACACCACCGTCCACGGAAATCCATAAAACGGCCCTTGGGGCTGAGGAAAGCGTCAGCTGGCGTTACTTCAAGACGGCCTTGGAGGCCGTCGCTGAACTGAAAAAGACGGGCTACACGGTGCTCTCTGTCGAGCAGGTGGAACATAGTACCAAGCTACAGACGTTCGTACCTCAGAAAGGCAGGAAATACGCCGTTGTGCTGGGCAACGAAGTGAAAGGCGTCCACCAGGAAGTGGTAGACGCCTCTGACGGTTGCCTGGAGATTCCTCAGCTGGGCACGAAGCACTCCATGAATGTCTCCGTTACGGCTGGCATCATCATCTATAAGTTTGCCGAGTCGCTCATTCTCTAACTAAGGTAAGGGTGTAGCAACGCATTCTCCGAAAGAAAATCATACGAAATTTTTTTTTTTTGGTAATTTTTTTTTGATAATAATAAAATTCGTCGGCTTTTAATAGGAAGCATC
>DFGF01000026.1:47114-49117 GCA_002371715.1 Prevotella sp. UBA3757
AACTAAATTATCGAGTAAAAGCGCAGAAAGTTTTGCGTGAGTTAAAATAAAACATTACCTTTGTGACGCAATTAAATAACACCCGCGCAAACATTTATGCAATTATGACAGTTAGAGGCTTTGTTATAGAAGGTATATCCAATATCGGCAGTTTAAGGCTAGATGTTGGAAGTTTGAATGCTCTCATTGCGCCCAACGGTTATGGCAAGAGCAATGTCCTTAGGGCTATAGGGTTCGGTATGGATTTCCTTTCTGCTACCGAACAGGAGAAAGTTCAGATGATGCGTAGTCGTTTTGTTCCTATAAATAATAATATGTATAGGAAGGACTTCCGATTTGAGATTCTGGGTTCTACAATGATGGATGAACAAGAAATGGATTATCACTATGGATACACCTTCTCATGGTGGTCTGAGGAAAAGGAAGGACGCATCACATCTGAATGGTTGAAGGTTAAGCGAAGCACAGATCAACGTTTTCGCCAGATAATAAACAGGCCATCCACAGACGAATGCATGATTCTGCCTTCGCCTACAGGTAGATGCACGAAATCATTTGAGGTGACTTCTTCACAACTGGCACTGTCTGCCATAGCCGTGCGTTCGGACATGTATTTGAACAGCATTGCCTCTCAGCTATGTGCCATGACGATACCAAACCTTGAAACATTGGACAATCCCGAATCATATTTTTCTGTTGATGGAGATAGAGGCATTCGCATGTTAGATGGAGAAACTTTAAGTGCCTATCTATATAAGCTGAGAACTACCGACGAGAATAACTACGCCATTCTTATTGATGGACTTCTACAATTGTTACCAGGGATAGAGGAATTTTCGCCTGAGGTGATTACGCTTGCTGATGGTCAGAGCAAGATATACGACATAAGAGTGAAGGAGAAGTTCAACTCGCAACCCACAAGCATTCGCCAGTTGTCGAGTGGTAGCAAGCGCATTATCTTTCTCTTTACTCTTTGCGTGGCTGCCCAGAAGAAGAACATACCAATGATTATGCTTGAGGAGCCAGAAAACTCCGTTCATCCACGCCTGATGGAGAACCTTCTGCTTGCTATGCAAAACTACGCATCAAAGACTAAAATTCTCATTACGAGTCATTCACCTTATCTAATGCGCTACCTCCAGCCACAGCAGATGTATTTCGGCCTACCAAAAGCAGATGGCATAGCTCATTTTGCTCAGGTCAATCCGTCAAAAATGAAGTACCTTTATCGCTATGCCGGTGATATGGAACTGACATTCGGTGAGTTCATGTTCGACTTCATGCTCGACATAGAAAATGATGCAGAAAAAGTATCAACCTTCTTCAAGGCAAATTGAATATGAAGAGACAGAAAGAGAACAAATCTCAACGCATAGTTATCTTCGTAGAGGGCGATACGGATGAAGTATTCTTCAAAGCATTGTTGGAATACTATAAGAGCGTGAGTCGGACAGAACTTGTGCCATGCGATGTGTGTAATCTGAAGGGAGTGACTCGCTATACCAGCAAACTGTTGGCAAAACTCAAAAATGACATACTGCCTGATGCAAAAAGCAAGAACATCAATATCCGAACCGTGTGCTGCAGTTATGATACAGATGTATTTGAAGTACGCAATCCGCTGATAGTAAACTGGGACTCCATCCGCAAGAGTGTAAAGAGGATGGGGGTGGAAAACTTTATCCGTATTGGTGTTTGCAGTTCCATCGAAGATTGGATTCTGGACGACATGGAGGGGCTTTGTGCTTACCTCAAACTGAAACAGATTCCGAATGTTTTGAAAGGAACTGACGGTAATGCCAAACTCAGTGACCTGTACTCCAAGGCTCGAAGAACCTATAGCAAGGGTTACGCAACACACGAGATGATCAAAAATCTGGACCTGAGTAAAATCAGGGTAAAGCGTCAATCGGTCTTGAATGAATTAGAAGAAGCGTTGGACGTAAAATGGTAGTTTTTTATGATAGTGAAATCCCAAAAATCACTATCTTTTATGGAAGGCA
>DFGF01000026.1:49192-52042 GCA_002371715.1 Prevotella sp. UBA3757
ACAAAGCATCCCTGCTCGAAATAGATACGGGCAGGGATGCTTCTGATAGATAATAAAAACTATTTCACTACGACCTTCTGGCCGTTTATGATATTAATACCTCTTGGGCGCGGGCAGGCGCGTGACAGTGTACCTGTCCCTAGTGTCCCTCGAAGGTATTTTAGAACCTCACGCCAACCGTTGCATAGAGGCCACACCAGTCGCGCATGTCCGCTGTATGAGACTTCTGATAACGAAAACCAATACCAATAAATGGTGAACATGCACGTTTCTCTCGCTTTTCGTACCAATTGAGATTCATATCGAAAGCAGTATGTTTCCATTGTGAATGACCGATGGTGTTCAACACTTGCAGTCGAACATCAAAACATTGACCCTTATCCTTCATCCACACATAAGCCATGCCACCACCTAACGAGTTGGCTTTCATATAAAACTTATTACCATTTTCATCGAAAAGCATGTAGTTTCTTTCTGCTGAAATCAGCAATGACAGCCGGCTGGTGTAACTATAGCTTAGCTGCATGTTCAGGTTCAAGGGATTCATATTGTGCTGTCTTAATCCGTAAACGGTTTTAACCTCAAAGTTTATAGCGTCAAGTAATGAACTTTCTCGTTCTCTCTCCTGAGCCTGAATACCAGTTACCGAGGAAACCAGCAACATCATTGTCATTATTCGTTTCATCATAGTCATTTTTTAATACGTTTAAAATATTCTTCCCTAATATATTAATACGGCAGCAATATAAATATAATCTTTTAATAGTTTAATAATTTAATTTTTAATGATTTGGAATTCCACTCGCAAAATTAAAAGAATTATCAAGGGAAAGCAAATATTTTACGTTGCGTTTACATTGATAGTTGCATCTACATAATCATTACATTATATTAGAAAACAATAAGTTGCATAAAATGCAACACGTTTGAAACTATACTATTTGCAACGCTTAAAAGTTCTTTTTAGTAAATATTTAACTGTATTATTTCTCTTTTTATTGGAAATATTGTATTTTTGCATCAAATTATGTGAAATGAGAAAAACGTTATTTTTTCTTTTGATAGTTATGTTTGCTACTTTGGCTTGTAACCAAAGCAGTTTAAGACAGCAATTAGCAGAAATAGACAGCATCTCTGCTCATAAAAATAATCAAAGAGCATTAGAACTGTTAGAACAAATTGCACCAGAAACGATTGATGATGAGGAATGCCAGGCTTACTACTGGGAACTTAGGATAAGGAGTGAAGCGAGGTTATCCAAAAAGATTCAGTCAGTTGAACCAGCAAATGTATGTATACAATATTATAAAAAAACTGGTAATAAAGTCAAGTTAGCCAAAGCATATTTTGACAAGGCTTATATTTTAATGTCATTAAATGACAATAAGAATGCTTATCTGGCATTAAAAGAAGCAGAAGTTTTGATTAAAGACAATGACGAAGAAATAGAGTTGACAAGCAGTATTTACCATAATCTTGCCGTCATCAGCTATAAGGCAAATGAAAATGAAATGTTTTTAACATACAGTAAACTTGCACTGAAAAAAGCCTATCAATCAAAAAATAAAATATTGATTGCTCATTCTCTTTTAGAGATGTTTGGAGCTTATAGAAAAGTCAGTAACATAGATTCTGCGCAGTACTACTTAAACAAGTGTATTCCATTCATAGAGCAAGTTCCTGATAAAAATAAGGTGTCCTTTTATAACAATATTGGTACATTTATGTTGGAAAGGAATATTCATCAAGCTGAGGAATACTTTAGTAAGGCATTAGCTTTAGTACCTGACGATGCATTTGCTTACAGAGGACTCGCGAAGGTCTATTATGAAACAGGTGATCGTGAGAAGGCTGAAAAAATGTGGGAAAAAGCTTTGAAAACCAACAATCTTTTTCTGAAGGCAGAGATACTTCAGGCTCGCTATGACAGTCAATGGAAAGATGGAGATTATAAGACGGCTTGTGAGACGGCCATGCAGATAGCAACACTCAAAGACAGCATTGCCAAAAGACAATACGAAGAGGATATAAGAGGGCTGCAAGCTCGCTTTGAACAAGAACGACAGGCAGCGGCAGACAGACAGCAATTTCTGACGTACATATTGGCTTCGACAGCTCTGCTGTTTTTGTTGCTGGCAGCAACCTTGTATCTTTACTATCGTAACGTAAAGGGAAAGAAACAACACGAGGAAACACAGCAGATGCTGGAGAAATACCGTAGTCAGCTGAAAGTCCTACAACAGTACGGAAAGGCTGACAGCAGAGAGGTGGAACGATTGACACAAAAGATTTCTGACCTGCAGAAGAAACAGAATGCACTGCTTCAGAATGGCCGTGAACACTATGAGGAGGTGATGGCGGGTGGCACTACTTTACGATGGAGCAGAAACGACTTTACTGATTGTGTGGAGTATTACCGTACACAGGATGCTGCTTTTGTAGCACACATGGAGACAGACTTTAATCATCTGTCATCTAAATACATTTTCTTTGCTATCTTGCAGCATCTCGGTAAAGACGATGAAGAACTTCGTCACATCATGGTTGTCAGCCAGAATACCATCCGTTCCATCCGCTCACGTATCAATAGCAAGAAAAAATAAAGCTAAGTTTATCGAGAGAGGAAACTGAGGTGAAACACTGGGACGGGTACATGTTTCACGCACTGAGTCGCTTGAACTCTAATAGATAACGAAGGTCTTGTGGTGAAATAATCCCAACCTATATGCTATGCAAAGAACCCGATGCATCTCCGTGAGCGCATCGGGTTCTTTGCATATTGGCTATCTTTTCATTCTGCCATAGGTAATCACATTTTATTTGGTTCAACGTAAGCATTCGTTGAAATAC
>DFGF01000083.1:0-32664 GCA_002371715.1 Prevotella sp. UBA3757
CTACCAGCCGAATTGGCGCAGCTAACAGCCGCACGGAGCGAGAAACCGTCGGGAGTAGCCGCCAAATGGAGCCTCAGGGGAATGCGCCGCTGGGCGGTGGGCCGACTGAGCAACCGCTCGAAAGCCTGGTCGTTGTTGCGGTAGAGGGCCATGCCGGGGCGCAGCCGACGGGGCATCTCGTGCGGAAAGAGACGGTTGCCCTGAACCCGATTGACGCGAAAGCCCTCCAGCTGTCGGTCATCGTTGATGAAGCACAGCCCGTCGCCATTGGCAAAGGTGGCGGTGCCGGCAACGTTGAACGAGTCGCGCCGCAGCTCCTTGACCGTGCCAACGAACTCGCCCATGGCCTTGGGCGTGTCGGGCGAGAAGATGTCGGGCTGGCGGCCGTGCAGGAAATAGGTGGTGAAGCCGCGGTTGAACGTCTTGCGCAAGTCGGCCTGGAACGTGTAGCTGACGCGACCGAGCGACGCGCGGCAGTAGCGGTCGGGATGGCGGGCCACGATGGCATCAAGCTGCTGGCTGTAGGCCGCCACGACGTTCTTGACATAGCCCACATCCTTGAGCCGCCCCTCAATCTTAAACGAGCAGGCTCCGGCCTCCGCGAGTTCCTCAAGGTGACCGAGGCGGTTCATGTCGCGCAGTGACAACAAGTAGCGCTGGTGCTCCAACTCGCGCCCGTCGGCATCGATGAGGTCGAACTTCATGCGGCACAGTTGCGCACACTCGCCACGGTTGGCCGAGCGCTGGAAACAATACTGCGACGCGTAGCACAGGCCGCTGTAGCTGACGCAAAGGGCGCCATGGACGAAGACCTCCAACTCGACGTCGGGCACCTCGCGATGTATCTGGGCAATCTCGTCGACCGACAGTTCACGGGCCAGCACCACCCTCCGGAAACCTATGGAGCGCAGCCAACGGACCTTCCGCACCGTGCGGTTGTCGGTCTGCGTGGAGGCATGAAGGGCTATGGGCGGCAGCGGCATCTGGAGAATGCCCATGTCCTGGACAAGGATGGCGTCGACGCCAACCTCTGCAAGCTGACTGATAAGCTGCTGCGTGGCCTCCAGCTCGTCGTCATAAAGGATGGTGTTAACCGTAACGTAGACGCGGGCCTGGAACTGGTGGGCATAGCGGCAGAGGCGCTCAATGTCCTCGACGCTATTGCCGGCGGCGGCACGCGCCCCGAAGCGCGAGGCCCCAATATAGACGGCATCGGCGCCATGGTCTATGGCAGCCATGCCACACTCCAGGTTCCTGGCCGGAGCCAGCAGTTCCAACGTTTGCATCTAATTATCAATTATCCACTATTTTATCTGACTGATGTCATACGGCGTCTCCTGATAGACGTAGTAGTTAATCCAGTTGCTGTAGAGCAGGTTGGCATGGGCGCGCCACGTCACCAGCGGCTCCAGGCTGGGGTCATCGTGGCGGTAGTAGTTGCGGGGCAGTTCGACATCCTTCCGTATGTCCTTGTCGCGTCGGTACTCGGTATCGAGCGTGTTGGGCGCATACTCCAGGTGGCCGGTAATAAAGAACTCACGCCCCTCGCGAGCCATGACGATGCTGACGCCGCTGTCGGGTGACTCGGCTATGAGCGTCAGCTCCGGACGCGCCAGGATGTCGTCGCGATGAACCTCAGTATGGCGGCTGTGGGGCATCTGGAACACGTCATCGAAACCACGGAATATGGGCAGCTGCGGCACGAGCGTATACTGGGGGAAGATGCCGAACATCTTCTTCTCAAGCGGGTACTTGGGCACGCCGTAGTAATAGTAAAGCCCAGCCTGCGCGGCCCAGCAAATAAACAAGGTACTCGTTACGTGCGTACGCGCCCACGCGAAAATGTCCTGTATCTCGGGCCAGTAGCCGACGTCCTCGAACTCCAGCTGCTCGACGGGAGCGCCAGTAATAATCATGCCGTCGAATTTCTCGTCGCGCATCGACTCGAAGTCGCGGTAGAACATCATCATGTGCTCAATGGGCGTATTCTTGGGTGTATGGCTGCGCAGCTTCATGAAGCTGACCTCCAGCTGCAGCGGCGTGTTCGACAGCAGTCGTATCAAGTCTGTCTCGGTCGTAATCTTGAGCGGCATCAGGTTGAGTATCACTATCTTCAGCGGACGGATGTCCTGCATGTGCGCACGCGTATCGTCCATGACGAAGATGTTCTCATGCTTCAACAGCTCAATGGCCGGTAATCGGTCGGGTAATCTTAATGGCATCTATGTAACTTTTAAATGAAGAATGAAGAATGAAGAATTTGCTACCGCAGCATGGTAATCATAATTTCTAATTCCTAATTTCTAATTCCTAATTTTCAACTGTCAACTCTCAACTCTCAACTCTCAACTCTAAACACGCAGGCCGACACGTTGTCGTAGCCTCCGGCGGCAATGGCAGCCTCACATAGCTGGTTGGCCGAAACGCCCTGGTTCATGAGCTGCTCGATGTCGTCGTGCGGCACCATGTCGTTCAGGCCGTCGGAACAAAGCATATAGGTGTCACCCGGCTTGAAGTCATCCGTAAACTCGAACAGGTCGAGATAGGAATTCTTGCAGCCTGCCCCAATGCAGTTAGTGATGATGTTGGAATGCTTCAGCTCGCCACGGGCGTTGCTGAGAGAGTGGTCGGTCGAGAGTTGCAGCAGCTTACCGTCACGCAGGCGGTAGAGGCGACTGTCGCCGCAGTTAATCCAGAAATACTTGCCGCCATAGTAGATGATACCCACCAGCGTGGTACCCATCTCAAGCAGCGCAGGGTCGGAATGGCCCTGGCGGTTAATGCTGTTGTTGATGAACTGCAGCCATTCGAACATGGTCTCCTCGAACTCGCCAATCGACAAGCCACGGGGAATGTCGCTGACAAAGAATTTCAAACTGTTCAGGGCCTGTTCGCTGGCCACTTCGCCTGCGCGATGTCCGCCCATGCCGTCAGCAAGGGCTATCACGAAGCGCTCTGTGTTTTCGGTCATGAATTCGGTTCGGTATGCGTCACTACGCACAAATTTGTCGTAAGCCAGTACCATGTCTTCGTTGTTGCTCCTGACGCACCCTACCCGACTGGCGGCTGTTAATGTTATTCTACTCATATTTTGGTTTAATTCACACTCACTTGTAAGTTAATGTTGGCTATGGTCACGATGTCGCCCGTCTTGATGGACATGGGGACATCGGGCTGCAAGTCACGCTGGTTGAGCTTGGTGCCGTTCGACGAGTGCTTGTCGATGATGCACCACCCTGTGTCGGCCTTGTATATCAGCTGGGCATGCATGCCGGATACGAACATGTTGCCCTCGAACAACTGCTGGTACGGCCCCTGTCGGCGGCCGATGACAGCGCCGTTGACCCCCGTCATGCGGATGTCGAGCGACGGGTTGTAGAGCGTCAGCGTGGGCATGCCGCTCTTAGCTACCGGAGGCTGCTGC
Source organism: Prevotella sp. UBA3757 (assembly GCA_002371715.1). Lineage (GTDB taxonomy): Bacteria > Bacteroidota > Bacteroidia > Bacteroidales > Bacteroidaceae > Prevotella. Next base: position 3,425 of record DFGF01000083.1, read on the forward strand.
GGCGTGTCGGCCACGCGCACTGAGGCCTGCGTCACCTGGTTAAACGACAGGTTGGCGGCCTCCAAGGCTGCTGCAGAGCGCGACGCGTTGGAGTCGCGTTGCTGGTCAAGTTCGTCGGGCGAGGCCATCAAGCCTCCGCAATGGGTGCAGCGGCGCCCCTTGCCCACGCGCCCGCAACTGGTACAGTAGGCCAGTTCCTGGCCGCACTGGTCGCAGTAGTGCGAACGCTCTTCTATCTCTTCTTTACAATTCGGACAGATTATCATATATTCTCCTTAATATCTTCTGGCATGATCAATTGATAGGTCTCAGGCGTCACGTCGGCAGGATCCATCTGGCTGACGCGCATGGAGAGCTGCTGGATGGTCTGGTCAAGCATATTGCGCATTTCGCGGGCGTTGCCAAAGGACTCGGCCTTGTTGACCACCATGCGGCAAATGACGTCCAGCAGTTTAAACTCAGCCTCGGGCGACAGCCGGTAGTTGTCCTTCTGGGCCATCTTCTTGTAGATGGCCAGCAGCTCGTCCTCGTTATAGTCGTCGATGTGCATCTTGTGGGAGAAACGACTGGCCAGTCCGGGATTGACGGCCAGGAAGGTCTCCATCTCGTCGCGGTAGCCCGCAGCTATGACCACAAACTTGCCACGGTCGTCCTCCATGCGCTTCATGAGCGTGTCGATGGCCTCCTTGCCGTACTGGTCGTTCTCAGACGACAGCGTATAGGCCTCGTCGATGAACAGGATGCCGCCCATGGCCTTGTCGCAGACGTTGTTGACGATTTTCGGCGTCTCGCCCATGTACTTGCCGACCAGCGTAGCACGGCTGGCCTCGATGACACGGCTGGTGGGCAGTATGTCCATGGCCTGCAGGATTTCGCCCATCTTGCGCGCCACCGACGTTTTGCCCGTGCCGGGATTGCCGGTCAGAATGAAGTTCATGGACATCTGCTGGACCTTGCCGGCACCCATAGCTGCACGCTGCTTCATGAACATACTCTGGACGGCCAGTCGGCGAATCATGTTCTTGACTGAGCGCATGCCGATGAACTCGTCCAGCTCGTTGAGCACCTCGTCCAGCGGACGGGCCTTCTCGCTCGGAGCCACCTCGATGTCGGCCGACGTGATGCGGTACATGTCATCCTCCTTGAAGTCCGGGCTGCCCATGAGGCCGACCAGCCGCTGACTCTGCTTCTCGACGGCCTGGTCGAACATACGGCGCGCCTCGCGGGCGTTGCCGAAGTTCTTGTCGCGCCGCAGGTAGAGCTGTTCGAACTGACGGTGGATGGCGCCGCGCGTCTCCTCGTCGACAGTAAAGTTCTTGCCCTTGCAAAGGTTCAGGAATATCTCCGTCAGCTCGTCGGGCGTATAGTCGTCGAAATGGATGGTCTGCGTAAAGCGGCTCTTCAGTCCCGGGTTGGAGTCGATGAAGTCGTGCATGTTGTCGGTATAGCCGGCCACGATGCAGATGAACTTGCCACGGTCGTCCTCCAGGCGCTTCAGCAGCGTGTCTATGGCCTCGGCACCGAAGGAGTCCTGGTCGCTGGACTTCAGCGTGTAGGCCTCGTCGATGAACAGCAGGCCACCCATGGCCGAGTCGATGAGCTGGTTGGTCTTGATGGCCGTCTGGCCGGCAAAGCCCGCCACGAGCTTCGAACGGTCGGCCTCGACCAGCTGGCCTCGCGAGAGGATGCCCAGCGTGCGGAACACGTCGGCCATGATGCGGGCCACGGTGGTCTTACCCGTGCCGGGATTACCCGTAAAGACATAGTGCTTGCCCTGGAACGTATTGGTCTCGCCACGCCGTATCTGCAGGTTGAGGAAGGCGGCCAGGTTGGAAATTTCCTTCTTGACGCTTGCCAGTCCGACCATGCCGTTGAGCTTGGCCAGACACTCGGTATAGTCGACGGCCTTCGGGGCTTCGTACGGGATGTCGGCCACGTCGATGGTCATCAGCTGCTCGTTGGAGAGCGTCGAGATGTCTATCTTCTGCAGGCGCTCGGCCTGCTTCGAGCATATCTTGTCGAACAGCTGGCGCATGGTGCGTCCGTTGGCAAAGTCCTTGTCGCGCGAATTGTATAGCTCGGTTATCATCTTCAGGGCCAGCTCGCGGGCCTCAGGCGTAAACTTATATTTCTTGTCGGCGGCAAACACCTCCATGATCTGCATCAGCTGGTCGGGCGTGTAGTCCTCGATGTTCAGGAAGTAGCTGAAACGGCTGCGCACGCCCGGATTGATGCGGAACAGGTTCTCCATCTCCGTACGGTAACCGGCGGCTATGACGATGAACTTGCCACGGTCGTCCTCCATGCGCTTCATGAGCGTCTCGAGGGCCTGCGTGCCCTGCTGGTCACGCTCGCCACCGCTGCTCAGGGGCACCAGCGTGTAGGCCTCGTCGACGAACAGGATGCCGCCCATGGCCTTGTCGCACAGGCGGTCCACCACTTTCGGTGTCTCGCCCTGGTAGGGGCTGACCATTTTCGAGCGGTCCACCTCAACGACGTGCCCGCTGTCCAGATAGCCGATAGCCTCCATGATTTCGCCCAGTTTGCGGGCGATGGTGGTCTTGCCCGTACCGGGATTACCCGTCAGCACGATATGTATGCCAGCCTTCTCCTGCTCGCCCAGTCCGCGCTGGGCACGCTGCACGTTGTTGTGGACGGTAAAGGCTATCTCGCGTACGGCCTTCTTCACCTCGTCCATACCGATATAGTGATCCAAGTCGCTCAGGATGTCTTCGAGTGAGCGCTCCTCGGGCACGTAGCCCCGGATGTCGCTTTCCTCCACCAGCGTGGCGTCGGCACCACGGCTGATGAACGACGTGAAGATGTCCTCGGCAGTCTTGACGGCCAGATGGGCATAGCCGAAAGTGTCGTCCTTAATCTTCACCTGATACTGGAAGAAACGCTGCAACTTGTGTTCGGCATCCTGCGAATAGGCCGATATGCCGTACTTCGAGCGCAGCTCCTGCTTACAGATTTCGCACAGCTCCGGGTAGCCCGGCGTGGGCAGGCGGAACGTGTACTTGAAGCGGTTCTGTGCGGCAGGGTTGGCTGACAGGAAGTCATCAAGTCCCTTGGGCAGTCCGGCTATGATGACGATGGGGTTCTCGTCCCACTTGTCCATCTCGACAAACAGCTTGTCAAGCGGATTGACCTGGTTCGAATAGCGGTCGGGCAACAGCTTCTGCACATTGTCGAAGAATAGGATGCCGCCACGGGCATTCTTGACGTTGTCGTCCCACTTGTCGACAAAGCGCTGATAGTCCACGGCGTCCACCATTGTCAGCTTGGGCTTCTCGATAATCTTGTGCTGGAAGAAATAGTCGCGAATCACCTCGGCCAAGGCCGTCTTACCCGTACCCGTCTCACCAATAATGATGGTGTTGACACTCAGACGGACGTTCATCACGTCCTTGCGCGAGTGCAGGTAGGTATAGGTGTCGACAACCGTCTTCAGCTGCTTCTTGACCTCGTCGAGCCCGACCATTCGGTCGAGCACGTTGAGCGATACCAGCGGGTGGCCGCACCACTTACAGAACTTGGCTATCGAGCGATTTTCCCTATGACATTGCTCACAAATCATATTCTATTTTTCTGCATCGTTTTGTATCTGGTCAACAACCTCGGTCGGCGACACCTTCATCTGGTTGAGATCAGACTTGTTAATATTCAGCAAGTTGGGACTGAAGACGACCAGCTCCGCCACGAGCATGCCCATCATCAGACTCCACAGGATGTAGTGAATCACCGACTCACCGCTGATGGAGCGCACCTGGTTGGCCACGTCGTCGAGCAGGCCGAACTTCGAGCCCTTGAAGCGGTACGACCTTTGCTTAAAGGTAAAGTAGAGCGGCTCCAGCAGCGTCGACTTGATATCGTGGTCGTCCATCACCTCGCTGACCAGCTGGCTGTCGCTCTTCGTCACGCTGCGGTAGTCGGTAAAGTGACATATAGCCATATATAATAAGGTAAGAACCACGATGGCCGGTACAAACAGGCTGGGGTACGCCCCGTCGACCCAACGCAACGCCCACGTCGGCAGCCACGCCGACAGGTAGCCCATCAGGCCGCAGAGGCAGGAAATGACGAAGCCATAGCCGTGGAAGTAGGCCCGGCAGGCCAGTATCAGGGCCATTGCGCCGCCCACGGGCAGTCCGATGGTCAGCATGGGGTGCTGCAGCACGTAGTCACGTGACGGTACGCCGAAGATGATGACGAGCAGCAGCCAGACAGCCGACAGCGAGTAGAACACGCCGCGCCATATCTGCTCCTTACGCTTGGCCTGGAAATAGCTCTGGCGTACCTCCTGGTACTTGTTGGCCGTCTGCTTGCGGGCCTCACAGAAGCGCTTATAGTATTTCTGATTGACGTCAATCTCGCCCAACTCGTTGAGCCACTCCTCCAGCTTGTGCTCATAGCTGTAGGTCTCAAGGAACTGGTTGTGGGGGTCTTCGTGATAGAATACCGACATCCATTGGCTCAGCGCCCCGCGCTTCAGGGCGGCCAGCAACTGCGGACGGTAGGCCAGCTTGTCGATGGTCTGCGGTGTCTTCAGGATGGTGCCGTCCTCCAGCTGGTAGACAGGCATAGCACCCAGGATGCGACAGAAGCGGTAGGCCGCCGTGCGCAGGTCGTAGGCACTCAGCCGCTCGCGGTTTTCATCGCTCTTCAGGTCGAAGCAGGCACGCGCATGGCTAATTTCCTCGAACCATCCGTGCAACTGGGCGAAGTAGAAGAAGCGGCCGTTGGGGTCGCTGAACTCAGCGACGCGCTCGGCAAACGTGGCGTCGTCCAACGACTGCCAGTCTACGAGCTGGCGCACCAGCACCTCGCCCACCTTGTAGGGCGTGTCGGCCTCACGCAGGTCGTAGGCGGCCTCGCGGTCCAGGTTGTAGAGCACCTTGTAGGCCAGGGCGCGCGACGGTTTCTGGTCCTGAATCATGATGCGCAGGGACTCGCAGGCCATGGCGTCCTCGCGGCAGTACATCCACGACAGCAACCGTCCGTCGGTCAGGCTGTCCCACTCGTCGTCGCTACAGTTCTCGTAACCGAAGGAGTGGGCTATCTCCTCCACGCTGGACGACGGGAACTTGGCCAGGAACGGTATCTCGCGGTCAATCTCGTAGACCAGCCGCAACACGGCCACGCGCCCGTCGAACTTCTTGTCCGAAGGGAAATAGCTGCGCAGGCGGTTGACGTCGGCCTTGCTGTGCGACTCGAGATAGAGGAACAGGCGGTCGTTCGGGTTGACGAGCGACAGCGCATACTCCTCCTGATAGCTCAGCACCGATATGGCCACGCTATGGATGTCGTCACACTTGTTGCCCTTGATGTCCTCGTAGGGGAACGTGGGCTCCATGACGTAGATGGCGGCCATCAGACCGGCGTGCTGGTCGGCAGGATAGCGGTTGACCACGATGTCCTTGACAGCCGAACTGAGCTTCACGTTACCGCATTGCTCCAGCCATCCGGCTATGCGCCCGTTGTAGAGGTAGCTGCAGGCCAGCCGCTCGTTGTCCAGCAGCAGGGGTATCAGCTCGTGCACGTTGTCGGCCACGAGGTTGCGCTCCGGGTCGACCACGAAACTGCGGTATTTCAGCAGCGGCGACGAGATGTCGACGCTGACGTCCTCGCCCAGGAACCAGCGCTCCACCTGCTCGTAGCCCCAGCGGCTCTGCGGGTTGACGGCCGTCAGTCCCTGCACGATCATCTTGACACGCTCGGGCAGTTCGTTGATGCGCGGCAGTCGGCCCTCGTTCTTCTTGCGCATCATGACGCGCTCGTTCTGGCTCAGCGGGTTCTCACCCATCCAGAGCGTCATCAGCGTGATGCCCAGCGAATAGTAGTCGACGGCGGGCGAAATCTCCACCTCTCCGTCGATGACGTCGTTATACATCTCGGGTGCGGCATAGACCGGCGTGCGGGCCTGCGTGGTGCGATGCAGCTTCTCGTCGTTCTCCATGACGCTCGAGATGCCGAAATCGCCCAGCACCACCTCCTTGTGCTGCTCGTCGCGGAAGAAGAAGTTGCCAGGCTTGATGTCCTTGTGAATCACATTATTATTATGACAGTACGCCAAGGCCGCTGCAGCCTGCAGGGCTATGCGCCGGAACTGGTTGAAGTCGCCGTCGAGGTCGTAGTCGCCCAGCGTGCCGCCGCGCAGATACTCCATCAGCTCGTAGTCGCGGTTCTTGCCGTCGACGTAGGTCTTGCCGTAGTCTATAATCTTGACTATCATCTCCAGGTTGAAGTTCTGGATGATGCGCATCAGTGTCTTCTTGATGGTAAAGTTCGGATAGTATATCTTCAGCACCATCTCGCCCTCATCGCTGTTGACGAGGAACACCTGGGCCTCGCCGGAATTGTCGCTGATGCACTTGACACTATGGTACACTCTGCCCTTCAGCACGAAGTCCGTGCCGCCGCCCTTCTCGGTCGTGGCAACGGTGCCGGGGCGTAGTGTCGTCTCGCCGGCGTTGGAAGGCGCGGCCGCCGTGCGTTGCTGCTGACTGCCTACACGGATGGTTGCCGTCATGTCCTGTGGAGCAGCCGTCGACGTCGCTGTATTGGGTAAATCGGGTTTGCGAATGGTTCCGTCCATGGTCTCTTATTTATCGTCTTTAATTTCTGCTGAACTGTTTTGTCCTAACACCACCCACTTGCCGCCAAGATGGGGCTTGGCACAACCACATGGGCTGCTGTGCATGGCGTGCTTGAAATTGCACACCCACGCCAGTCTGACGCCCGTAGGCTTGCAGGCCATGGCGTAGTTGCGGGCCTTGACGGGCGATGCCGACGGCGGCACAGCCAGCTTGTCGAGAATGGCCGAGAGCATCTTGATCTTGACGGCCTTCTGCTCGTCCAGCTCTTCCTTGGTCATCCGGTTCGTTTCCCTCTTGGGTATGACGGGAAAGTCGACGCCCTCGTCCTGCTGCAACAGGGTGAGCACGCGCTCACGCAGCTTCTGGCAGTTCTGCTCGCGCACGATGTCGCGCTCCGACGTGTAGGGCAGCGCATTCTCCAGTTTCGAGAAGTCCTCGACGATTTCCAGCAACTGCTGGTAGTCGGGATTGCGCTGCAACTGCTTGACCATCATCTTGGCCTCCTCTGTCAGCGGCGTGCCACACTTCTTGCAGAAAGCAAAGTCGTTGAGCGAATGGCACGTGGGACAGACCATGCCGCCCTTCGGACTGCCGCACTCCGGACAATAGGCTTCGTTGCCCGCCAGATGGGCACCGCAGAAGGAGCAAACGTCCTTACGGATGTAGTGGTGACAGACCTCACAGAAGTCAGCATCGGCATCCACCTCAGCCCCGCAATAGGGGCAAGTGGTCTTGCTGATGGGTTGGCCACACTGGGCGCAGAACATGGCTTCGGGGTCGTTGATGGCGCCGCAGTAGGGGCACTCCTTGCCGCCTGCCTGCTGCTTTATCTGTTGCTGCTGCATCTGCTGCACAGGTGGTTCATACACCTGTGGACGTGCCGTACGCTGCAGCATCTCTTGCGGTCTTGCTGTCCGCTCATTTTGGTCGAAACTCGAATTATTATCGTTCATCTGCGTTGACTGATTAGTAATAATTGTTGCAAAGATACGACTTTTTCCAAAACTACACAAAAAAACCGCCGTAAATTTTATTTACGACGGCATTTTTTCCTCAATTTAGCCCCTAAATTACCAAAGTGAGAGCCTTTTTGACTTAGGAATATACATCTTGTCGCCCTCTTTCACGCCGAAGGCATCGTACCACATATCGATGTGCGGCAGCGCACCATTCACGCGATAGCGCCCCAGCGAATGAGGGTCGCTCTTGGTGCGGTTTCGGATTTCGGCCTCGGTGATGTTGCCGGCCCAGACGCCCGCATAAGCTACGAAGAATCGCTGGTCGGCGGTCAGTCCGTCAATGACGGGCAGGGGGTTGCGCTTCGTAGCGTTCTTGTAGGCATACCAGGCCACCTGCAGTCCGCCGTGGTCAGCCAGGTTCTCGCCCAGGGTCAGTCGGCCGTTGGCATTCAGGTTGGGCAGTACCTTGATGGCCGAGAAGAAGTCGGCATATTTATCCGTTCTTAATGTAAAGTTCTTTCCATCCTCCGTCGTCCACCAGTCGTGCATGTTTCCGTCCTTGTCGAAGCGGCGTCCCTGGTCATCGAAACCGTGGGTCATCTCGTGGCCTATCACCACGCCTATGGCACCGTAGTTGAAGGCATCGTCAGCCGTGGGGTCAAAGAATGGAACCTGCAGAATGCCAGCCGGGAAGCAGATTTCGTTCGTGGTAGGGTTATAGTAGGCGTTCACCGTCTGTGGCGTCATGTGCCAGTCGTCGCGGTCGACGGGTTTACCGGCCGTATGGTCGATGCGCCAGGCCGTCCAGAAGCGGTGGCACTCCTGCATATTCTCGTAGTAAGATTTTTTAGCATCAATCTTCAGGGCAGACAGGTCTGTCCAGCGGTCGGGATAGCCTATCTTCACATAGAAGGTGTTGAGCTTCAAGAGGGCGTTCACCTTCGTCGAATCGTCCATCCACTCCTGGGCTGCAATACGCTCGCCCAGGGCTATACGCAGGTTCTCGACCAACGTCTTCATGCGCTCCTTCGACGAGGCGGGGAAGTACTTCTTGACATAGATGCGGCCCAGGGCCTCGCCCATGACGCCCTGCACCTGGCTCGTAGCGCGGCGCCAGAGCGGATGGTCCTGTTGGCGGCCTGAGAATACACGGCCGTAGAAGTCGAAGTTGGCAGCACGGACAGCATCGTTCAGCAGGCCTGCCGCCGAACCGATGACGCCCCACTCCATCATGTCGCGATACTCGGCAGCCGACATCTCTGCAAACAGCTTGTCGGCAGCAGCCATGAAGGCAGGCTGGCCGACAATCATCTCCTGCAAGTACTGCGTCTGGATGCCCTTGGCGTTCATCTGGCGCTCCAGCTGGAAGTGCGGATAGCTGGCATCGAAGTCGCGGAGCGTCATCTTGTTGTAGTTGGCTATAGGGTCACGCAGCTCAGTACGCGACTTCGAGGCCTTGGCCAGCGCCGTCTCCACGCGCATGATGTTCTGCATCTTCTTCTGGGCGGCACCCTTCTTGAAACCGAAGAGCTGGAACATACGGACGATGTGCTTCTTGTAGGCCTCACGGATGGTCTTCGTGGCCTCGTCGTTCTCCAGATAGTACTCCTTCTGGCCCAGGGTCAGTCCGCTCTGGCTGATGTTCAGGATGTTCTGCGAGGCGTTCTTGTCGTCAGCTCCGATATAGGCGCTGAAGAACTCTGCGTCGCCGTAGGGCATCATCTCCAGCTGTACGCCGAAGAGCTGGTCCTTGGTTTTGGCGGCCTCCAGCTGGCGGATGAGCGGCATGACGGGCTCAATGCCCTCCTGTTCGCGGCGGGCGGAGTCCATGGCCAACTTGTAGAGGTCGCTCAGTTTCTGCTCGACGGTACCCTCGGGATAGGTGTTCTCCTGCAGTTCCTTCAGAATGCCGTTGATGCGCTTGTTATTGTCCTCGGCCAAGCGGTCAAAACTGCCAAATCGCGAATAGGCAGCTGGCAGCGGATTGGCCTTCATCCATCCGCCGCAGGCATACTCGTAGAAGTCGTCACCAGGGCGCACCGTCTGGTCCAGGTCGTTCATGCTCAGACCTGAGCGCAACTGTGCCGAAGCAGTGGCGACTGTTGTAGCTAATGCCATGATAGTCAATAGTTTTTTCATTTCTTTTTGTGTAATTATTTAATTGGATAATTGTTCCAGTTCTTCCGACAGCCGTTCCCAGCGTTCCACCTCTTCGTCGAGTGCCTGCCTGGTCTGGGTGTACTCCGTCACGAACTCCATGTTCGAGGCGTTCTCGGGCTTCTCGAGCAGCGCGTCCAGTTCCTTCAGCCGCCGCTCCATTTCGCTAATCTTATGCTCCGACTGCTCGACGGCCTTCTCGGCCTTGCGCAACTGCTTCTGCTGTTCCTTGTGGGCGGCATACGACTGGCTCTTGGCCGTAGGCTGGCTTTGGGTTCCCACGGGGGGAACTCCGGATTCCCCTACGGGGAATGTCCGATTCCCCTTAGGGGAATTATCCAGCTCGTGCAGTTCGCTGATCTGCTTGCTGCGCAGGAAGTCGTAGATGCCGCCGATATGCTCGCGTACCTTGCCGCCTCCAAACTCGTAGACCTTCGTCACCAGCCCGTCCAGGAACTCACGGTCGTGGCTGACGACTATCGCCGTGCCGTCGAAGGCACGGATGGCCTCCTTCAGCACGTCCTTCGACGCCATGTCCAGATGGTTGGTAGGCTCGTCAAGGATGAGCAGGTTGACAGGCTCCAGCAGCAGGCGTATCATGGCCAGTCGGCTGCGCTCGCCGCCGCTCAGGACTTTCACTTTCTTGTCGCTGGCCTCGCCACCGAACATGAAGGCGCCCAGGATATCGTTGATTTTCAGGCGTATCTCGCCTTTCGCTACATAATCAATTGTCTGAAAGACGGTCAGCGACTCGTCCAGCAGCTGGGCCTGGTTCTGGGCAAAATAGCCTATCTGGACGTTATGCCCAACCTTCAGGTGACCCTCAAAGGGTATCTCGCCCATGATACACTTCACCAGCGTCGACTTGCCTTCGCCGTTCTTGCCCACAAAGGCCACCTTCTCGCCACGCCTGATGGTCAGGTTGACGTGGTCGAACACCACATGGTTGTAAGCCTTACGGACGTCCTCGCAGATGACGGGGAAGTCGCCCGAGCGCAGGCAGGGCGGAAACTTCAGGTGCATGGCCGAATTGTCGACCTCATCCACCTCGATAGGCACTATTTTCTCCAGCTGCTTGACCTTCTGCTGCACCTGCACGGCCTTGGTAGCCTGATAGCGGAAGCGCTCAATAAACTGGCGCATGTCCTGTATCTCCTTCTGCTGGTTCTCGTAGGCCCGCAGCTGCTGCTCGCGCCGTTCACGGCGCAGCACGACATACTCGTCGTACTTCACCCGGTAGTCCACAATCTGGCCACACGAAATCTCCAGCGTACGGTTGGTCACGTTATTGACAAAGGCGCGGTCGTGGCTGACCAGCACCACGGCACTTGCCGACTGGGCCAGAAACTGCTCCAGCCATTGTATCGACTCGATGTCGAGGTGGTTCGTAGGCTCGTCCAGCAGCAGCACGTCGGGCTTTTCCAGCAGTATCTTGGCCAGTTCGATACGCATGCGCCAGCCACCAGAGAACTCACTCGTGGGCCGGTCGAAGTCGGAGCGCACGAAGCCCAGTCCCGTCAGCGTGCGTTCCAGCTCGGCCTCACGCCCCTCGGCACCCATCATCAGGTATCGCTCGTGTTCGGTCGTGTAGCGTTCTATCAGCGCCAGGTAGTCCGCGCTCTCATAGTCGGTACGCTCGCTCAACTCGCGGTTCATGCGGTCTATGCGCTCCTTCATGCGGGTCACGTCGGCAAAGGCCTTCTGGGCCTCCTGGCGCACGGTGGTGTCGTCGGCCAGCACCATCACCTGGGGCAGGTAGCCGATGGTCGTCTCCGTCGGTATGCTCACCGTTCCGCTCGTAGGCTGCTGCTGTCCGCAGAGTATCTTGAGCAGGGTCGACTTGCCGGCGCCGTTCTTTCCGACCAGTGCAATGCGGTCGCGGTCGTTCACCACGAAACTGGCGTTTTGAAACAGGGGCTTCACCCCAAACTCTACACGCAATCCTTCTACTGATATCATCGTTGCAAGTTTTGTTTTGAGGGTGCAAAGTTACGAATAAGTAGCCAAAAAGCAAAATCTTTCATGATTAATTTGGCCGTTCAACTGATTATTAGTACCTTTGCACGGCAAAGACTAAGTAAACGACAATGGAAATCGAAGCCAATTTAAAAAATAGGATACTGATTCTGGACGGTGCCATGGGCACCCGCATCCAGGCCATGGGACTGACGGCCGACAGCTACCACAAGGGTGTGTTCGGACGGTGGCCCGTGTCGCTGAGGGGCAACAACGACGTGCTCTCGCTGACCGCGCCCGACGTCGTCCGCCACATTCATGACCTGTATATCCAGGCCGGTGCCGACATCATCACCACCAACACGTTCTCGGCCAACCGCATCAGCCAGAAGGAGTACGCCTGCGAGGCCTACGCCCGCAAGATGGCCCTGGCCGGTGCCCGCATTGCCCGCCAGGCGGCTGATGCCTTCACCCATCGCATCTGGGTGGCCGGTTCCATGGGTCCCACGTCGAAGTCGCTCTCGCTGGCCAGCAACATGAACGAGCCGGGCGAAAGGACGACCACCTTCGACGAGATGGCCGAGGCCTACGAGGAACAGGCCGACGCACTCGTGGAGGGCGGCGTGGACCTGCTGCTGCTGGAGACCTGCTTCGACGCGCTGAACGCCAAGGCAGCCATCTACGCCATCCAGCGGGTCAACGAGCGCCGTGGCACGCAGATGCCGCTGATGGTGTCGGCCACCATCAACGACCGCAGCGGACGCACCCTGACGGGTCAGACGCTGGAGGCCTTCTACGTCAGCATCGCCCACTACCCACGGCTGCTGAGCTTCGGACTGAACTGCTCGTTCGGGGTGACCGAACTGCGGCCGTTCGTCGAACAGCTGTCAGGCCGCATTCCCGTCTACCTCTCCATCTATCCCAACGCCGGACTGCCCAACGAGATGGGTGAGTACGACGAGTTGCCGGCCTTTACCGCCAGCCACCTGCGACAGATGGCCGAAGCCGGACTGCTGAACATAGCAGGCGGATGCTGCGGCACCACCGAGGAGCACATAGCCGCCATCAGCCAGGCCCTCCGGGGTCTCAGGCCCCGCCAGTTGCCCGCCCAGGACCATCGCCTGTGGCTGTCAGGCCTGGAGCCGCTGCTCGTCGACAAGGCCAGCCAGAACTTCACCAACATCGGCGAACGGACCAACGTGGCCGGGTCGAGGAAGTTCGCACGCCTCATAGCCGAAAGGCAGTACGACGAGGCCATGAGCGTGGCCCGCCACCAGATAGAGGGCGGCGCACAGATCATCGACATCAACATGGACGACGCCATGCTTGACAGCCGTCAGGAGATGCAGACCTTCTGCCGCTACATAGCCAACGACCCTGCCGTCAGCCGTGCCGTGCTGATGATTGACTCCTCAGACTGGGCCACCATCCTGGCCGGCCTGAAGAACGCCCAGGGCAAATGTATCGTCAACTCCATCAGCCTGAAGAACGGCGAGGCCGACTTCATCCGGAAAGCCCGCGAACTGCAACACTTAGGGGCCGCCGTGGTGGTGATGGCCTTCGACGAGCAGGGGCAAGCCACTACCTACGCGCGCAAGACAGCCATAGCCCAGCGTGCCTACCAGCTGCTGACGGCCATCGGTTTCCCGCCGCAGGACATCATCTTCGACGTCAACATCCTCTCTGTCGGCACGGGCTTGGCCGAACACCAGGCCTACGCCATCGACTTCATACGCGCCGTGGGCTGGATCAAGCAACACCTGCCCCGCGCCAAGACCAGCGGGGGCGTCAGCAACCTGTCGTTCAGTTTCCGTGGTAATAATAAGGTACGCGAGGCCATGCACTCCGCGTTCCTCTACCATGCCATCCGCCAGGGCCTCGACATGGCTATCGTCAACCCCGCCATGCTCCAGGTCTACGACGACATCGACCCCACCCTGCTGAAGGCCGTGGAGGACGTCATCCTCAACACCGACGACCAGGCCACCGAGCGGCTCATAGCCCTTGCCGCTGACATCTCTGCCAACGCCCAAGCCGCCGTCACGGCCCCAGCAGGCAACGTGACAGCCGACTCGTGGCGCGAGCGGCCCGTCGAAGAGCGCCTCTCCTACGCCCTGAGCAAGGGCAACAGCGAGCACCTGTCCACCGACATACCCGAAGCACTCCGGAAATACGGCAGCCCCATCGCCGTCATCGAACGTCCGCTGATGCAGGCCATGGAGCACATCGGCCAGCTCTTTGGCGAGGGTAAGATGTTTCTGCCGCAAGTGGTGAAGTCGGCCAAGGTCATGAAGGATGCCGTAGCCATCCTGCAACCCTACATCGACGCACAGGGCGGGCAAAGGAGGGACGAGCGGCCCACGGTCGTGCTGGCCACCGCCAACGGCGACGTCCACGACATCGGCAAGAACATCGTCGGCATCGTGCTGGCCTGCAACGGCTTCGACGTGACAGACCTGGGCGTCATGGTGCCCAACGAGCGCATACTGGAGGAGACGCTCAGCAGGAAGCCCTGCCTGGTAGGACTCAGCGGACTCATCACCCCGTCGCTCAAGGAGATGGAACAGCTCTGCCTGCTCTTCCAGCGCCACGGGCTGCAGACCCCTATCGTGGTGGGCGGTGCCACCACGTCGGCGGTACATACCGCCGTCAAGCTGGCCCCGCTCTACGACGGCTGTGTGGCCTATGGCGGCGACGCATCGCAAACCTCGCTGCTGGCCAAGCACCTGCAGATGGACGCCCAGGCCACCGTGGCCCAGGTCAAGGCTGACCAGCAGACCATCCGCACCGCCTACGAGGAGCGGCATACGCCCCTGGTGCCCTACGCCGAGGCCAACGCCCAGGCTGCACCACAGCGCGAGGCTGCCGACTACATCACCTGCCCTGAACTGTACCGACAGATGCCTGCCCCGGAGGTGCCACTGGCCGAGGTACTGCCCTACGTCGACTGGCGCATGTTCCTGCTGTTCTGGGGCTTCAAGGGCGAGACCATGCAACAGCTGCTGGTGAATCCCGAAGCCGGGCGCACGCTGGCCGAAGGCAAGGACTATCTGGCACAGGCCATCCGCGAGGACACCATCCGGCTGGATGCCCTGGTCGACACGGACTATGCCCGCCGGCGCGGCAACGACATCCTGCTGGACGACGGCACCGTGCTGCCCATGCTGCGCAGGCAGACGGCTGACTGCCTCTGTCTGTCGGACTATTTCTCCGAGCACCACAAACAGCCCATCGGATGGTTTACCATCGTAGCACGACCGCGCCATCAGGCCACCAACGAGGCCGAACGGCTCATGAGCCACGCCATCTGTGCCCGGCTGGCCGAGGCCTGCGCCGAATGGCTGCAACGTCGGCTCTACGGCCAGCGTCACGTGCTGCGCGCAGCCTTCGGCTACGCCACCTGTCCGGACCACTCGCTGAAGCGCATCGTCTTCGACCTGCTCGATGCCGAGGAGCGACTGGCCGTCAGCCTGACCGACCACTACTCCATACAGCCGTCCACCGCCGTCTGCGGCCTGTTCATCTGTCATCCCGATGCCCGCTACTTCCCCGTCGGGCGCATCGACGAGGCCCAGCTGTCCGACTATTGCCAGCGACGCGGCATCAGCCTGGCTGAGGGCGAGCAACTACTGTCCAAGTATATCCAGAGATAAAAGCACAGCCCCCCAACATCCACACACATTGAAAGCATCAGACGAATATGAAAGTTATAGACATCCTGAAGAGTTCACAACGCCCCTTTGCCAGTTTCGAACTGGTGCCACCCCTGAAAGGCAGCGACGCCGCGCGGCTCTATGCCAGCATCGACCCGCTGATGGCGTTTAACCCGCCGTTCATCAACGTCACCTGCCACCGCGACGAGGTGGAGTACGTGCCTAACCACGACGGCACCTACACCAAGATGACGCTGGCCAAGCGCCCCGGCACCGTGGCCATCGTAGCCGCCATCATGCACCGCTACCCCACACTGGAAATCGTGCCCCACGTCATCTGTGGCGGCGCCTCGCGCAGCAGGGTTGAGAGCGAACTGCTCGACCTCTACTTCCTGGGCATCCGGAACGTCGTGGCCCTGCGCGGCGACGCCATACCCGGCCAGCGGTTCTTCATTCCTGAGTCCGACGGCTTTGCCCACAGCTCGCAACTGGTGGCCATGATCCACAACCTGAACCAGGGCCGTTACCTGGACCCGACGGTGAAGAACGGACTGGCCACGGACTTCTGCGTCGGCGTGGCTGCCTACCCCGAGAAGCACTACGAGGCCGCCAACCTCGACACCGACATCCAGAACCTGAAGCGAAAGGTGGAGGCCGGTGCCGACTACATCGTCACCCAGATGTTCTTCGACAATGCGCAATACTTCCGCTTCGTCGACAAGCTGCGCCAGGCGGGCATCACCGTTCCGGTCATACCCGGGCTGAAACCCATCTCCAGCCAGCGGCAGGTGGAGCTCCTGCCCCGTTCGTTCCACATCGACATACCGCAACCGCTGGTCGACCGGCTGGACAAGGCCCGGACCGCCGACGATGCCTACCAGACGGGTATCGAGTGGGCCATCGGGCAGAGTCAGGACCTGCTGGCACATGGGGCACCCGCCATCCACTACTACACCATGGCCAAGACGGACAACGTCTGCCAGATAGTCAGTGCCGTCTTCTGAGCGCTCAGGGCAGATTAATCAGCACAATTAGTAAAAAAAAGAATCCGAAACGTTTGGCGGTTCGGATTTTTTATCGTACCTTTGCAAGCGAAATTTCCGAAACAAGCCTCCACCCACGTGTGGAGGATACTCTCCACAGAGCATTTTTCTTTTCATTTCAAAGGAACATCAATCACATTACTGTATATAAATCACTATGTACACAAAAGAAGACTTAGAAAAGCTGTCTGTCACCGAACTGATGGGGATAGCGGCAGAATTAGACGTTAAAGTGTCGCAGGACGACGAGTTGGAAACTGTCATCTACGCCATCCTCGACAAGGCTGCCGAGGACTCGGCGGCCAGTGCCAGCGCACCCAAGCGCAAGCGCACACGCATCACAAAGGATAATAGTAAGGTATATACCGTCAACGGCACCGATGCCGAGGCCCTCGATGCCAAGGCTACGAAGAAGCAGAAGAAACCTTCGCTCGACTCGCTCTTTGCCGAACAGGAGGCCCAGGAGCAGGCTGCCCGCGCCGAGGCCGAGGCCGCACAGGCCGCCCAGGAGCCGGAACCCGAAAAGCCGGCCCCCAAGAAGCGCGGCCGCAAGTCGAAGAAGGAACTGGAGGCCCTGGCTGCCGCCGAAGCCGCCAAGAGCGCCGAGGCACAAGCTGCTGAGCCCTCGCTTGACTTCGACGGTCAGGCGGCTGCCGCACCGTCCGACGCTGCCATTCCCGAAGCTGCCGACGGCAATGCCGAAGCTACGGTGAACGACGAGATGCTGAACCAGCTGCAGGAGAAGATGACGCAGCGCAACCAGCAGGAGAGTACGGAGGCCAAGGCCGCAGGTGACGGCCAGGACAACGGCAGCAGCGTCTGGGAGGGCGACCCCGGCGACGGTACCGACTTCATCGTCATGGTCGACCTGCCCATCGAGGACGAGGCGGCTATTCCGACGCTCGACATGTTTGACCGCCCGACCAACCAGCAGGCTCCGGTCGAGAGCGTCATGACCGTAGAGCGCACAACGCCCCGGGGCACCGACACCTACGACTTCGAGGACCTCATCAGCGGCAACGGCGTGCTGGAGATCATGCAGGACGGCTACGGTTTCCTGCGCTCCAGCGACTACAACTACCTGTCGTCACCCGACGACATCTACGTGTCGCCCCAGCAAATCAAGAAGTACTCGCTGAAGACCGGCGACGTCGTGGAGTGCACCGTCCGGCCGCCCCACGACAACGAGAAATACTTTGCCATGAGCAACGTCAAGGCCATCAACGGACGCCACCCCAACGAGGTGCGCAACCGCGTGGCCTTCGAGCACCTGACGCCACTCTTCCCCGACGAGAAGTTCAAGCTCTGCGGCGACCCGGCAACCACCAACCCCTCCGTCCGCATCGTGGACCTCTTTGCACCTATCGGCAAGGGCCAGCGCGCACTCATCGTGGCCCAGCCCAAGACCGGTAAGACCATCCTGATGAAGGACATAGCCAACGCCATAGCCGCCAACCACCCCGAGGCATACATCATGATGCTGCTCATAGACGAGCGACCCGAGGAGGTGACGGACATGGCCCGCACGGTCAATGCCGAGGTCATCGCCTCGACGTTCGACGAACCCGCCGACCGCCATGTCAAGATAGCCGGCATCGTGCTGGAGAAAGCCAAGCGCATGGTGGAGTGCGGCCACGATGTGGTCATCTTCCTCGACTCCATCACCCGACTGGCCCGTGCCTACAATACCGTCAGCCCCGCCTCGGGCAAGGTGCTGACCGGCGGTGTCGACGCCAACGCCCTGCAGAAGCCCAAGCGCTTCTTCGGTGCAGCGCGCAACATTGAGGGTGGCGGCTCGCTGACCATCATTGCCACGGCCCTCGTCGACACCGGCTCGAAGATGGACGAGGTCATCTTCGAGGAGTTCAAGGGTACCGGCAACTCCGAAATCCAGCTGGACCGCATGCTCTCCAACAAGCGCGTGTTCCCGGCCCTCAACCTGATCCAGTCGTCGACGCGCCGCGACGACCTGCTGCAGGACCAGACCACGCTGAACCGCATGTGGATCTTGCGCAAGTACATAGCAGAGATGAACCCCATCGAGGCCATGAACGTGGTTCGCGACCGACTGGTGCAGACGCGCTCCAACGAGGAGTTCCTGCTGTCGATGAACGGATAAGTGACGATAGAAAGGAATATCATGGTAAGAAACAGACTAAACATAGCCGTGCTGCTGTCCCTGGCGTGGACAGCAGCATTTGCACAGTACAAGACGGCGGGCGACGGCACGACGTACGACATCCAGAAACTGGCCCATATAGCCGGAACCGGCATCATCAGCTACGAACTGGAGGAAGACCAGCCCGCCACGTACGAGCTGACGAGCGCCATCACCATTGCCCAGGGCGACCGCTTCGTCATGGACGACGGCATCCAGCTGCTGTTCGGTGCGAATGTCAGCCTGACCGTCGAGGGCGAGGCCGACTTCCAGTCAACCCACAGCAACACGTTCCAATACAGTTCCGAGAGCGATACCGGTGCCTCGGTGTGCATCAAGAGCGCGACGACCACCGAGGTCACCAACTGCACGTTCGTCGGCGTCGGCCTGGAACTGATGGGCACCGGCGCCACCAACGTGCGCCAGTGCCGGTTCTACCGCCACGACGGTTCGACGGCTGCCGCCCTCTACTTCATCTCGGCCGGTGCTGCCAGCACCGTCGAGGACTGCCACTTCGAAGCGTGCCGCAAGGCCGCCATCGGCAGCGCCGCCAACGCCTCGCAACCGCTGACCATCGTGGACTGCACGTTCGTCAGGAACTCAGCGGCCAACGGCAACATTCCCCAGATTAACATTACCGCCGCCAAGCCGCTCCAGGTCATCGGGTGCACCATCACGGGCAATCCCGACAACACCATGGTGGGCGGACTGGGCATATCGAACTTCATGAGCTACGATGCCGACATCAGCATCTCGCGCTGCACCATCACCGACAACCGCTACGGCATCGGACTGGTAGGCCCGGCAGCCAGCATCAGCATCACCGACAACCGGCTGGTCAACAACCGCCACGAGGTGAACCCCATGAACGGCGGCTCGGGCATCAGCCTCTACGACCCCTACCAGCAGACCGTGGCCCGCCTGACGGGCAACCACATCGAGGGCTCGCTATGGGGCGTGACCGTCATCGGCTGCCGGCACGTCAACCTGGGCAACCTGGAGGAGGGTCCCGACCTCAATCCCGGCCGGAACGTCTTCCGCAACAACGGCTTCGACGGCCAGCTCTACGACCTCTACAACAACTCGACGCAGACCGTCTACGCCCAGGGCAACACGTGGAACGTCAGCCAGCAGACCCAGGAGCTTATAGAGACCGTCATCTATCACCGGCACGACAACCCTTCGCTGGGCGAGGTCATCTACTGGCCCGCCGCCACCGGGACGGGCGTCGCCCCGACCGTATGCAACAAGGCCGAGGACCACGACTGCTACGACCTCAGCGGACGGCGCGTCGGCCAGCCCACACGCAAGGGCCTATACATCCGCAATGGCAAGAAAGTGGCTTACTAAGCTGGCTGCCCTCAGCCTGCTCACGACGGCATGTCAGTCTCAGCACCAGCTGCATGAGGCTGACTTGCTGTTTCACGTCACCAGCAGCAGCAACCCGATCACCGACGTCACGCCCGACATGATTGACCACGTGGCCATCGTCCTGTCCCGTGACAGCGTCATCGAGGCCGTACCGCGCCGGGGCGTCACCCTGACCCCGCTCGACTCGCTGCGCCGCCAGGAGGGCTACTACATCATAGGCCGCGTGCGGCGCGCCGACGCCACGCTCTCGCTGCTCAACGCACGCTCGCTGCTGGGCCGCCGCTACGATGCCCTCTACCTGCCTGACAACGCCGACATCTACTGCTCCGAACTGGTGGAGATGTCGCTGACCGACAGCTACGGGCGCCGCCTGTTCCACCCCGTTCCCATGTCGTTCCACGATGCCTCCGGGCGCACGACCGACTACTGGACCCGCTTCTACCGGCGCCACGGCATGGCGGTGCCCGAGGGACGGCCCGGCACGAACCCCGCCGAACTCTCAAGGCGCCCTCAGGTCAGAATCATAGGGCGGCTGCGTTAAAAAATCCGTCTTTTCTTTGCCGTTTCGGGATAATTTCGTACCTTTGACACGAAATTATTAATAACCCGACAATTATGACAATACGCAAGACCCTGCTGACAGCCCTCCTGACTGCCGCATGCTGCTGCCCCGCAGCCGCCGCCGATGCTCAGAACCCTGACGAGATGGTGGCCTACCTCTTTACCTATTTCAACAGTAACGACCCCAAGGACGAGCAGATATGCTACGCCCTGAGCGACGACGGCTACAACTACACGCCGCTGAACGACGGCATGCCCGTCATCGAGAGCGACACCATCGCCCTGACGCAATGCGTGCGCGACCCACACATACTGCGCTGCCAGGACGGCAAGACGTTCTACATGGTGGCCACCGACATGCGCTCGGCCCACGGCTGGTCGAGCAACCGCGGCATGGTGCTCATGAAGTCGACCGACCTGGTCAACTGGCACCACTCCACCGTCAACTTCCCCACACGCTACACCAAGTCGTGGAAGAACGTCATCCGCGTCTGGGCCCCCGAGACCATCTACGACCGCAAGGCCGGCAAGTACATGGTGTTCTACTCGCTGCGCACCAGCGACCCGAAGTCGTACGACAAGATCTACTACCAGTACGCCAACAGCGACTTCACCGACCTGGAGGGCGAGCCCCAGTGGCTCTTTGACGCCGGCAACGCCACCATCGACGGCGACATCGTCTACAACGAGGCCGACGGACTCTACCACCTGTTCTACAAGCAGGAGTCCGGACGCGGCATCTACCAGGCCGTAGCCCGCCAGTTGACCGACCGCTGGCAGATGCTCGAAGGCAACGTCGAGCAGACCAAGGAGGCCGTCGAGGGCGTAGGCGTCTGCCGGGCCATCGACGGCCAGTCGTGGATCGTCATGTACGACTGCTACGCGGGCGGCCACTACCAGTTCTGCCGGTCGGAGGACCTGAAGACCTTCCGCTTCGTGCAGAACACGGAGATGCGGGGCAAGTTCACGCCGCGCCACGGCACCATCATCCCCATTACCCGTGCCGAGAAGGAGCGCCTGCTCCGGGCCTTCCCCAACCACCGGCAGCCCATCCTCACGGGCTTCCATGCCGACCCCGAGGTGCTCTACTCCACCAAGACCGGGAAATACTACATCTACTCCACCACCGACGGCACGCCCGGCTGGGGCGGCCACGACTTCAGCGTCTTCTCGTCGGACAACCTCATCGACTGGCACGACGAGGGCAAGATGCTCGACGTCAAGGGCGACCAGGTGCGCTGGGCCACGGGCAACGCCTGGGCACCGTGCATCATCGAGCGGAAAGTGGGTAAAGACTATAAATACTACTTCTACTTCTCGGCCCACAACCCCAAGACCAACCGCAAGGAAATCGGCGTGGCCGTCAGCGACAGTCCCACCGGCCCCTTCACCGACAGCGGCGCACCCATCGTCACCGATGCCGACCGGCCCCGCGAGGCCCGTGGCGGCCAGGCCATCGACGTCGACGTCTTCCAGGACCCCAAGAGCGGCAAGTACTACCTCTACTGGGGCAACGGCTTCATGGCCGGTGCCGAGCTGGCCGACGACATGATGAGCATCCGGCGGGAGACCATCACCCACCTCACGCCCCAGGGCGGCACGCTCCAGACGTGGGCCTTTCGCGAGGGCGCCTACGTCTTCTGGCGCAAGGGCACCTACTACTTCCTCTGGAGTGTCGACGACACGGGCTCGCCCAACTACCACGTCTGCTACGGCACGGCCAAGTCGCCCTTAGGCCCCATCCAGATTGACGAGCAGAGCTACATGGTCATCCGCCAGAAGCCCGAAGACCACATCTACGGCACGGCCCACAACTCCGTGCTCCAGATTCCCGGCCGCGACGAGTGGTACATCGTCTACCACCGCATCAACCGCAACTACGTCAACCACGAGCCGGGCATCCACCGCGAGGTCTGCATCGACCGCCTGACGTTCGACCGCCGGGGCCGCATCCTGCCCGTCACGCCCACGCTGAACGGACCGGAGCCGATAAAGTAACGCAAGTTACACTTAAACCAAATAACTGACTTATCCTCTACTTCCATATACAATAATTCCCCGCAATTCCGTTCCGTGGATTTGCGGGGATTCTGTGTCTACTTGTAGTACCCGATGCGGACGTCGTGGCGCGGCGGGCCGAAGGGGTTCCAGCTGACGTGGAGCCAGCCCCGTCCGGTCAGCAGCTGGTCGGTATGCTCCGAGATTCTCAGGAAGTCAACCAACAGCTGGAACTGGCGCGGGTCCCTGGGACGGATGTCGGCGGCGCAGGCCGCGAGGTGCTGCGAGCGGGCGACACCGCCCACCCGGGCGTTGTAGGCCGCGTTGCGGTAGCCTGAGTTGACGATGATGGGGCATCCCGCCACGGTGCGTGCCGGCTCCAGCAGCATCAGGCAGCCGTAGGTCAGGTTCACCACGTGCTGCACGGTGGGAATGTTGTCGGGATGCTCCTTGAGGTTCAGGAATTCTGCCAGCCCGAAGTGAGGCGACAGTCGGATGTCATTGAATTGTGTTTCCATCTTCCATCTTACTTCTTACATCTTACATCATTACGATATTCGCGCTTGATGATGCGCAGATACTGGTCCAGTCCGAAGATGGAGCCAGCCAAGAGGAAGGACTGCGCCACGTAGTAGAGCAGCCCTGAGGCAACGTCGTCGATGTCGACGACCTGATAGGCCACCATGCCGATGCTGCTCACGATGAGCAGCACGGCACAGGCATTCTGTGATTGTTTGAATCGCGTGTTTTTCATAACAATGTTCAACGTTCAATGTTCAACGTTTACATCATCGCGGCGTTGCCTGCGGCACCGAGGATGGCACTGATGACGTAACCGAGGATCTGGAGGATTGTCTTGACTGTCTTGTTCATAGCATTACTTTTTTTGAGGGTTAATAAATAGGGTTAATTGTGTGTGTTTCATAGTATTAGATTACCTCTTAACTACGATACAAAGGTACGAAAAAAATCCGAGATATGCAAATATTCCGGCGGTTTTTTTTGCCGTTATGAAATAATAATTTTCCCCGCAATTCCTTGCTGTGGAGTTGCGGTTTTCATGATTATCGCTCCACCATCATACGCCCCATTTCGTTCAGCGCCACGAAGCGGTATCGCCGGGATGTCACGGGGATGGGAATTTTCGGATGACGCAAGGAAAAGGCGGAAAATGTCAAGAAAAACGAGCCGTAATGTCGTCGGGGACGAGCCGTAATGTCGTCCGTGACGGGGCGTAATGTCGTCAGCAGCGAGCCTCCAGGGTGGCACACATTGGCGGTGATTTTCAATGTGTGCCGCAATGTGAGTCGCGATGTGTGCCAGGTGGCAAATAGTTATAACCATCTGTCTTTTAGTTATATACCATTACTGGATGATTACCTGTCACACATGTCACACTTTAAAATGGAAGTTTTTGGGGGTCTAAGTCTGGAAATAAAAAGTTAGCATGGTGGGAAACACCAATGTGTGACGTGTGACATGTGTGACAGACATAAAAAAAAAGACCCGACCTGGATATTTCGGGTCAATGCTATAGATGGTGATGAAGTGAGAACGGAGATGAGGGCTGTCAGAATGCGAGGACGGGATCTTCCGGCTTCATTGTCTTTGAATCCTCGGTATGTTTGTTTTCTGATTCCACATAGAAATATGTTTTGCGCGTGTCGTTGCCATCGCGCTTCACCCACCGCTCGCCGTCGGCCTTGCGGCCGGTCTTGGCGGCGGGGTTGAGGCAGTGGATGTGTGGTGCCATCTGGCAGTAGAGCTTCAGGTGCTGTGTAAACTTCTTGGGCGACCATCCGTAGCGGGTGTCGGCGTTGAAGTCGGCGAGCATCTCCTCGGCCTTGAGCTCGCAGTCCAGGTGGCCGCTGTCCGGGGCGAGGTACTCGTCGGCCCACTGGCGGAAGTCGCGGCCCACGGCTGCCATCTGCTCGCGCAGTCCGATGCGCTGCATCGGTGGCATGATGCGGCGCTCGCCACGTGGCAGCGAGAGGTAGAACTGGAGGCACTGCAGCATGAAGGCGATGTCGGCCTGCCAGTCCTGCTCGCTGTAGTCGGCATCCATGAGGTTGCAGCCCAGGTCGTCGCTGATGGTGCGTGTCTCGAGGTAGCCGTTCCGGCCGGTGGCCTGGTGGTAGTAGTCGGAGAAGACCTGGGGCCAGATGCGCCGCTCGGTGCTGGCGTCGTGGCGTCGCAGGACGTAGTTGGTGGCGAAGGCCAGCTTGGGGCTGCGCTCGAAGGGTATGGTGAAGGGGTGGTTGCCCTTTTCCTCGCCCTTGAGGTCGCCGGTGATGCGCCCGAAGAAGAAGTCGAAGTTCAGCTGTCGGTCGCACTCGTCGACGATGATGAGGTCGGTGTCCTCGGTGACGCCGTCGAAGAGGAATCGGTTGTCGGTGATGGTTGGCACGTGTGCGTCGATGCTGAACGTCGTGAGCAGCTGGCTGACGGCGCGGAGGAAGAGCGACTTGCCGCTGCCGCCGTTGCACTCGTCGATGCTCTCGGCCAGCCGTGAGTCCTGGCAGATGGGTGCCCAGGCCTCGGAGGCCGACTTGTGGCTCCAGAGCAGGTAGCCTATGCAGGCCAGCTTGGCTGCCAGGCACTGGTGTTCCTCCATCTGCTCCCGGACGGTCAGTTCCTGGTGGTCCTCGACGGCCTTGCGCCAGTGCAGGCGCGAGGTGTTGACGACCATCTGGAAGAACTTGCTGCGGGGCGGTATCTGGGGTATGTCGACGGCGTAGGTGCCGCTGTCGGCCAGTCGCTCGGCGTGGAACATGGGTTCCATGCCGTAGTAGTCGTGTGGGACGATGGCGTCCTCCCAGACGTAGGTGTCGTCCAGCTCTATGTATCGCCGCAGCTTGATGTCCTGTGCGGTGACCTCCACCCACCCGTTGCGGAAGAAGAATTTCTGGCTGGTGGCCGTGGCGCGGCTGAAGTCGAGTCCGTCCAGCTCCTGGAGGTGGCTCGTGCTGTCGGTGGGCACGTCGCGGCAGCGCATCAGTCGGTCCAGCAGCGGCTCGTCGAGCCCCTCGGCGCGTGCCCGGCTGATGAGGAAGTTGACGATGGTCTTGGCCACGACGCGGCGCACGCGCTGTCCGTCGAGGTGGATGTAGAGCGGTTCGCGGCGCGTGTCGTCGCGCAGCGTGTAGTAGCCGTTCAGTGCCAGGTAGTAGCAGAGCCGTGCGGGCATGATGCCGTACTCGGTGCGGCCGTCGCGCAGGGTGGTCTTGGTCCAGTAGCGTGCCGACTGTGCGCGGTCCACGAGCCGCTGCATGTCGTCGCGCCGTGGGTGCAGCTCGATGTAGTCCTTCAGGTCCTTGCGCTGTCGGCGGCGGTTGTCGTGCAGGTAGCCCATGTCGGCCGGTGTCATCCAGGCGGTGAAGAGCTGCGGGTAGCGCAGTGCCAGCTGGCGGGCGGCGCGCGTGCCGGTGTGGTCGATGTCGGGTATGACGACGATGCGCCGTGCGTACTTCATGAGCACGGCCACCTGCTGGCTGGTCAGGTCGGCGGTCTCGCTGCTCAGCCATACGGGCTGGAAGCCCATGCTCAGGGCGTTGACGGCGTCGCTGCCGCCGCTGACCAGCAGCACCTCGCTGAGCTTCTCGTCGCCACGCTCGGCGAACCGGCGTCGCAGGGCGTCGAGTCCGAAGATGTAGTGCTGGGGCACGCTGCCGATGGTGTAGAATCGGTAGCCCTTGTTGAAGCACTTCGGCTCGTAGACCTTGCGGAACTGGCCCTGGCGGCCCTCGTCGTCAGTGTAGTCGCAGGTCTGGACGAAGATGGGATAGTGCTCGGTGGCACGCTTGACGGTGACGGTGCGGTCCTTGGTGGACTCCACCACGCTGACGGCGCTCCAGCCCAGCTCGCGCAGGTGGTCGGCCTGGACGCGCGGCCCCCACGTGGCCAGCTCGTCGTTGGTGAAGGTCTGCTTCAGCGTCAGTCGCGGCGGCTGTCCCACCTCGGCATCGGTGGCCGGGCGCTGCCGGATGTCGGGCTTGTTGGTGCTGCGCGAGAGTGTCTCGCTGACGTTGTAGAGCTCCATGAGCTCGTGGAGCGCCAGTGCGAACTGCTGCTGGCCGTAGCACTTGTCGCGCATGTAGATGTCGATGGGCGAGAAGCAGCGCTCGCCCTCGCCGCCGCCGTAGTCCACCACGTGGTAGCAGCCCGTGGGCGATGCCGGTTTGCGCAGGCATGCCGATGGGGTGCGGTCGTCGGTGCGGAGTCGGAACTTGCGTGGCTTCCCTTCGGCGTCGGTGGCTTCCGGAAAGATACTGGTGATGATGTCGCGTCCATGGTTAGATGCGTCGTAGATTTTCTGAAGGAGTTCACTTGTGTTTGCCATAATCGTACAACTTTATTATTTACGCTGGCAAAATTACGAAGAAACCCTTACACAGCCTTGGCGGTAGCTGCTACCGGTAGCTGCTACCCGACGGCTCCGGGGGCGGGTCGTCCATGTCGGCCAGGATGCGCTGCAGCCGCCGCAGGAAGTCGGGGGTCTTCTCGCTGTCGCCGGCATGCCGGTAGTCGGCCTTCATATTCTTGCGACGCCAAAGGGCCTCGTAGGGCTTCCACGACCTGGAGCCCAGCAGCCGCTCGTTCTCGCCGGAGAGCATGAAGTTGATACGCTCGGCCATGAGCGCCACCTCCCTGCGCGTGAGCTTGACGGGCTGCAGGCTCTCGTCCAGCAGGCCGGCCTGCTGCAGGCGCTGCAGGATGCGCCTGGCCCGCTGCGAGTCCAGAATGCCGGTCAGCGGCCCGCCGCCCTGGCCGTCGGCGGCCGGACGCGCCGTGGAGCCTGGCTGAGGGGCCTCCGGACGGCCAGAGGCGCGCTGGCCCATGGTCGCCGCGGCTATCTGGTCTATCAGGTCGTGGATGTTAGCCCTGTCGCGCCGCTCGGCCTCCTCGGCCTCACGGATCTCGGCCTGCCGGATTTTCTCCATCGCTGCAAAGTAGGCTTCCCGTCCGTCGGCATATACTATGAGCACAACCTCGGCCAACTTGCTAATTTCCGCCCTGGCAACGGCCGGTCCGCCGTTGGCCAGGAAGTGGGTGGCCGTGTCGTCCATCACCTTGTGGGCGATGGAACATCCCTCAGAGGGACTTGCACGTGGTAAATGCTGACTGGACATAGCGGATGGAGTTGGGGTAGCTGGTGGAAATGAGTGAACAGTCCCTGATGGCAGGGCAACCTATCGTACAGGTCCGCCGCTATAGCCCCTCCTCCGTTGACGCCGAGCCGCTGCAGCACGACGGTGCTGGCCGACCAGCCTGATGCCGGGTCGACCGCCGCGAGGTGCTGATATGTCACGCTTAGCTTCAACATGTCTTTTCTTCCTTTCCTGAATTTTTTTAGAGGGTTTAATTAAAGGCAGACTACAAAGGTACGACTCTTTGCCCCAATCTTGCAAGAAAATGCGATAAAAATTCGCTCCAGAGTGCCCATTACTTGATTTAGATTAAGTCAGGCCGCCAGGCGGCCCAGAGCGCCGGAATGGCCAAAATAATTAACACATATTAGCACGAAATAATTGCCCGGAAACTTGCGTAATCCGAATATTTTTCGTACCTTTGTATCGTTAAAAGGCGGGAAAGTCCCGACCTGGATAATGTCTAATCTAATACCATGAAACAATGAGCAAGATTCTTTACGAAGTGTACAAGAATGACATCCAGGACTCAGAGTCCGTGATGTACGGGAAGTGGTACGCCCGGCTGAAAAGTATCGAAACCCTGTCAATGACGAAGCTGGCCAAGCACATCGCTGAGCACGGCTCGGTGTTCACCGAGGACGTCGTGGAGGGCGTGATGAAGAAGTTCAAGACCTGCCTGCTCGAGATGCTGCTTGAGTCGAAGAAGGTGAAGATCCAGGGACTGGGCACCTTCTACCTGACCTGCGAGTGCCAGAAGGGCGGTGCCGACAAGGAGCAGGACTTCAACGTCAACCAGCACCTGAAGGCACTGCACATCCGCTTCCTGCCCGACCAGACGGCCGAGGACAACATCTCCAGCCGCGAGTTCATCAAGAAGGCCGAGTTCGTCAACATCAAGAACCTCATGTCCAACGGAAGCACCGACGCAGAGGACACCGGCAACGACAACACCGGCACGCCCACTACCGGCGGCGATGACAACACCGGCGGCGATGACAACACCGGCGGCGGCCCGGACATGGGTTGAACCACGGAAAACAAAGAGAGAGAGCGGTCTTTTCGGACTGCTCTCTTTTTCATGACGACCCCGTTATTTTTTATCGCTCACTAAAGAATATTCTACAAATACTCCGAAAGTATTTTTTATACTTTCGGAGTTTACAGTAATCGATGCTGTTTCAACTGTCAACTGTCAACTGTCAACTCTCCAACATGACACGCTATGCCAGGCAGAAGTCGAGGTCACGGGTAATCTGGTCTTTGTCGAGGTGCTGCCCGATGAAGACCAGTTTCTGCATGCGGTCGCCATACTCCGGATCCCAGTCCTTGCGCAGCTGCGCATTCATGGCCATCATGTTCTCCAGCTCGTCCTTGGGCATCGTGGCATACCACTGGCCGGCATTGCGCAGCGAGACCTGACGGCCAGCCTGCTCGAAGACGTAGCAGACGTCCTCCTCGCCCTTGAAGTAGCAGATGCCCTTGGCACGGATGATGCTCTTGGGCCACTTGCGGGCTACGAACTCGTCGAACAGGCCGAGATTCAGCGGGCGACGGGCGTAATAGACAAAGGTGCCGATGCCATACTCTTCGGCCTCGCCCTCGTCGTCGTGGTGGTGGTGGTGATGCTCGTGTTCA
>DFGF01000083.1:32783-33246 GCA_002371715.1 Prevotella sp. UBA3757
GATGCTCGTGTTCATCGTCGTCGTGCTCTCCCTCTATCTCCTGAATCCAGGCCGCCGACGTTGCCACCTCGTCGAAGTTGAACTTCTCGGTATAAATCAGCCGGTCAAGGTCCACGTTGCCGTAGTCGCACTCGATGATATCGGCCTTGGGCTGGATGGCACGGATAATCTGGCGCACCTCGGCCAGTTCCTCCCGGCTGACCTCGGAGGCCTTGTTGAGCAGGATGGTGTTGCAGAACTCTATCTGCTGGATGACCAGGTTCTCGATGTCCTCCTCGTCAATGCCCTTGCGAAGCAGGTCGTTGCCGTTGCGGAACTCGTCGCGCATGCGCAGGGCGTCGACCACGGTGACGATGCTGTCCAGTTGCAGGTAGCCGTCCTTGATATACTCGGGTCCCAGCTGCGGCATGCTGACGATGGTCTGGGCGATGGGGCCGGGCTCGCAGATGCCGCTGGCCTCGAT
>DFGF01000083.1:33300-34512 GCA_002371715.1 Prevotella sp. UBA3757
CCTCGATGACGATGTAGTCGAAGCGGTGCATGGCCAGGATGTCCTGCAGCTGCTTGACCAGGTCCATCTTCAGCGTACAGCAGATGCAGCCGTTCTGCAGTGCCACCAGCGAGTCGTCCTGCTGGCCTACCACCCCACCCTTCTCTATCAGGTCGGCGTCGATGTTCACCTCGCCGATGTCGTTGACGATGACGGCAAACTTCACGCCCTTCTCGTTCTGGAGGATACGGTTCAACAACGTGGTTTTTCCGCTGCCTAAATAACCCGTAAGCAGCAGGACGGGTACATTCTGAATGTTCATAGTCTTAATGCTAATAAATACTATTGTGTCTTTTTGGGCTTGCAAAATTACATGTTTTCAACGGGATTTGCAAACTAAGCCTTACATTATTAATATTAGTTAGCAAAAAAGTATTAAATGTTCATTGTTCAATGCTCAATGTTCAATGAAATTTCGTACCTTTGCGCTTAGTTTTGAATCAAATTGAAATTATAAATCGTAAAATTGTAAATCAAGATGACAATCAATGAAATGAACTTTGCCGGAAAGAAGGCAATTGTACGTGTAGACTTCAACGTACCCCTGGACGAGAATGGTAAGATTACGGACGACACCCGCATTCGCGGTGCACTGCCCACGCTGAAGAAGATCCTGGCCGACGGTGGTGCATGCATCATCATGTCGCACATGGGCAAGCCCAAGGGAAAGGTGGACATGAAGAAGTCGCTGGGCCAGATTCGCGAGGCTGTAGAGAAGGCACTGGGCGTGCCCGTAGCTTTCGCTCCCGACTGCGCCAAGGCTCAGGAGGCTGCCAAGAATCTGAAGATGGGCGAGGCACTGCTGCTGGAGAACCTGCGCTTCTATCCTGAGGAGGAGGGCAAGCCCGTCGGCGTCGAGAAGGGTACTCCCGAATACGACGAGGCCAAGAAGGCCATGAAGCAGAGCCAGAAGGAGTTTGCCAAGACGCTGGCCAGCTATGCTGACTGCTACGTGATGGATGCCTTCGGCACCGCTCACCGCAAGCACGCCTCTACCGCCGTCATCGCCGACTACTTCGATGCCGACTCAAAGATGCTCGGCCTGCTGATGGAGAAGGAGGTTCAGGCTGTCGACAATGTGCTGTCGAACATCAAGCGCCCCTTCGTGGCCATCATGGGTGGTTCAAAGGTCAGCTCGAAGATTGGTATCATCGAGAACCTGCTGGGCAAGGT
>DFGF01000083.1:34601-39952 GCA_002371715.1 Prevotella sp. UBA3757
GACCTACACCTTCGCCAAGGCTCACAACGGTGAGATTGGCGACTCTATCGTAGAGCTCGACAAGCTGGACGTTGCCCTGGGCGTTGAGGAACTGGCCAAGAAGAACGGCGTAGAACTCGTGCTGGGCACCGACTGCACAGCTACCAACGGCCTGGACTTCGACACGATGACCGTGAAGCCCGGCTCAGAGATTATCACCTGCCCCTCGAACAAGGTTCCCGCCGGTTTCGAAGGTGTCGATGCCGGTCCTGAGAGCCAGAAGGCCTTTGCCGAGGCTATCAAGGGTGCCAAGACCATCCTGTGGAACGGTCCTGCCGGTGTCTTCGAGTGCGACGACTTCACAGCTGGCAGCCGCGCCATCGGCAACGCTATTGCCGAGGCTACCAAGGAGGGCGCTTTCTCGCTGATTGGCGGTGGCGACTCGGTGGCTTGTGTCAACAAGTTCGGACTGGCCGACCAGGTCAGCTACATCTCCACCGGTGGTGGCGCACTGCTCGAGGCTATCGAGGGTAAGGTGCTGCCCGGCGTTGCAGCTATCAAGGGCGAGTGATTCTCAGTTGAGAGTTGACAGTTGAGAGTTGACAGTTCGAGGCTGTCTGGCAGCGTCGGCTGTAAAGTCAACTGTCAACTATCAACTATCAACTGTCAACTGTCAACTATCAACTATCAACTGTCAACTGTCAACTGTCAACTGTCAACTGTCAACTGTCAACTGTCCGACGTTGCCGGACAGCCTCGAACATCAGGATAGCAGCCGAGACGCTGACATTGAGTGAGTCGACCTGTCCCAGCATCGGAATGCGAATATGAGCATCAGCGGCCTGGCGCCATTGCGGCGTCAGGCCGCTATGTTCTGTTCCCATGATGATGGCCGTGCTGCGGGTCATGTCCGTATCGTAATAGAGGTGGGAATCCTGCAGCTGGGCGGTCAGTATCTGGATGCCGTGCGACTTCAGCCAACTGATGCACGCCGCTGACGTACATGCCACGGTGGGCACGGTAAAGGCCGCACCGACACTGGAGCGGATAAGATTGGGATTCCAAAGGTCGGTCAGCGGGTCGCACACCACCACGGCATCAACGCCCGACGCATCGGCCGACCGCAGGATGGCACCCAGATTGCCGGGCTTTTCCACACTCTCCAGCACCACGATGAACGGACGGTCGCTGAGCCGCAGGTCGTCCAGGGTCAGCACCCGTTGCCGCATTTCGGCTATCACGCCTTCGGTCGAACCGCGATAGGCCACCTTCTCATACACCTCACGCGACACTTCAAACGAGCGGGGAATCAGGGGGGCAAGTTCCTGACTGAATTTGCTGTTCGCATAAGATACGCCGCCCGCTTGATTGGCTATCTCCGGGCAAAAAAACACCGTGTCCACCTCGTAACCTGCCGACAGACAGTGACGCAATTCCTGCTGGCCCTCAACCACGAAAAGACCGGTTTTCCGGCGTTCTGACGACTTCTGCTGCAGTGCTGTCAGCAGCTTGATTTTCGGATTCTGAATACTCGTAATAATCTCTGTCATGCCTACAAAGGTACAAATTATTTCCGAATTACAACGATTACGTTAAATATTTCTTAATTATTGAACAGAAATGAGCAAATTATTCGTATCTTTGCAGCCAGATAGCAAAAGAAAACAATTTAAAACTATAGCGAAGATGAAAAAGAAGTTTGTGATTGGAGACCGCACCAAGGACGAGTGGATCTCCGTACTGGACAGAGCCAACAAGAAGCTCGAGTTTACCAACCATCTGGCATCGGCCAAGAATTTCATGGGTTTCGAGGACACCAAGGCTGAACTGAAGGCCCTGCAGGACGAGACCGGTTATTTCCAGGACCTCCAGGTTTACGTGCTTGACGACGACAACAAGGCTCACCGCCCCGACGAGCGCGACACGATGCCGTGGTAATACAGTAATAATAATAGAAATTAGGAATTAGAAATTAGAAATTAGGAATTAGGAATTAGAAATTAGAAATTATGATATGTTAAAGAGCGGAAACATTCACAAGTGCAAATCACTCCTGAAAGTAATCATAATTTCTAATTCCTAATTTTTAATTCCTAATTTAAACAAAAAACTATGCAGTACAGGAAATTAGGAAAAACAGGAATGGAGGTGTCGGAGCTGGGCTTCGGCGCCTCTTCTTTGGGTGGCGTGTTCCATTCGTTCGATGAAAATCGCGGCATCGACGCCGTATTCGCTGCCATCGATGCCGGCATCAACCTCATCGACGTGTCGCCCTACTATGGCCACTATAAGGCGGAAACCGTGCTGGGCAAAGCCCTGAAGGACATACCGCGCGATAAATACTACCTCTCCACCAAGGTGGGACGCTACGGCGAGAACGGCGTCAACACGTGGGACTATTCAGCCAAGCGGGCCAAGGAGAGCGTCTACGAGAGCCTGGAGCGGCTGCACATCGACTATATCGACATCATCAACGTCCACGACATCGAGTTCCAGGGACGCATGGAGGGCGGCCTGCAGCGGGTGGTAGACGAGACGCTGCCAGCCCTGCACGAGCTGAAGCGTGAAGGCGTAGTGCGCCACGTAGGCATCACCGACCTGCAGCTGGAAAACCTCAAGTGGGTCATCGAGCACAGCGAGCCGGGAACGGTGGAGACGGTCATGAACTTCTGCCACTTCTGCCTGTGTGACGACAAACTCGTCGACTTCCTCGGATTCTTCGAGATGTATGGCGTAGGCGTACTCTCGGCATCGCCCTTCTCCATGGGACTGCTCACCGAGCGCGGCGTGCCGGCATGGCACCCCGCACCCAAGCTGCTGGTATGGGCATGCGAGAAAGCAGCAGCCCACTGTAAGGCCAAGGGTTACCCCATTGAAAAGCTGGCCATGCAGTTTGCCTGCTCCTGCGACCGCATCGCCTCAACGGTGTTCAGCACCACACGCCCGGAGGCCATCAAGACCAACCTTGCCTATCTGGACGAACCCATCGACTGGCAACTGGTACAGGAGGTCAAGGACATCATCGGCGACCAACAGCGCGTCAGCTGGGCAAACACTTGAGGAATGGATAATGGATAATGGACAATGGATAATTGACAATGGATAATTGATAATGGATAATTGACAATGAAGATCATTGATGCCCACGCACACTTGTGGCTGAACGCAGTCACTGTGGTGAATGGTTCACCCATTCACCCCTTGGAGCCTAACCGCAGCCGAAGCCTCTTCTTTGGCGAGGAGCGCCAGATGCTGCCCCCCTTTATGACCGACGGCCATAACACCGCCGAGCGCTTCCTCTCCAACATGGACTACGCCCAGGTCTCGGCTGCCGTCATCACACAGGAGTTCATTGACGGCCTGCAGAACAGCTATCTTCAGACCGTCAGCCGTCAGTATCCAGACCGGTTCTTCTGCTTCGGCATGCCTGAATGGCGACAGGCGGACTACTACGACCAAGCCCTTAGCCTTATTGCACATGGCTTCAAGGGGTTGAAGATTCCTGCCGCCCGCCTACCAAAGAACTTCCTGGAGGAGGACGAGTTTCGCAGGGTACTGTTCTTGATGCAGGGAAACGATGTCATCCTCGGCATTGAACTGATGGATGGTGACGCACAGACGGGCATGATGGAAGAACTCATCGCAGACTTCCCTTACCTGAAGATAGCCATTGGCCACTTCGGCATGGTGACACGTCCGGGCTGGATGTCGCAAATCCGGCTGGCCCGCCACAAAAACGTCTACGTCGAGAGCGGAGGCATCACGTGGCTCTTCAACGACGAGTTCTACCCCTTCCCTTCAGCCATCCGCGCCATCCGCGAGGCTGCCGACGAGGTGGGCTGGCAGAAGCTGATGTGGGGTTCCGACTATCCGCGCACCATCACTGCCATCACCTACCGAATGTCGTACGACTTCATCACAAAGTCGAAGGAACTGACCGATGACCAGAAGCAGCTTTTCCTCTCTGACAATGCCCGCCAGTTCTTCGGCTTCGGCGACTTAATAGAACTACCGTATATCAAGAACATGAGTGAATGAATAAATATAAAAGAATAATAAGATGAAAGCTTTACAGATTACAGAGCCACGCGTCATGAAAGTCGTGGAGATGGACCGCCCCAGTTGCGGTGCCAACGAAGTATTATTAAAGATAGAATATGTAGGATTCTGCGGCAGCGACCTCAATACCTATCGCGGACTCAACACGATGGCAAAGCCACACGTCATTCCCGGCCATGAGATTGGAGCCGAGATTATCGGCATGGGTCCCGACGTCCCCAACACGTTGCGCAAGGGCATGCAGGTGACCGTCAATCCCTACACCAACTGTGGCGTATGCTCCGCATGCCGCTCGCGCCGCTATAATGCCTGCGAGCACAACGAGACCCTGGGCGTGCAGCGCGACGGAGCCATGCGCGAATACATTGCACTGCCCTGGCAGAAAATCATTCCCGTTGGCGACATTACCCCCGAGCATGCAGCCCTCATCGAACCCATGTCCGTAGGCTTCCATGCTGTCAGCCGCGCCCAGACTGTCGACACCGATGTCGTGATGGTCATTGGCTGCGGCATGGTGGGTGTCGGAGCCGTCATCCGTTCGCTGCTGCGCGGTGCTAAGGTCATCGCCTGCGACGTAGACGACGAGAAGCTCGACATCGTGAAGCGCTTAGGAGCCGACTTCACCATCAACACCCTGAAGGAGAACGTACACGAGCGACTGATGGAACTGACCGACTCCATGGGTCCGAACATTGTCATCGAGGCTGTCGGTTCACCCCAGACCTACCAGATGGCTGTCAACGAGGTGGCCTTCTGTGGTCGCGTCATCTGCATCGGCTACTCGAAGAAGGACGTAGAGTTCACCACCAAGTACTTCGTACAGAAGGAGCTGGACATCCGTGGCTCGCGCAATGCGCTGCCCGAAGACTTCGACGGTGTCATCCGCTACCTGAAGAAGTACAACCCACCCTACGACGTGCTGATCTCCGGCATTGTCACTCCCGAGGAGGCCGAAGAGGCCATGAAACGCTGGGATGCCAATCCCGCAAAGGTCTTCCGCATACTGGTCAAATTTGCATAAGCAACCCTTATTCAGCAATAACCCTGCCTTATTTCCGAATAAGGCAGGGTTATCTTTTTACTCTTCATTTTTTCACTTCATCAGTCTTCGTCCTTCATCTCAGCCTCATGCTCCTTAATGAGCTGCTGCTGGATGTCGTTCGGCACGAGTTCATAGCTCGAGAACTGAGTGGTGAACGATGCGCGTCCGCCAGTCAGTGAACTCAGGGCAATACTGTAAGATGCCAGCTCCTTGAGAGGAATCTTGGCAGTGAGCTTCTGGTAACCGTTCTCGCTGTCCATACCCATGATGA
>DFGF01000022.1:0-3090 GCA_002371715.1 Prevotella sp. UBA3757
CTGCAAATTTACAAAAAAGTTTTGAAATTTCTCGTGGAAACTCCAACATTTTTCGCAAACTCATTGCGATTTGCCGGAAAAAGTGACGCACTCGCGGAACTCTGCGGGCGATGCGCCCTCCATACGGCAGAAGAAACGGGAGAAATTCGACCGTCAATCATTCGCTTAGTGAAGTTTCTGAGTGTGGTGCTGAAGGAGCCACCTTCCTCAAGGCTGCCACTGTCGGGATCCATACTGCCTGCCGTAACGATTACGCCGTCTTTGGTGAAAGAGCCTATAAAGCTGAAATCGCTTTGGGTAACGGTCACGGTGATTCCCACCTAAAGGTAGGAGTGTGGCTTCGCAATCATGAGACAGACGGACAAAAGTAAACCGCCGAGGCTCTCTGACCAGAGAATCTCGGCGGATAAAGTGTGTGAGTGGAACTCACAGCATCCCGTTTACCCTAAGCCAGTGCTTGCCTTTCGGCGTGAGGCAGTAGAGCAGGAACAGAGCGCAAGGCACTCCAATAACCGCTAAAACCAAATAAGCTCCCATAGTCAGTTTCCTTTCTTCTTATTTGTTAATACATCAGTCCCGACTCTCGTGGAGAACCACCTTGACCTTGGCAATGCGGCGCTCCTCGATTTCTACGATTTCAAAGGTGAAATGGCTGAAGTCAATCTTCTCGTGCAACTTCGGGAAGTCGCCCTTCAGCTCCAGCAGCAGGCCGGCCAAGGTGTCGGCATCGCCCTCGACGGCCTCAAAGACGTCGTCGTCGAGTTTCAGTATCTTATAGAAATCACTGAGCAGCGTCTTACCCTCGAAGACGAAGGTGTTCGAATTGATGCGCACATAGCTCTTCTCGTCCTCGTCGTACTCATCGTTGATTTCGCCCACGATTTCCTCCAGGATGTCCTCGAGGGTGACGATGCCGCTGGTGCCGCCAAACTCGTCGACGACGATGGCAATATGCACCTTGTTCTCCTGGAACTCACGCAGCAGGTCGTCAATCTTCTTCGTCTCGGGCACGAAATAGGGCGGCCGGATGAGCGACTGCCACCGGAAGTTGTCGCCCTTGTTCAGGTGGGGCAGCAAATCCTTGATATACAGAATGCCACGGATATTGTCGCTATTTTCCTGATAGACGGGAATGCGCGAATAATTGTTCTCGACAATACAACGGATGACCTCCTGGAAGCTGGCCTTGAAGTCGAGGTCAACGACGTCCTGGCGCGAGGTCATAATCTCCTTCGCCGTCTCGTCGCCAAAGCGGACTATGCCCTCCAGCATGCGCTGCTCCTCCTTGATGTCCTCCTTGTCGGTCAGTTCCAGAGCCTGCTCCAGGTCGTCGACACTCAGGGCATGGTTCTCCTTCTGGACTACCTTCTCGGCCAGTATGCCCGTGCGCAACAATATGCTGGCCACGGGCCAGAACAGCCTGCGGCAGAACATGATGCCGCCGACAGCCCTGCGGCAAAACTGCAGGGGCGACTTGGCGGTATAGATTTTCGGCATGATCTCGCCAAAGAGCAGCAGTAGGAACGTCAGCAGCACCGTGATGCAGAGAAACTGCAACCAATAGGCCCGGCCAAAGTCGACGACGTGGGCAAAAAAATAGTTGCACAGCATGATGATGGTGACGTTGACCAGGTTGTTGGTTATGAGGATGGTGGCCAGCGTACGCTCGGAGTCGTCGCGCAGGATTTTAATCCTTGCGTCGGCCTCGCTCTTCTCCTCGTCCAGTTCGTTCAGGTCGGCGGGCGAGAGTGAGAAGAAGGCTATCTCGGAACCGGAGGCAAAACCGGAAACGAATAACAACAGACAAGCCAACACAGCAGCCAGCGTGGCTCCTAATGTTGGCGTGGTCAGCGTTACCTCAGAAAAAATCTGTTGAAATATGTCTGCGTCCATATCAGGGTATTATTCAGTAGGAGCGGCATCGGTGGCGGAGGCCTTCGGAGTCAGCATCTCCATGTTGTCGGCCCAGATTTCCGTCACGTAGCGCCGTTGGCCCTGCTTGTCGTCGTAGGTGGAATAGCGAATACGCCCCTCGATGTAGAGCTTGTCACCCTTATGGACGTATTTCTCGACAATCTCGGCCAACTTACGCCATAGGAGTACTGTATGCCAATCCGTACGGTCCGGCACCTGCGTGCCATTCTGCAAGCTGTAGCCCCGTTCGGTTGTGGCCAGCCTGATGCGGGCTACGGCCACATCCCTGTCAACATAGCGTATCTCCGGTTCAACGCCCACGTTACCTATCAGCATGACTTTGTTCATCTGTCGTGTCCTCCCCTACTCTTTCTTTTCGTTTACTTACACTCGCCGAGGAAGGTGAACTTATAGTTCTTGCCCTTCGACGAGGGGAACTGGCTGCGGCTGTCGACGCGCTGGCTCAGGTGGTCGACAATGCGGTTGTAGCAGTCAAGACCAGAGTAGGCCTTGCAGCGTGCCACAAAGCGCGTGTCGCGATACTGGAACTTGCCCGTGCCGGGCATCATAGCCACGCGCTTGAAGTCGAGCTGACCCTCGTACCAGCCATAGTGCTCCTCGTTGAGCCGCATGACGGCAGGCGCTGCCGCCTTGGGGGCGCTGACCTCACGAACGGCACGCTTCTCCTTGAAGTCCTCCATCGTAGCTGCCTCCGTCTTAATGATGATGAAATAGACGCGCGGGCGTATCTTATAGCGCTTGGGGTAGGCAACATCGCTGGCTACATAGTCGCGAATGTCGGTCTCCAAGGCGCGATTCATACCTATCTCCTCAATATCAGACAGGAAGGCTATAGCTTCATCGACAGTATTGACAAGTATCTCCTTATCAAAATAACGTAAATACAGATTCATCGAATTAGATTTGTGATTGTTTTCCTGTTGTACAAAAAAAGAGCGGAAAACGGGACTCGGACCCGCGACCCCAACCTTGGCAAGGTTGTGCTCTACCAACTGAGCTATTTCCGCAAACAAAATACATCATTTGAAATCTCTACGTGAAGAGGAGGAGACTCGAACTCCCACGTCGCAATTGACACTACCCCCTCAAAGTAGCGCGTCTACCAATTCCGCCACCTCTCCAGCACGATTTAACGTGTGAATAAAAAAGAGTGCC
>DFGF01000022.1:3218-9741 GCA_002371715.1 Prevotella sp. UBA3757
ATTCCGCCACCTGGGCATTTTACATTAGCAACCTTTCGCTAACGCTCTTTTTTGTTCAACATGTTGAGCGGAAAACGGGACTCGGACCCGCGACCCCAACCTTGGCAAGGTTGTGCTCTACCAACTGAGCTATTTCCGCATTGAAAACCTCTTTGGGAGGTGCATCTCTCTTGATTGCGGGTGCAAAGGTAATGCTTTTTTCGGAACCCACCAAACTTTTTGCCGTTTTTTTTCGAAAAAAGTTAATATTTACACTTTTCGTTACTTTTTCTTGCTTATTTCTCCGCTTATTTGTAACTTTGCCCGTGTAAAATCAATAATCCATAAAAGCATGACGGAGAGATTAGAATTTACAGCAACAGAGAAAGAGCAGGCCATCAGCCTTTACCAGCGCCTGCGCGAACAGATAGCCGCAACACTGCAGCCCGACGACGAGCCGCGCATGCGCAGCTACCTCTTACAGACTATTGAGCAAAGCCAGGTAAGCCGCAACGTATTCGGTCTGAACCCTATCTTGCTGGCCTTCCAGACGGCACAGCTGATAGTCGACGAGATTGGCCTGCGGCGCGACGGCGTACTGGCCGTACTGCTGCGCCCCAGTTTCGAGCAGGGCGCTCTGAGCCTTGAGGAAGTCAGACTGCAGTACGGGCCGTCGGTTGCCCACATCCTGCACGGACTGCAGCGCATACAGGAGTTATACCAGAAGAATCCCGTTATAGAGAGCGAGAACTTCCGCAATCTGCTGCTGTCGTTTGCCGAGGACATGCGCGTGATACTTATTATGATAGCCGACCGCGTGAACCTGATGCGGCAGATTCGCGACACGGACCAGCTGGACGCACAGCGCGAGGTGTCGGAAGAGGCCGCGTACCTCTACGCCCCCCTGGCCCACAAACTGGGTCTCTACAAGCTGAAGAGCGAACTGGAGGACTTGTCGCTGAAATACCTGGAGCACGACGCCTACTATCATATCAAGGACAAGCTGAGCGAGACGAAGAAGAGCCGCGACGCCTATATCGAACAGTTCATCAAGCCCGTCAACGAACGGCTCACCGAAGCCGGACTGCACTTCCACATCAAGGGACGCACCAAGAGCATCCACTCCATCTGGCAGAAGATGAAGAAACAGCACTGCCAGTTCGAGGGCGTCTACGACCTGTTTGCCATCCGCATCATACTGGAGGTCGGAGGTGACGCAATGAGAGACGACGGAAAGGAAACGCGCGAACTGCACCGGCGCGAAGTGATGGAGTGCTGGCAGGCCTTCGCCATCATCACCTCGATGTATCAGCCCAACCCCAAGCGGCTGCGCGACTGGCTCAGCGTGCCGAAGTCGAACGGCTACGAGAGTTTGCACATCACCGTGCTCGGGCCTGACAGGAAGTGGGTGGAGGTACAGATACGCACCGAGCGCATGGACGAGATAGCCGAGCGCGGCGTGGCAGCCCACTGGCGCTACAAGGGCGTCAAAAGCGAGTCGGGACTGGACGAATGGCTGACCAACATCCGGTCGATGCTGGAAACCAGCGACGGACTGGACGCCATGGACCAGTTCAAGATGGACCTCTATGAGGACGAGGTATTCGTCTTCACGCCCAAGGGCGACCTGTTCAAGTTTCCCAAAGGAGCCACGGTGCTGGACTTTGCCTACCACATCCATTCAAAAATAGGTAACGCGTGCGTGGGCGCGCGCATAAACAACAAGGTGGTAACCATCCGCCAACTGCTGCAGAGCGGTGACCAGGTGGAAATCATGACATCGACCTCGCAGCACCCGCGCCAGGAGTGGCTGACGATTGTCAAGACGTCGCGTGCCAAGTCGAAAATCCGGCTGGCCCTGAAGGAGACGCAGGTCAAGGAGGGTCTCTTTGCCAAGGAGATGCTGGAGCGTAAGTTCAAGAACCGTAAGCTGGAGATGGACGAGTCCGTCATGCAGCACCTCATCAAGAAGCTGGGCTTCAAGGAGGTCAGCGACTTCTACCGCCAGATAGCCTCAGGCGAGCTGGATGTCAATACGGTCATAGACCGCTACATCGGGCTGCAGCAAGGCGAAGGACCGACCACGGGCAACAACGTGGCGGAGAGTGCCGCCAACTTCGTGCTCGACGAGTCGCGCCTGCCCAAGGACCATGTCCAGGAAGACGTGCTGGTGATTGACCGCAACCTGAAAGGTGTAGACTACCAGCTGGCACGCTGCTGCCAACCCATCTACGGTGACCACGTGTTCGGTTTCGTGACGGTCAGCGGCGGCATCAAAATTCACCGCGACGACTGTCCGAACGCCCCTGAACTGAAGAAGCGCTTCGGCTACCGCGTGGTCAAGGCCCGGTGGAGCGGCAAGGGGTCGTCGCAGTATGCCATCACCCTCCGTGTGGTGGGCAACGACGACATCGGCATCGTCAACAACCTGACCAGCATCATATCGCACGAGGAGCGACTCATTCTGCGCAACATCAATATCGACTCACACGACGGACTGTTCAGCGGCAACCTGACCATCATGCTCGACGACACCAACCGTCTGGAGTCGCTCATCAAGAAACTACGCACCGTCAAGGGCGTCAAACAAGTATCAAGACTATGATATTTTATTTCTCAGGCACAGGCAATAC
The DNA here is from genome assembly GCA_002371715.1 of Prevotella sp. UBA3757. Classification (GTDB taxonomy): domain Bacteria; phylum Bacteroidota; class Bacteroidia; order Bacteroidales; family Bacteroidaceae; genus Prevotella. The sequence continues at coordinate 5,831 of DFGF01000022.1, forward strand.
GCAATGGGCAGCCCGGCAACTGGCCGAAGCCACAGGCGAAGAACTGCTCAGCATACCCGACGAACTGCGGAAGGGCCAGCTGGACTACCGGCTGGAGGGCGACGAGCGGCTGGGCTTCTGCTTCCCCACGCACGGCTGGCAGCCCCCACGCATCGTCCGCGAGTTCATCCGCCGTTCAACGTTCAACGTTCAACGTTCAACGTACTGCTTCGCCTTGACCACGTGTGGCGACAACATGGGAGAGGCGATGACCATTCTCAACAAGGAACTGCAGCGGAAAGGGCTGCACGCCGACGCGCTGTTCTCGGTCATCATGCCTGAGACGTACGTATGCCTGCCCTTCATGGTGACGGACACGGAGGAGCGCGAGCACCAGAAGATAGACCAGGCCCGCCGCCAGTTGGAGCACATCGTCCAGGTCATACAGAACCGGCAGCGCGGCATCGCAGAACTGGAAAAGGGAGCCACGCCCCGACTCTATTCCTACGTCATCGGCGGCTATTTCAACCGTCGGATGATAACCGACCGGAAGTTCACGGTCGATGCCGACGTCTGCATCCGCTGCGGCCGGTGCGCCAAGGTGTGCCCCGTTGACAATATAGAAGGTACACCCCCCACGTGGCTTCACAACGGACGGTGTACCTCCTGTCTGGCCTGTTACCACTACTGCCCGGTTCACGCCATCAACAACGGCCCGATTACCCGGCAGCGCGGACAGTATTACTTCAATAGACGCGGGGACCAAAAATAGTGGTGCCGATGCGAACCATCGTGCTCCCCTCGCCCACGGCTATCAGGTAGTCGTGGCTCATGCCCCACGAACGCTCGCAGAAGTAGTCGGCAGAGGCAAAGTAGCGGGTCTTGACCTCGTCGAACAGCCGCCTGGCATGGCGGAACTCCTCACGGATCTGCTGCTCGTCGTCGGTGTACGACGCCATCATCATCAGTCCGCAGATGCGCACATGCGACATCTCGCGCCACAAGCCCGAGTCCAGCAGTTCGAAGAGTGCCTGGTCGGTCAGTCCGTACTTCGTCTCCTCCTCGGCTATGTGCAACTCCAGCAGCACGTCGATGACGCGGCCGTTACGGGCTGCCTGCTTCTCAATCTCCTGCAGCAGCCGGAGCGAGTCCACGGCCTCAATCATCGTGACATACGGCGCAATATACTTCACCTTGTTGGTCTGCAGGTGCCCGATAAAATGCCAGCGGATGTCCTTGGGCAGCGTCTCGTGCTTCTGGCGCAACTCCTGCTCGTGGCTCTCGCCGAAGATGCGCTGCCCCTCGGCGTATGCCGCCTCAATATACTCGTTGGGGTGATACTTGCTGATAGCCACTAACCGGACACCTTCAGGCAGATTGGCCAGCACCTCGTTCAAATGACCTTTGACGTCGTACATCATCCTTCGTATTCAGGCTTAGCATCCTCTACGGGCTGTTTACCGTATTCGTAGACGTCCATCAGCGTGGTCTCTGCCAATGAGGCTATCACGTAGTCAATCATCGTGGTGCCCATGACCGCCTCAATATTGTTGACGGCACCTTTCAGCGTACCGGCCTGCACCAGGTAGTTGACGTTGGACCGCTTCTCTTTCTCGGTCTTCTCGTCGATGGTGATAAACTGCAGCTTGGCCTTATACCAACGGTCGGCCAGCTCCTCGTCAGAGAAGAATATCTCCTTGTAGGGGGCTATCTTGATGTCCTTAATGGTAAACTCGCCGCTGATGTAGCTCGACATTTCCTCCATGATGCGCTTCTCGGCCTCCGTAAACGAGAGGGCGTCAACGACATACGATTCACTCACTTTCTTCTGCAAGCCGTCCTCCATCGTCTTCTCGTAGGCAATCTTGCATTCAAACCAAATGGCTGTTCTTGATCTCATATCTTTATTTATAATTAATTCTCAACTTTCAACTCTCAACTTTCAACTCTCAACTCTCAACTACTTCTGTATGGCCCTGCTATTTGTAGACCCCATCTCCTTTTTCTTCTTCTCGGTGATACGGTCTATAATCTCAGTGGCTATCAGCTGTGCACGCTCGGGCGACAATCCGGCCTCCTGCCCCATCTTGGCCTGGACCTTCATCAGTTCGTTGATGGTGGGCTCACTCTCGGAGGTGAACTTCTTCTCGGCATTACTCATGTATTCCTTATTATATATCTTCGAGAGAATACGGTCAGCCGCCTCGCTATATTTCTTACGGAATATCTCTTCGGCCTTGGCCTGGAAGTCACGCTCGGCAGACTCGTCGACAATCAGCGAGTCGCCACTATTGGTGACACCCAGCTCGGCGGGGTCGAAACCGTCGTCCAAAAGGTCATCGGTGGGCTGGCGCGGCGCGGGCTTGACAAACTCCACCGGGTTGGACTCGGGAAACATGTCGACATAAAGGCCAACGCACACCAGGGCTATAACTGCGGCAATGCCGGCGGTAATAGCCGTCCGGATAAGATTGTGCTTCCGGCGCACGGCACTGAGCATCTCGTCCGGCGTGTTATAGCGGTCTTCGGGGGCATGGCTGGTGGCCTTCTTGATGGCCTGCCGATACTCCAAGGGCAAATCGACCACGACACCCAGACTGTCCAGGAACTTACCTATCGAGTAAACGTCGCAACGGTCGTCGATGCTGCCATGTTGCAGCACTTCAGGGGCCACATACCGCGCATCGTCACCATAGAAAGCCTGCAGGTCGGACATGCCCAGGTAGTAGGAACCGTGCGAAATCAGCAATGGGACAAGGTCGCCTTTGCGGGCAAAAACCGTATTGGGCGAATAGCAGATGTGGCGGATGCCCTTCGTGTGCAACAGCCTTGTCACGCTGACCAGCCCCTCAAGTACGGACTCGAGGAAGTCCTGCCTGGCCACAACGGCCGGCGTATCTCTCAGTATCTCGGCAAACGACATGTACTGACCCGTCTCGACGATGTTCAGCCTGACAACGTCGTCATGCTCCACCGTAGGGGTAAAGTGCAGTTGGTGATTGTCGGCAATCGTGGTGTTATCCTCGCACTCACGCTTGATGGCACCACTGAAAGTGATGTTATCGACTAACGGCCGACGGATGTCAACTACCGACTTGTACTTGCCATCGTCCTGCTTGGCACGATAAAACTCGCCGATGGGCATCTGCGTCTGGTTCAGTTTCCCACCGGATTTAGCTACCAACAATTCTTCGTAATTCATATAGTGCTCCTTGTTTTGAATGTGCAAAGGTACGAATAAGTGAGCGAAAAACCAAAATTAATTTGGTATTTTGCTCACTTATTCGTACCTTTGCAGTCGATTTACGTAAATATATAAGAGAAATGCCAGAAATATCAGTACGCGGACTGGAGATGCCCGAGTCACCTATCAGGAAGCTCGCACCTCTTGCAGCCGCAGCCAAGCAACGCGGAACTAAGGTCTACCACCTCAACATCGGACAGCCAGACCTGCCGACACCACAGGTGGCACTCGACGCCCTGAAGCAGATTGACCGCAACATCCTTGAGTATTCACCCTCTCAGGGCTACCTGAGCTATCGCGAAAAACTGGTGGGCTACTATGCCAAATACAACATCAACGTCAGCGCCGACGACATCATCATCACCAGCGGAGGCTCCGAGGCCGTGCTGTTTGCCTTCCTCTCGTGCCTGAATCCCGGCGATGAAATCATCGTGCCCGAACCGGCCTATGCCAACTACATGGCCTTTGCCATCTCGGCCGGTGCCAAGATACGCACCATAGCCACCACCATCGACGAGGGATTCTCGCTGCCGAAAGTCGAGAAGTTCGAGGAACTCATCAACGACCGCACCCGTGCCATCATGATTTGCAACCCCAACAATCCTACGGGCTACCTCTACACGCGGCGCGAGATGAACCAGATTCGTAATCTGGTGAAGAAGTACGACCTGTACCTCTTCTCTGACGA
>DFGF01000022.1:9800-25421 GCA_002371715.1 Prevotella sp. UBA3757
GTCTACCGCGAATACATCTATACGGGGTCACCCTACATTTCGGCCTGCCATCTGGAGGGCATCGAGCAGAACGTCATCCTCATCGACTCCGTCTCGAAGCGTTACTCCGAATGCGGCATACGCATCGGAGCACTCATCACCAAGAATGCCGAAGTGCGAAAGGCCGTCATGAAGTTCTGCCAGGCCCGCCTCTCGCCGCCACTGATTGGCCAGATTGTGGCCGAGGCATCGCTCGAGACGCCCGAGGAATACCTGCGCGACGTCTACGACGAATACGTGGAGCGCCGCAAATGCCTGATTGACGGACTGAACCGCATACCGGGCGTCTACTCGCCCATACCCATGGGAGCCTTCTACACGGTGGCCAAACTGCCCGTCGACGATGCAGAGAAATTCTGTCGCTGGTGCCTCTCGGAGTTCAACTACGAGGGCGAGACGGTCATGATGGCTCCGGCGGCAGGTTTCTACACCACACCCGGTGCCGGCATCAATCAGGTCCGTATAGCCTACGTGCTGAAGAAGGAGGACCTGGAGCGCGCCTTGCTCGTGCTCAAGAAAGCCCTTGAAGCCTATCCGGGACGGGTGGAGGATTGAAGAATTAAGAAAAAGATAAGAGAATAAACTATCCTCACTGAACATTGAATCTACCCCTATTCATAGCACGGAAAATCTATCGGCAGGGAGGCAACCAGCAGGAGGTGAGCCGACCCGCCATCACCATTGCCACCATCGGTGTAGCCATCGGACTGGCCGTGATGATTATCACCGTTTCCGTGATATCTGGCTTCAAGCACACCATCAGCGACAAGGTGGTAGGTTTTGGCAGCCACATCCAAATCATGAACTTCATGGCCCAGCAGACGGCCATCCCCGCCCCCATCTGTATCAGCGACACGCTGATGCGGCAAATCCGCCAGACACAGGGCGTCAGCCACGTGGCATGCTACTCGATGACGCAAGGCATCCTGAAGACTGACGACGACTTTCTGGGCGTGGCGTTTAAGGGCATCGGCAGCGACTACGACACGCGCTTCCTGGCCGACAACCTGGTAGAGGGCCACATGCCAAAGTTTGGCTCCACGCCCTCGAAATATCCCCTGCTCGTCTCGCGAACCATAGCCGACAAGTTGCGGCTGAAGGTTGGCTCCAAGGTGTTTGCATACTTCATCGGCAACGATGACGTGCGTGTGCGGAAATTCACCGTCGAGGGCATCTACCAGACCAACATGACGCAGTTCGACCAGAACCTGTGCTTCACCGACTTCTCCGTGCCCGTACGACTGAACGGATGGGAAGAGGACCAGTGCAGCGGTGCTGAACTGCAGGTCAGCAACTTCGACGACGTCAACCTGACAGCTACGAAAATCGTGAAGCTCGCCAACAGCAAGACCGACCGCTACGGCCAAGTACTGACATCACAAACCATCCATGAGGCTTATCCGCAGATATTTTCGTGGCTCTCGCTACTCGACATCAACGTATGGATTATCCTGGTACTGATGGTGTGCGTGGCAGGCGTCACGATGATCAGCGGCCTGCTCATCATCATCCTTGAGCGCACGCAGATGATTGGCATCCTGAAGGCATTGGGCATGCGCAACGATACCGTCCGACATACATTTCTCTGGTTTGCCGCCTTCATCATCGGGCGCGGTTTGCTGTGGGGCGACGTCATCGGCATTGGCCTGGTCGTGCTGCAACAGCAAACGGGACTGGTCCAGCTGGACCCGGCCAGCTACTACGTCGACACGGCTCCCATGGAACTGAACATTCCCATCGTCGTGGCCCTCAACGTGGCTACGCTGCTCATCTCGGTCTTCGTACTGATAGCACCCAGCTACCTGATATCCCACATCCACCCGGCGCGGTCCATGCGCTACGAGTAGATGGATGATGGATGATGTAAGATTATAAAAGTAATATAACTCTAAAACTATTGAATCATGGAAAGAACTTGGAGATGGTTTGGCAAGAAAGACAAGATTACGCTTGCCATGTTAAGACAAATTGGTGTCGAGGGCATCGTCACAGCCTTGCACGACGTACCCCTTGGCGAAGTATGGACCCGCGAAAAAATCCGTGACCTGCGCGAATATATTGAGAGCTACGGCATGCGCTGGAGCGTAGTAGAGTCACTGCCCGTCGTCGAGACCATCAAGTATGGCGGCCCCGACCGCGACCACCAGATTGAGGTCTACAAGGAGTCGCTGCGCAACCTCTCGGCCGAGGGCATCCACTGTATCTGCTACAACTTCATGCCCGTGCTGGACTGGGCCCGCACCGACCTCTTCCACAATAATCCTAACGGCGCCACCAACCTCTACTTCAACTATGCCGAGTTTGCCTATTTCGACATTTATATCCTGAAGCGCGAGGGTGCCCGCGAGGAGTGGGCCAAGTTCCAGTTCCCCGCCGGCGTAGGCCAGGGCCGCAACGTACTGGCCGAGTGCGACGAACTGGCCAAGACCATGACGCCCGAGAAGGACCACAAACTCGTCGAGAACATCGTCATCAAGACGCAGGGCTTCGTCAGCGGCAACTTCTCGGAGAACGACGAGGCACCCATCCAGAAATTCCGCGAATTCCTGGACCTCTACAAGGGCATCGACAAGCAGCAGCTGCGCCAGAACATGAAGTATTTCCTCGAGGCCATCATGCCCGTCTGCGAGGAGTGCGACATGAACATGTGCGTACACCCCGACGATCCGCCCATCGAGATTCTCGGACTGCCGCGCATCGTGCGCACCGAGGAGGACATCCAGTGGTTCCTCGATGCCGTACCCAACAAGCATAACGGACTGACGTTCTGTGCCGGCAGTCTGTCGGCCGGTGCATATAATAATGTGGTAGACCTGGCTCGCAAGTTTGCCTCGCGCACGCATTTCGTACACCTGCGCTCCTGCCACATCTTCCCCAACGGCGACTTCACCGAAGCCTCACACCTCGGAGGCCGTGCCGACCTCATCGAACTGGCCCGCATCTTCGAAAAGGAGAACCCGCAGCTGCCCATGCGCGTCGACCACGGCATGACGTTCACCGACGAGCCTGGCGGCATCCTCGACGAGTCGAGCCATGGCCACAACGCCGGTTACACCCTTCTGGGCCGTATGTTCGCCCTCGGACAGGTACAGGGCATACTGGCCACCGTCGACCGCGAGCTGGGCATCGAATACAAGCAGCCGGGCTTCTTCGACTAACGTCTGTCAGCTGCCAGGGTATTATTACAATCCTGTTACGTAACCTAAACGTAACAGGATTTTTTTTGTATCATAAGCTCTTTGCCGTACCTTTGCACAAAAAATAAGGTATAAAGATTTATGGAAACGACACAAGACTATTTCATGATATCACTGCGGCTGCTGGGTGCCCTGGGACTGCTGATATTCGGCATGCGCATGATGAGTGAGGCACTACAGAAACTGGCAGGCTCGCAACTGCGCCACATCCTGGCCAAGATGACCACCAACCGCCTGATGGGCATGCTGACGGGTACGTTCGTCACCTGCGCCGTACAGTCGTCGTCGGCCACAACGGTCATGACGGTTTCCTTCGTCTCGGCCGGACTGCTGACGCTGGGGCAGGCCATCTCGGTCATCATGGGTGCCAACATCGGTACGACGCTCACGGCATGGATCATGTCGCTGGGCTATAATGTCGACCTGACCAGCGTGGTATTCCCCGCATTTGCACTGGGCATGGTACTCATCTACCGCAAGAGCCATCGCTACGTGGGCGACTTCCTGTTCGGCATCGCCTTCATGTTCCTGTCACTGGTCATGCTAAGCTCGGCGGGCAAGGAGATGGACCTGGAACATAACCAGGCCGTCGTTGACTTCTTTGCCTCGTTCGATACGGGCAGCTACTGGACCATCCTGGCTTTCCTGGCCATCGGCACCATCATCACCTGCATCGTGCAGTCGTCGGCAGCCGTCATGGCCATCACCATCCTGCTGTGCTCTACGGGCGTGCTGCCCATCTACCTCGGCATCGCCCTGGTCATGGGCGAGAACATCGGTACCACGGCAACGGCCAACCTGGCAGCCTTGGGCGCTGGCACTGAGGCCCGCCGCGCGGCATTGGCCCACCTGCTGTTCAATGTCTTTGGCGTCACTTGGGTGCTGTGCGTCTTCTATCCGTTCGTCAACATGGTGTGCGGCTTTGTTGGCTACGACCCTGCCATGAGCGGCCAGACCGAGAAACTGCCCGTCGTACTGGCCATGTTCCACACCTGCTTCAACGTGGCCAACACGGCATTGCTCATCGGACTGGTACCCCAGATGGAGCGCATTGTTTGCCGACTGATGCCTGCCAAGGAAACGCCAAAGCACGAAGAACTGCACCTGCAGTATCTGGAGTCGAACCTGATACAGACACCTGAAATTGCCGTCCTCCAGGCTCAGAAGGAGACCGCCCACTTCGGCGAGCGCGTACAGCGAATGTTCGGACTGACGTGTCAGCTGCTGGACGAGACCGACGAAAAGGACTTCACGCAGACCTTCAAGGAAATAGAGAACCAGGAGGACCTGACTGACCAGATAGAGATTGAGATAGCCCACTACCTGGAACAGGTCAGCGACGGTCACCTGAGCGACGAGACCAAGGAGAAGATTCGTCAGATGATGCGCGAAATCAGCGAACTGGAAAGCATCGGCGATGCCTGCTACAACCTGGCACGCACCATGCACCGCCGTTTCGAATCGGGCAAGGTGCTGACCAACTGGCAGGTCGTCAACCTGAAGGCTATGATGCAGCGCTGCGACGATGCACTGACGCAGATGTGCGTCGTCATGCACGGCCACCGCAGCGAGCACGACATCCGTGAGACCTACCGCATTGAGAACGACATCAACCAGATGCGCCAGCAACTGAAAGCCGACAACATCCGGGCCGTCAACGACAAGGAGTACGACTATGCCCTGGGCACGCTGTTTGCCGACATGGTCACCGGACTGGAGAAGCTGGGCGACTACGTGGTAAATGTGGTCCAGGCAAGATTTGGCAAGTAAAAAGGCGGTTTTCTCGCAGAATCTTCGTATCTTTGCAGGCAAATCTGCAAAATGAAACAAAAAAAGATATTAGTAGTCGACGACGAGCAGGACCTCTGCGAGATTCTGTGCTACAACCTCTCCGAAGCAGGCTTTCAGGCTGAAGCCGCCTATTCGGCAGAAGAAGCGCTGGCACAATTAGCAAATAGTAAGCAGCCGGACAGTCAATGTGTTGACGTACTGCTGTTAGACGTCATGATGCCAGGCATGTCTGGTTTCGAACTGGCCCAACAACTGAAAGCCGATGCGCAGACGGCCTCGCTGCCCATCATCTTCCTGACGGCAAAAGACGCCGAGGACGACATGCTGCAGGGGTTCGGACTGGGTGCCGACGACTACATCAAAAAGCCCTTCTCGGTCCGAGAAGTCGTTGCGCGTGTCAGGGCCGTGCTCAACAGGAGCCATCCCCTCTCCCACCCCCAGCAACACAGCACCGTCTGCTTCGAGGGTCTGGTCATCGACCTCGACAAGAAGACCGTCACCGTCGACGGTGAACAGGTAGCACTGACCAAGACGGAATTCGAAATGCTATGCCTGCTGCTCACCCATCGCGGTCAAGTGCTGTCCCGCCAACAGGTCCTCGACAGCATCTGGCCTCGCGACGTCATCGTGACCGACCGTACGGTCGACGTCAACATAGCCCGCATGAGGAAGAAGATAGGCCGCTATGGCAGTCTGGTCGTCAGCCGTCAGGGCTTTGGCTATATCTTTGAAAATTATGAAAAAGCTAAGCGAAGGCCGTAAGATGTTTGCCAGCGTCATGGTGGTATTTGCCGCCTACGCCGTCATCTTCATCCTCTTCGAAGACTACGACCGCAAAGTGCTGGAACCCTTCGAGGAGGTCAGCGACTGGCATTTGCTCATCTTTTCACTTGTCGTCATGGCCGGCCTGGCCCTGCTGCTGCACCGCTATGCCCGTCGCATGGACGCGCGCATCAGCCGCGAACAGGCTGAGAAGGAGTCACGCATGCGCCGCGAACTGACCCAGAACATCGCCCATGAACTGAAGACGCCCGTAGCCAGCATTCTGGGCTATACCGACACCATCATTGACCATCCCGACATGAGCGAACAGATGCGCCAGCAGTTCATCGAGCGCACCAACGCCCAGGCACGCCGGCTGGCTGCCCTGCTCCAGGACATCTCTACACTCAACCGCATGGACTATGCCCCCGATATGCTGAGCATCGAACGCGTTGACGTCGCACAAATCGTGGCCGAGATAGCCAGCGAGACAGCCCTTGCCGTCGAGCGTAAGCACATGACGCTGAAAAACTGTCTGCCACAGAGCATCATCGTCCACGGCAATGCCTCACTCATCTACAGCATTTTCCGCAACCTGACGGACAATGCCATCTGCCATGCCGGCGAAGGCACTGTCATTGAGATTGCTGCCGACGACGGCGACGACTATTGGCACTTCACCTTTGCCGACACAGGACGAGGCATCGACGAACAGTACCTGCCACGCATCTTCGAACGCTTCTACCGCATCGACAAGGGGCGCAGCCGTGCCCTCGGCGGCACTGGTCTCGGACTGGCCATCGTCAAGAATGCCGTCCTGCTGCATGGTGGCACCATCAGCGTAGCCAACAGGCCCGAAGGTGGGCTGGCCTTCGAGTTTTCATTGATGAAAAGACATTCAGCGCTGAAGCAAAGTATGGAGCAAAGCATGCAAAAATAAGAAAAAAGTCCGGAAAACGTTTGGCGGTATCGAAATAATTGCGTAGCTTTGCAGCCGAATTTCATAATTCAATCACAAAATAAAACTAATTGTAGCAAGAAAGAATGAACAAAATGACGAAGACAACAATCCGATGTCGAGCGGTTCTATGACATTTAAGCCGTTCCCCCAAAAACGGGAAACGCCTGAAGTCTGGCGGCTACGGGTGGATTGTATCTGGTCGTTCTTTGACATATTGCTACAATAAGTCGTAAGTTATAATTACGCCCTGAAGTAATCGTAAAAGAAACTGGGTGGAGGTCTTGCGCCTCTATCCATCTATAACTTATTCTTTATTTTATTGATACAAGATTGAATTATGATGATTATGCGAAATACAAATAGGTTAATTGACGATTTTAAAAGCCAGACCATGAATTCCGTCTGGAAACATTTGAATGCCATGGCAGCTAACTATGCTGTCTACTCTACTCGCTTAAATGGTTTATCGCCATTTCTGAAAGACCACGATGTCTATATATATTGTACTGATTACAATGTGGTTGTACTATGTCTCGACTGCTGCGGACTCAGCGAAGAGCAGACCTATGAGGAGTCAGAAACCCTCAGTCCGCTCATCATGGACGAGGGATGCGAACCTCGTGTAAGTGTAGTGTGGAAATTAGCGGAAACTGTACGCCACATCAAGGACTCCCTCCAAAAGACCAATCCGCTCGTCAATGTCCATGGCGTATTGCTGACAGAAGCCAATATCCTCAACACATATGAGTTGGACGGACTGTGGAACGAGCATAACGTTACGGTCATTGACTGTCTCAAACGATTGAAATACAGGGAAATCAAGACCAATGATGACGACGAGCTGGCTTGTAAGTCCTATGTGGAGATTGTCAGAAATGCCACCCTCAGCCCGGAGGACGCGGACACGCCACAGACTCAGCAGGCCCTTACGAAGACAGACGACAAGACTGAGCCGTCGGATGCAGAATACGATGAGTTTGAAAAAATGTTCAACGACTTCATCAATAGTGAATTCGAGGAAACATCAGACTACGAAGCACCTACGGAGCAAGAGGACCCAGAACTGGACGACACCCCAGATTTCACCACAGGCGAAATTGAACAGAACCAGAACATGAGCGTCAAGGTTGAGATTCTGCCTCCTATTGCCAATCCGCGCGAGGAACTCAACAAACTCGTGGGCTGTGAGGACATCAAGAGGCGCATGGACGAACTGCTGGCCCTGACCCGCTATAACAGAATGATTCAGGAGTCGTTCCCCAACTGCAAACAGCACCATGTATCGCTACACAGCGTCTTCCTCGGACGTCCAGGTACAGGAAAGACCACGGTCTGCAAAATCTATGGTTCACTGCTGCATCAGGCTGGTGTCCTGACCAAAGGACATGTTGTCGTCTGCGACCGCGGCACCTTCATAGGAACGCTCTGGGGCGACGAAGAGCGCTCCATGCGCCAGGTGCTGGAGCTGGCCCAGGGGGGCGTACTGATGATAGACGAAGCCTATCTGCTCAATGGCAAGCACGAGAATGACCCTGGTAAACTTGTCATCCAACTGCTGATGAACATCCTGGCTGACGAGTCGCAACGTGACATCGCCGTAGTGCTTTGCGGTTACAAAGAGCCGATGATGAAGCTCCTTGACAGCAATCCCGGCTTACAGTCCCGCTTTCCCAACAAGTTTGAGTTCAAGGACTTTACCGTCGATGAGCTGTTGGAAATCACCCGTCGACGTTTAGGAGACTATAACTATACGTTTACTGAGCCGGCATGGGAAAAATACCGTAACATGCTGACACAAGTCTATCAGGTGCGCGACCCAGAGACATGGGGTAACGCCCGCTTCATTGCCAACCAGCTGGAGCGTATCTACATCCAGCATGCCACCCGCTGCGTCAAGCAGCCTCCCAAAGTCAAATTTGAGTTGCTCACGCTTACGCCGGAAGACATCCTTCCTATCGAGCCCCCACGGCAGAGAGCGAAAATAGGTTTTTGATTCTGTCAGCGCCACGATAGCCCTCACACCGAGGACTATCATGGCCCGCCCGGAAGCATGGGCAACGCCAGAAATTCACTCAGAATCGCGCATCGCTATAGGTGCCTCGCTTACGACCAACTCCCTCGGCAGCCTGATAACCTTCAGGCGCTCATACCAGATACGTGCAGACCCGGCAACATGTTTCTGCGTATGTCCGCTGATGATATAGTAACTGGCCATATACTCATCCATCAACCCCAGGAACACCTTCTTGATGCGTGAACACTTCTCGTTGATGGCATTGTCAAGCGGATTCACCAGATGGTCAACACCCTCCATGATTTTCTCCTTATCCATCAGCTTAGACGTTGCCATGTAGTATCGCGTCAGTTCTTCACGATAGTCACCCAACCGCTTGAACTCGATACCTTCAGGATGGGCCAGAAACAGCAGATATACAGCCTTGTGCACAGGCTGCAGTTCAATCTCCCTATTACCTGAGTTCATCAGATAGAACCGGTAATTCTTTGTTATCAGCAGCCTGCTCAACTTCGCCCTTGCCGCCTCGATGCGCAACTCTTCAAGCAGTGGCGCACCAATGGCCCGCAACAGCAAGTCCTTACGGCCGGCCATCTGGAGATGTTCAACCAGGCGTTTGATTTGCACAGCCACCTCCTCTGGAGTCTGAAACGTCACGTCCGTCATTCCGTCACCTTCATCAAGTCATTCAACCATCCTGACCATCTCCTGATTATGGCAGGCCGCCCGGAGTCCTCATCCCTCTCCACATCAGGCTGTTGTTCCACGACAGGTGCCGGCGCCGGCTCCGGTTCCTCGGCCGACTCCACCTCGAAAGGCAGTTCCTGGTCTTTCGCCAGCACCTCCTTGATGGTGGGCGTCTCCTTCTTTGCAGGCTTATATATCAGCGGTATCAGGTCCTCGTAGAAGTCGTCATCATCACGATGCACGTCCTCCCTGACCTCTTTGCGCAACTCGTCCTCCAGACCCGTGGCCAGTATAGTCACCTTGGCATCTTCACCCAGCGAATCGTCCGTAGCCGTACCCCATATCACGTCGATTTGAGGGTCCAGCTGGTCGAAGAAGTCGTCTATCTCCTGCAATTCCCTAACCATGATGGCATGTTCGTCGCTGGCATAGATGTTAAAGAGGATGCGCTTTGCCTTGCCGATATCGTTGCCGTAGAGCAAAGGCGAGTCGAGGGCATTCAGGATTGCCTTCTCCACACGGTGCTCACCACTGGCACGTCCCATCGCCATGATAGACCCGCCACCGTTCTTCATCGTCGTTTCCACATCCTTGAAGTCACTCTTTATCCCACCGTCGCTGGGCATCGTTATCAGTTCCGAGATACCCTTCACAGCATCCATCAGCACATTGTCTGCCCGTTGGAAGGCCTCCTTCACCGACAGTTCCGAGTCGGCATACACATCGCACAGCCGCTCATTGTTCACAATCAGCATCGCGTCCACGTTCTTGCGCAACTCGTCAACACCCTTCAGCGCCTTGATAATCTTCTTTTTCTTCTCGAAATAGAACGGTATCGTCACCACGCCAACCGTCAGCAGCCCCATCTCCTTTGCCACACCAGCAACCACGGGAGCCGCACCAGTACCCGTACCGCCGCCCATGCCGGCCGTCACAAACACCATCTTCGTCCCGTCGTTCAGCAGCGTCCTGATGTCCTCGATATTCGCCTCCGCCTCCTGTTTGCCCAGTTCAGGATTCGCTCCAGCACCGAGGCCAGAGCCGCCCAGCATCAACTTCACAGGCACTGGCGAACGTGACAGCGACTGACTGTCCGTATTCAGCACCGCATACGTCACGCCCTTTATCTGGTCGTTCCACATATTGCGCACGGCATTACATCCACCGCCGCCCACACCAATCACCTTGATGATTCCCTGCATCTTGTCCTCTACAGGTCCGAAGTCCAATATCTCGTCCATATCACTACAAATTCAGATTTGAGTGCAAAGGTACTGCTTTTCCGCCGAAACGCCAAACAACCACAAGCCTTGCGATAAAAAAGAACCCGCCACAGTTTCTCGTCCGCAAGCAATCATCGGCTATTTCCATCAAGAGTTCTATCTTTTTTGCCTCTCCACATTTGCCAGAAATCGAATAGTACAATCTCAGCGTGACTATCAACAAAAGCCAGCTAACTGGAAAAAAATAAGAATCCAGTTGAAAAAAAATTATTTTCTAACTGGAAACTTAAAATAGGGTAAGCTATCTACATTTCATCTCTGGACTATCCACATAGGCTCATAAGCCGATGAACGAGCCGTAATATCGTCAGGGACGAGGCGTAATCTCGTCGAGGGTGAGCCGTAATCTCGTCATGTACAAAAAAAACAAAAGGTAAGAAAACAGGTAACACCTAACGTCGGAGGCCTGAAACGCCCTTGTGGAGAGGGTTTGACAGACGTTAGGTATTAGGTGTTTTTCTGAGTAAGCCATCAGCCATCTTCCTTCTTCCATCATACATCTTCCACCAGCCATCAACCATCATACATCTGCCATCAGTCTATTCCCAGACAATCAAGTCGCGAGGCAACGAAATGCTTTTGGCGCCGCCTCGAGGCCCATTTATATAGTACTGCTCTACCACTCCGCTATCGAGCACGGCAGCAAACGCCTTCCTGATTCGGGCACATTTCTCGTTGATAGAGTTCAGCAGCGGATTGGTAACATCCTCAATACTTTGCAAAGCCCTGTCCGACAATCCCCATGGCCTGACTTCAGAGTATATCTTCGCCAACTCCTGCCGGTAGTCCGGTAAGTTCTTGAAGACAATCCCTTCAGGATGCCGCAGAAAGAGCAGATAAACAGACTTTACCAATGGCTCCATCCGAACCTCAACGCGTTTTTCACCAAGATACATCCTATAATCCTTACTGACTGTCAAGGCCAGCAAAGGCTGCCCTGACTGCAAGAGCGAAAGGATATCCTTTTCTGTTAGGCCATATTTCCTCAGTTGCGATACCACCTTCTTTAGTTCCTTTACGAGGCGAACATAATGTTCATCCGAACTCTTGTTGATGATTGTGTTTGTCATAGTCGATTCGTTTTGTGGTTTTCATTTGTTAGCTCTATCCGTTTTCATGGTATCACCCTAACCTGCGAACTCCTGCCGCCTGACGAGCCGAAGCAGGTAGTCCACAGCCTTGGGCGCTTTTTCGCGGGCCGTTCGCAACTTTTGCGCAAACTCCGAGTCTGGCATGTCGCTGTTGAAGTCGTCCACCAACTCCCGTGGCTCGTCGCTCTTCTTCACCAGCACCAGTCCCTTTCGCTTCATCAGCAGACGGAGCGACAGGATGCCCCTGTCGTACTTGGGCTTGGCCTTGATCAGCTCCTGCATCAGGTTCAGCCCTGGGTCACCAATATGCAGCTCGTTGAGCATGGTTATCGAGTAGAGCACTTTGGCATCGGGCGTCGACATGTCAAACACATCGCCCATCAGCACGTTCACGGCATCAGCCTCCTCGTAGCGCTCCAACTTCGTCAGACAACGCGACCTGACATAGAGAGCCTCCTGGCACTGATGCTGTGCCAACACGCTATCCACGTACTGCAAAGCCTGTTCGTACTTTCCAGCATAGAGGCTCAGCAGTGCTACCAAGAATCGTGGTGCCCAGTGGTCTGCCTGCATTAACGATGCCGGCACCTCACTGATGCTGCCATAGAGTTCCTCGTCACAGATGACAGTATCGAGAAACCGCTTCGTCTGCTGCATGGCCTCCTTGATGTCACCGTCCGCAGCCTTCTTCTGCACCAGCAACAGATACTGCCGCGCAGCCTCATCGTAGTCGTGATGGCTCAGCAACTGATACACCGCCTTGCCGCTCTCTATCTCGCTGTTGATCACTTGCTCGTCATTGTAGCCATTAGCGTAGGCCAGCACCTCACGACTGGTATGGGCATACTGCGGTATAATAGGCCGCGAGAGGTACAGTCCGCCCAGCGAGCGTACACGGCTCAGTGCCACATACAACTGTCCTGCCGCAAACATTCCCCGGCTCAAGTCCAGATACAGCTTGTCGAACGTCATACCCTGACTCTTATGCACCGTGATGGCCCATGCCAGGCGGAGCGGATACTGCGTGAAGGTGCCTTTCAGTTCCTTCTTCATCTTGCGGCTCTCACGGTCATACTCATAGCTGTACGACTCCCACGAGCAGTTGGGCACCACGTAGGCCATTCCACCATCCGTCGTCACCTGTATCTCGTCCTTGCTCAGTTTCGTCACGGTGCCAATGGTCCCGTTTGCCCACCGTTTGTGTTGGTCGTTGCGGGTGAACATCACCTGAGCGCCTACCTTCAGCTTCAGCGTCATATCCACAGGGAACCGCTTCTCCTCGAACTTTCCCTGTACTGTTCCCTCGTAGGTATATTCCTCGCTGTCAATCTCTGCCAACCGCCGCTGGTTGATGTTGTCAGCCGTCTTGTTGAGCGAGGCCAGCGTGATCACCATCCCGTCCTCCTTCGTAGGCTGACACACCCGCTCGTTCAGGTGCATCAGGTTCTCGGGTGTCGTCTTGTTCAGCCGCACGTTCTCCAGTATCTGCAGGAACTGCTCGTCCTCCTGACGATACACCTTCTGGAACTCAATCTTCACCAGCCTCATCCGCTTGATGACGTCAGCCTTGTAAAAGAAGAAGTCATCCGTATGGTAGAGGTCGTGCATCAGTTCCCCCTCAGCCCCACGCTTGGCCACAGGTGGCAACTGGAACATATCGCCCACGAAGATGACCTGCTTGCCACCAAACGGCAGCGACGAGCGCAGCGTCTTGCGCATCGTGTAGTCGATGGCATCAATGATGTCGCACCGCACCATCGACACCTCGTCTATAATAATGGTGTCGGTGTGAAGGAGCGTCAGGATGCGGGCCTCACTCATCTTACCCATCGTGCCAGGCGTGCAGACATCCATGGGCAGCCCGAAGAACGAGTGGATGGTGTCGCCACCCGCCAGGATAGCCGCCACACCCGTTGGTGCCAGCGTGACGAACTGCTTGTCAACCAGCTGCTGCACCTTGCGGAGGAAGGTGGTCTTGCCCGTTCCTGCCCTACCCGTCAGGAAGAAACTACTGTTCGTGTTGGCTATCAGTTCGAAAGCCATCACCTGCTGCCTGTTCTCTGTGTCGATCATGTTCTCCATAGTCTTTGTGTTCTCCATTGTTTTAGTGCTGTTCAAGTTTTGGGAGTATTTGGGTTAAACGTGTGTTGAAGTCAGGGTCGAGGAAACTCTTATAGCATCCGTTGATCAGTTCCTGAGCCTGCACAGCAACCTGCTCTGCCGGCACACTGATGCGCTGCATCTTCATCACGCCAGTCAGGTATTCCCTGACCATCCGTTCCGACTCCCGGCGGATGAAGTCCTCGTTGCGGAACACCTTGTCGTAGTCGCGCTTCTGGATGAGTTCCATCTTCTGCCCGTTGAAGGCATAGAGTTCGATGCCGTCGATGTATGTCCAACTGTGGTAGAGCCCCACCTTCTCCAGGATGACGATGCGGTCGCAGAAGCGGATGCCGCGATAGTAGCGGTGACCGTTGCCACTCTCATACTCGTCGCAGATAAACATCTTCTGACTGTCGTCCCAAGTAGGGATGTGTACTCTCGGACTGCCGAATGTCGGCAGTATGCTGTCAAACAGACTCTTGTTGATTGCCTTGGTCAGTGTTGCCATAGTCGTTGTTGGTTTTAATGGTTGAACTTCTGGTTATTTGTTATCCTTGTTGCAAACAGCGGCCTCAAGCCAACTGTTTGCGTTGCGTTTCTTCTACCATGCTCCTTGCGAAGCAGGCGAGTTCCTGGTCGCTGACGTGTGCTCCTTGTAGTCTCAGTTGTCCCTCAAGGAAGCCTTTCAACATCAGGATGCTCTGCTCCTTGGCAAAGTACTCATCGAACTTTCTCCAGTTGTCGCCGCCCCAGTACTTCTGGGCAATGAGCTGGGCTTTCTGTCCGTCCCATGCGAACAACTTGATGCCGTTAAGGAAGGTGTGGATATATCCCTGCCCAAGCTCATAGTACACCACCAGGCGGTTGGATAGCCTTACCGCCTTGTAGTACATATTTCCTGCTGCGCTGGTGTATCCGAGTGTCAAGAACACGTTCTTGGCAGCATTGTAGGTGATTGACTCGCCCGAGAGGGCCGGAAGCGCCTTTGCGGCGATGGTCTGAAGTGCATTGTTTTTCATGTCTTTCAGGTTTTATGGTTAAACTTCTAGTTGTTAGTTTGCGATGCAAAGTTACATACAATCTGTGAGTTGTACAACGAATATCTCCAATTTAATGGTTCCAGGCCGTCAGGAACAATTACCTTCCTCCTGTGGTTTGTCTGAGCCTGACGCTTCTCCATGATACGCCTGAGAATACGGATCTGGACACTGGCCGGTTTTACCTGGTTTCTCGAACTCAAGTTGAGGGTTAACACGTCATTCGTTTCTGTAATAATCATGGTTTTGTTGTTTGTAGTGTTAGTCTGGTAGTTCTTCATAGTCTCTGTTGTTTTTTTAGTTGTCAGTACTAGTTTCTTTGGTGGCACTCGTCTCGACTTGGCATCAGAGACGAGTGCTTGTGGGCGGAGGCCGCAAAGTCAGAAGCACACAAGTTCTTCTTCGTAAGCCAACTCTTCGATGTACATGGCCTCAGCGACAGCTTCCTGTTCAGCCTCGTAAGCCAGTTCCTCAAGGTACATGGCCTCAGCAATAGCTTCCTGCTCTGCCTCGTATGCCAGCTCCTCCAGCATTATCTGGTCGAGGACGGCATCCTGTTCAGCCTGACATTCAAGGTCTGCCAGAAGCATCTGCTCCTCAAGAGCCTCCTGTTCTATTTGGGCCTCAAGCTCTGTAAGCATTCGTTGAAATACACG
>DFGF01000045.1 GCA_002371715.1 Prevotella sp. UBA3757
CAACTTTACAAATTATTAAGATGGAATACAGAAAGATTGGCGATAACTACTATGTCCGTATGGATCGCGGGGACGAAATAATCAGCACCCTTCTCGAAATCTGTGAAAAGGAATCCATACCATCTGCGGTTTTCTCTGGTATTGGTGGCTGCCAAAGTGCAGAACTTCAAGTGTTCATCCCTGAGACTGGCAGCTTTGAGACTGAGCGACTGGAGGGTATGCTTGAACTTGTATCACTCAATGGAAACGTGGTAAGAGACGATAAAGGTCAACTATTCCACCATACCCATGCCCTATTCTCATTCAAGGGAGGGACCCGCGATGTTGATAATATCGTGGGAGGGTACCAGGATGGCCAGCATGGGATGGCAGGAGGACACCTGAAGGCTACAACCGTCCTTTATACTGCCGAAATAGAGCTGCGTCCTACTATTGGTGGATCTATCGGTAGAAAATTCGACCCTGAGACTGGTACTGGATTTTGGGAATTTAAAGAATGAATGATATGGCACACGGTCATCTTTGGTTGTTTAATATGGATATGTGCTGTGGGATGCAGATTTCCTCACTCTTAGTAAAATTGAGAGACTGCAAGAGGATGGGAAGAACTACATCTTGTGTGGTCAGTCCCAACTATCCTGCGGCTTCCAACGAGGACTATCTATTTGACTGCATGAACTTATATGCCAGGCTTGGTGATGACGGGACGGTTGAGCTATCGGGGACTGTTTTCTATTGGGATCCTGTCGATGGCGATACTCAGAAGTCCACGACAATCAAGACATTCCCAGACCTTGATGACTGTCTTAGTTGGCTTGGCAATGAGAGTGCCGCCCGTGACAAGTGTGTTGAAATGTTAGACGAAAATTGTTAGTGAGTATGAAGAAACTACTGTTATTGCTAATTCTTGTCATTGCTTCACCAAAAATTGGGATAAACGTTGATGCATGTAACTCTATTGTCTCAATCTGCAATATCATTAAGAAAGGAGTACGCTTTCTGTTTATCGGCGACTCTATTACCGATGGCGGTTGGGGACGTAGCGGTGGAAAAATGATGCCTACAGAGGAACGGAACCTGAAGGACTTGAACCACATCTATGGTCATAGTTACATGATGCTGTGTGCTGCCAGGATTCAAAGTGACTATCCTGAGCAAGAAACCCAGTTTTTCAATCGTGGTATCTCAGGAAATACGCTCCATGACCTTCAGCAACGATGGCAGTCCGATTGCCTTGGTCTGAATCCTGATGTAGTGACATTGCTTATAGGAACCAACGATGTAGACTTGCATGTTAGCGGTAAGGAAACACTGGATTTGAAGACATGGGAAAATGACTATAGGCAGTTGCTTGACCAACTTCGTTCTGCCAACCCTAACATAAAGATAGCTCTTGGAACTCCCTTTGTGGCTAAGGTTGGACGTATCGGTTCGGCAGAAAACTATCCGCAGCGAAAAGCTCTTATCGCTGACTGCGCCAATGTCATTCGTAAGATAGCACAGGACTACCATGCAGTGCTGCTTGACCATGAAAAGATGTTTGAGCCATTGACAGAGCAAAATCCTTCCTACTGGATTTGGGATGGCATACATCCAACAGCGGCAGGACATCAAAAAATGGCCGATTTGTGGCTGAATACAGTAATAAACTCGGATTAAAAAAAAGAAACTTCTTATAACGCTATCCCTGATGTGGTTCTCAATAGCCAACCTCCAGGCACAGAGCATAAGCCATATCGAAACAACGAAGAACTGGTACTACATCTATGACCAGAACGGCAAAAAGATAAAGACCCTTAGCACCAGTCAAGGTGAACTGAAGGGTTATAGCAGTACGTTCTACCTTTGCGATCGATAGAAACTATATAATTGTTAGAGTAGATGATTGACACGACGTAATATGTAAGATACAGAGTGTTGATTCTCAATAAGTTAAAAAGAATATTGGAGGTGACGAAAATTGATTCTGTTCTCTCCGCAAGGAAGAAGATTACATCATGTCCAGAATTCCTTTTCTCCAATACCTTCCATTTCTCCCATATTATTTTGTACTTTTTCACGGAAAAAGTGAACTGCACCATAAACGATGGCAAAGAAGCTGGCAAAGGCGGGCCAAACCTTTACTCAGATTATGTTTATTCTCCCACAGAAATATCTGTTTTTTCGTTTTTTCCTCCAAACAGACAGCATTGGCGAAATACCGAACGTCGGAATTTACTCCAAAATGTTTAATTTTGCACGCCGAATGAGAATTTACGACATTACCTGTTGATGATGAAAATGAGAACAGTGCAAAACGACGTACAAGATCCCGAGGGGAAAAGGTTGGCAGAAGACCCCCATCAAGGGGTGGTAAACCTTGACAATGAGGTGATTTTCGTCAAAAACCTCCGCGAACTTCCCGTGATGGCCAATCAGTTGGTACGCATAGGCTACAATGCCGTGGTGAGCTGTATACGTGGGCGCGTGGAACTGGAAATTGGTGGTGCGTTGCCGACAGAAAGCGATACGCCCTCGCGACAGAAGGTAAAAGCCGACGCCGGCCAGGTATTGCTTCTGCCTGCCAACAAACTGATGCAACCCATGATGGTCAGCACTGACGTCGAGGTGGGCATACTGATGGTGTCGGACAAGGTGCTGCGCGAGGTGCTGGGACCTCAGATTACGCTGTGGAACAGGGCCATGTTCCTGGACGAGATACACGTCATAGACGGAGGTCCCTGGATTACCGGTGTCGATAGTTATGCCCGCACGTTCTTTCACGATATAGAAAGCAGGGAGCAGTTCAGACTGTTTCGCGAGATGGTGATGTCCTTTTTGCGAACCATGTTCCTGATGATTTGCGAGATGCTGACGCGAAAGGTTGTGACCGTGGGTGACGTCCCTTCGCGCGAGTCTTCCACGGCTGGCGAGAAGAACCTTTTCGAGCGGTTTATGATGCTGCTGGCCGAGGAGCCCTGCAAGCGCCAGCACGTGAGCTATTACGCCTCGCATCTGAACATCACGCCCAAATATCTGTCGACCGTCTGCAAGCAGGTCAGCGGCAAGTCGCCCACGCGCTGGATTACGGAGAGCGTGATGGACGACATCTACCAGCAGTTGCGCAATACGGACTTGAGCGTAAAGGAGATCTCCCACAAGATGGGGTTCCCCAATTCTTCGTTCTTTGGTCAGTATTTCAAGGAGGAGTCAGGCATGACACCGCTGGAGTATCGCAACAAGAGCAGGGGAAGTTGAGAGAGTTGACGGTTGAGGGCTGAGGGCTGAGGGCTGAGGGCTGAGAGTTGAAAGTTGAAAGTTGAGAGTTGAAAGTTGAGAGTTGAGAGTATTAAGAGTTGGAAAAGATAGAGGTTAGACAGGTGAAGACGCATCGCGACATGGACGACTTCGTCCGGGTGCCGCGAATGATATATCAGGACGTTCCGCAGTATGTACCTGACATGGAGAACGATGTCAGAATACTGTTTGAACGTTCCTCCAATCCGGGATTGGCATTTTCCGACATCCAGCCTTTTGTAGCCTACAGGGAGGGCATTGCCGTGGGCAGGATAGTGGGCATCGTCAATCAGAAGGCCAACGAGCGGTGGCATGCGCGTAACGTGCGCTTCTCGCTCATCGAGTTCATCGACGACACTGACGTGTCCGAGGCACTGATAGAGGCCGTGGTCCGTTGGGGAATTGCACAAGGTATGGACTATATAGAAGGTCCGCTGGGCATCACCGACTTCGACAAAGAGGGCATGCTGGTCGAGGATTTCGACATGGCGGGCTCCATGACGGCCATCTACAATCCCGACTACTACCCCCGCCACATGGAGTCCATGGGATTCCAGAAGGAGGTGGACTGGCTGCAGGTACGCATCAACATCCCTGAGGAGGTGCCGGCAAAGTATGCCCGCGTAGCCCAGTACCTCAGGGACAGCGCGGGGCTGACGGTCAGGAAGTTTTCCACCAAGCAGCTGATGGGCCGCACGGGACACGCTGTGTTCGACCTGTTCAACCAGGCCTACCGTCCCATCTTCGGTTTCTCAGAGTTGTCGGCCGAGCAGATAGACCGTTTCCTCAAGCAGTATTTGACGCTTATCGACCCACACTTCATCCCGGTCATCGTTAACGAGCAGCAGGAGATAGTAGGCGCAGCCGTCACGATGGTCAGTCTGGCCGAGGCCATGCAGAAAGCCGGTGGCACGCTGTGGCCCCTGGGCTGGTGGCACCTGCTGAAAGCCTTGAGGTTGAAACCTGCCGACCACGTCGAGATGCTGCTCATAGCCGTCCGCCCAGACTATCAGGGGTTAGGGGTCAACGCCTTGTTTTTCGACGACCTGATACCTCTATATAATAGGTGTGGCATTCACTGGGCAGAAACAGGTCCCCAGCTGGAGGACAACGTTCGGGAACTCTCGCAGTGGAAACCGCTGAAGCCGGAGTACGTCAAGCGCCGGAGATGCTATAAGAAGTTGATAGTTGAGAGTTGAGAGTTGAAAGTTAATAATAACAGATAATTATGCAAGAAAGAAGAGTAGTAATTACGGGAATGGGCATCTGGTCGTGCATCGGCACGACGCTCGACGAGGTGCGCCAGTCCCTGTTTGAGGGGCGCAGCGGCATCGTGTTCAGCCAGGAGCGCAAGGATGCCGGTTTCCGGTCGCCCATTTGCGGCAATGTGCCGCATCCTGAACTAAAGAAAGTGCTGAGCCGCAACGTGCGCCAGATGATGCCCGAGGAGGCACAGTATGCCTACGTGGCCACCGTGCAGGCCCTGGAGCAGGCCCGACTGACTCAGGACTATATTGACAGCCACGAGGTTGGCGTCATCTACGGCAACGACTCCGTAGCTGAATCGACGATGGTCGCCATGGACAAGTTCCGTGCGGCAGGCTCTACAGCAGCCTGCGGCAGTGGTGCCATCTTCCAGTCTATGAACTCGACAGTAACCATGAACCTGGCCACGCTGTTCCACCTGAAAGGCATCAACCTGACGGCTTCGGCTGCCTGTGCCAGTGGTTCGCAGTCGCTGGGCCTGGGATTCCTGCTGATCAAGAACGGTCTGCAGGACTGCATCGTCTGCGGCGGTGCCGAGGAGAACAACATGTACGGAATCGCCTCGTTCGATGCCCTGCAGACTTTCTCGACGCGCATCGACGACCCCACCAAGGCCAGCAGGCCCTTTGACCGTGATCGCGACGGACTGGTGCCCAGCGGTGGTGCTGCCACCCTGGTCATCGAGAGCTATGAGTACGCCGTGCGCCGTGGTGCGCCCATCCTGGCCGAGATTCTGGGCTGGGGTTTCTCGGGCAATGGCGACCACATCTCCACGCCCAACGTGGAGGGGCCGTCCCGTTCACTGCTGCGCTCGCTGGAGAGTGCCGGCGTCAAGCCGCAGGACATCGGCTACGTCAATGCCCATGCCACCTCGACGCCCATCGGCGACAGCCGCGAGGCCGAGGCCATAGCCCAGGTGTTCGGCGACTACCGTGTGCCTGTCACCTCGACTAAGAGTCTGACGGGTCACGAGATGTGGATGGCCGGAGCCTCGGAGATTATCTATTCAATGCTGATGATGAAGAATGACTTCATTGCCGGTTCGCTGAACTTCGAGAATCCCGATGACGTGACCCGCTGCATCAACGTCATCCCCGAAACGCGCCAAGAGCACTTCGATATATTCCTAAGCAATTCGTTCGGCTTCGGAGGCACTAATTCGACACTTATCATCAAAAATTTATAAAATAAACAACAAACAATTATGACAAGAGAAGAAATCATTTCACAGGTAAACAGCATGTTGGCTGAAGAGTTTGAAATCGAAGAGAGTGAGTTCGCCCCCGAGGCCAACCTCAAGGAGACGCTCAACCTGGACAGCATCAATCTGGTAGACCTCATAGCACTGGTGCAAACAACCTACAAGATTACTATCCCCGTCGAGGACCTGAAGCAAATCAAGACCTTCAACAACCTCTACGACTACATTGAGAGCCACCTGTAACGTTGAACGTTGAACATTGAACGTTGAACGTTGAACACTTTAGGATTAAGAAAAACAAAAACAAGAGACACGTAACAATGACGCTGAAAGGTAAGGACTTGGAGCGGCTCATACCGCAACGCTTCCCCTTCGTCATGGTGGACGAATTTGAGCAGTGTGACGACCAGCAGGCCGTCACACGGCTCAACGTCCGCAGTGGCAACTATTTCCTCCTGCCGGACGGCACCATGGCCGAGACAGGACTCATAGAGCACATGGCTCAATCCTGCTCTGCATTGGCCGGGAGCAGGAGCAAGGGCGACGCCGCACCTATAGGCATGATAGTGGAAATCAAGCATTTCCACTGTACGCGACGTCCGCAGTCCAGCGAGCAGATTGAGACGCGGGTGGTCTTCGGACTCACCTTCGGACAGATGACGCTGGCCCATTGCACCTCCTGCATCGGAGGTGAAACGATAGCAGAAACAGATTTGAAAATATTCGTCGAATGACCGAACTATTTATCCACATATACCGCTATTTCCGCAACCATAGCATGGTCTGTTGGCTGTCGATGGTAGCACTTTTCCTGTGCTTCGGCTACTTTGCCACACAGATACATCTGGAGGAAGACATCAACCAGCTAATGCCCTCGTCGAAGAACGAGGACGGCAACACAAAACTGGCTTTTGCCGATTTGAAAATCAAGGACAAAGTATTCTTGCTCTTTAGCCTCTCCCCCACCCCCTCTCCCGAAGGCGAAGGCGAAGGGAGTGGGCACATGCAACTCGTAGAGGCTTGCGATGCTTTTGTGGACTCGCTGCAGAAGGACTCCACACTCATCGAAGATATATTCTACAGGTTGGACGAAGACCTTATGCCCGATGGTATCGACTACCTGACGGCTCATCTTCCTGCCTACATTGATACAACGGCATACGCCGCCTTTGACTCGCTGCTGACCCGCGAGCACATGATGCGGCAGATGCAGCAAAACCGTACAGACCTCTCGGGCGATTTCGGCTCTGCCTTTCCCGAACTGATCCAGACCGACCCGATAGGCATGCGCAGCGTACTCATGGCGCAGCTGGAGCCGATACTGAACGGCGGCACCGGCAGCTATCGGACCATCGACAACCATTTCTTCGTGCCCGACTCGACGGTGTGTCTGGCTTTCATCACGCCCCGCTATTCCAGCACCAATACTGGTGATGGCTCCGTCTTGTTCAAGTCCATGAACGAACTGATAGCCCAGTTTGCCGTGAGCCATCCCGGCGTGCATATCAGCTATCATGGTACACCAGCCAGCGGTTACTATAACTCGACGCAGATCAAGCACGACCTGACCACCACCATCAGCGGTGCCCTGCTGCTGGTGCTGCTGTTCCTGCTGGTTTGCTTCCGTCGTTGGGACGCCATACCCTTGCTGCTCCTTCCCGTGGCTTTCGGCACGCTGTTTGGCCTGGCCATGATGTATTGGATAAAAGGTGAATTTTCGCTGTTGGCATTGGGCATTGGCGGTGTCGTGCTGGGCGTGGCGCTGAGCTACGTGCTCCACGTGCTGACCCACCACCGCTATGTCAGCGACGGCGAGGCACTGCTGCGCGAGCAGGTCAAACCCGTCCTATTGGGCTGTCTGACGACCATCGGCTCCTTCTCGGCGCTCATCTTCATCGAGACCGACCTCCTGCGTGACTTCGGACTCTTTGCCGCCTTTGCCATCTTGGGCACCACGCTGTTCTCCCTCGTCTACCTGCCACAGATGCTGACAGCCACACCCCGGCAGTTCCCCAAATTCATTGACCGCATCAACAACTATCCCTTTGAACGTCAGAAACCGCTTTTGGCCGTCATCGGCGTGCTGGCCGTCGTCTGCGTGGCAGCGTTCTGCGTTGGTGGCACCCATTTCGATGCCGATATGCACAATCTGGGCTACGAACATCCGGAAGTGAAATATTCGGAAGACCTGTTGCGCAGCAAGACCTATACGGGCGACAAAACCAAATATTTTGCCAGCCAGGGCAAAACCATGGAGGAGGCACTGGACCATTTTGCCATCCTCAGCCATAAGCTCGACTCGCTCGGGCAGTTCGGGCTGGTTAAGAGCTATACGCCAACGAACAGGATTTTTGTATCGAAGCAGGTGCAGCAGCAGCGCATCAATGCCTGGCACAACTATTGGAACGAGGCGCGCCTGCTGCAGGTGCGCCGGTTGATAGCAGAGACAGCTCCTGCCGCCGGCCTGCGACCTGAGGCCTTCGAACTGTTCTTCGATGCTGCCACTGACGACTACGAACCCGACGCGCTCTACGAGGCAGGCATCGTCCCGGCCGGTTTCCAGTCGACGCTCATGGAGCGTTCGTACGACGGCACCTACCTTTGCTTTACCTCCGTCCGCTGTGCCAACGACTCCGTGCGCAGCAGCGAGAGCGACTATATCCGCATCTGTGACGCCATTGCCCAGGAACCCAGCCTCATGGTGCTCGACACCTATTATTATACGACCGATGCCCTGGTGGCCATGAGCCGCGACTTCGACCGCCTGCAGTGGCTCTCGATGGGCTTCGTACTGCTGGTGCTGCTGGTGTCGTTCCGTTGTAATGTCAAGCACACGCTGCTGGCCTTCATGCCCATCCTGCTGAGTTGGCTCATCGTCTTGGGAGCCATGAATCTCTGCAACCAGCAGTTCAACCTCATCAGTATTATCATCTCAACATTCATATTCGGCATTGGCGTTGACTACAGCATCTTCGTCATGCAGGGCCTCACGGGCGGACAGCTGGCCTATCACAAGACGGCCATTCTGCTCTCGGCCATCACGCTGATTGTCACCGTAGGCAGTATGCTCCTGGCTGTCCACCCCGCCATTCGCAGCGTCGGTTTCTCGACGCTGGTGGGACTGCTCTCGGCCATCGTGCTCTCCTATGTCGTGCAGCCAGCCGTGTTTAAGTTAAGAATGAAGAGTGAAAAGTGAAGAATTTGCTACCGCAATGAAGTACGATGTTGTTGTCATAGGCAGTGGACTGGGAGGTCTCATCTGTGCCCGGCAGTTGGCGCAGAGCGGACGCAGCGTGGTGGTACTGGAGCGCCAACACGCGCCGGGCGGTTGTCTGCAGAGTTATCGCCGTGACGGCTTGGAGCTGGACACCGGACTGCACTACGTGGGCGGTCTGGCCGACGGTCAGCCGTTGCACGATGCCTTCGAGACGCTGGGACTGCTTAGGCTGCCCTGGCAGCGGCTCGATGCCGACGGCTTCGACCGCGTCACTATTGGCCGTCAGACGTTCTGTCTGGCTGAGGGGTACGACCACTTTGTCGACACACTGGCAGCGCAATTCCCCCATGAGCGCGAGGCCCTTCGAGATTATGTGAAAATGCTGGACCGTGTGGCCGGCAGTGACGACGACGCCATGCACTACCTCCAGACCAATGCTTACGACTACCTCTCGACGCTGTTCCACGACCCTCTGCTGGTCAATGTCGTGTCGGCAGCAGCCATGAAGATGGAACTGCGCCGCCAGTCGCTGCCTCTGTTTACCTACGCCCACGGTGTGAACAGCTACGTACAGAGCAGCTGGCGACTCAAGGGCAGCGGCAACCTGATAGTCCGCTCACTGGTGGACGACATCGAGGCTGCCGGTGGCGAGGTCTGTTGCGGCATGGAGGTCAAGGAACTGAAGGAAAAGGAGGGGCGCATAGTGGCTGCGCGCTGTCCGAACGGCAGGACGTTCGAAGGCCGTCTCTTCATCAGCGACGTCCACCCGCAGCTGACGTTCAGCTGGCTGCAGGACTCCACCCTGCTGAAAGGTATGTTTCGCCGCCGCATGGCCGCTATGGAGAATACGTTCGGACTCTTTACGGCGTCGCTCATCCTGCAGCCGGACACCCTGCCCTACTTCAACCATAACAAGTACATTTTCCGGAAGGCTAACGTATGGACGTTTGCTGAAGATACCGCCGGAGTTGGCGGCGTGATGGTGAGTGCCCGCGTGCCGGAAGACGGGTCGGCATTCGTAAGACAGATTGACCTGCTGACACCACTGCCGTGGGCACTGTGCCAGCCGTGGGAGAATACAACCGTCGGCCGGCGCGGCCAAATCTATGAACTGCAGAAAGAGCGCATGGCCGATGAGTGCATCCATCTGGCCGAGTGCGTCATCCCAGGACTGGGCGGTATGGTCATCAAGCGATATACCAGCACGCCGCTGACCTGGCGCGACTATACGCTGTCGCCCTGCGGCTCGGCCTTTGGTGTCCGGAAAGACTGCCGCCAGCCGCTCATGACGATGCTCTCGCCACGTACGCCGGTCCCCAACCTGCTGCTGACCGGACAGAGCCTGGCCCTTCACGGACTGGAGGGCGTGACGAAGACTGCATTTAATACATTGGAAACGATTAAACAAACGACTATATGAACAGTAAATACGCATTGATTACAGGCGGCAGCCGCGGCATTGGCCGCGCTGTCTGCATCCGTTTAGCCCAGGAAGGCTATCGGGTCATCATCAATTATGCCAGCAACGAGGCTGAGGCACAGAAAACCCTTGAACTCTGTAACGGTCAGGGCGAACTGATGCCCTTCGACGTGAGCGACAGCCTGCAGGTGCGCACGGCACTCGACGAGTGGCAGAAGAGCCATGACGGCGAATACATCGAGGTGGTGGTCAACAATGCCGGCATCCGGCGCGACAACGTGATGGCGCTGATGCCCGAGGACGATTGGCACCGCGTACTGGACATCACGCTGGCCGGATTCTTCAACGTCACCCAGCCACTGCTGCCTGCCATGCAGTTGCATAAGTTCGGACGCATCATCAATATGGCCAGCGTCAGCGGACTGAAGGGGCTGCCCGGCCAGACCAACTATTCGGCAGCAAAGGGTGGCATCATTGCCGCCACGAAGGCATTGGCACAGGAGGTGGCCCGTCGCGGCATCACCGTCAACGCCGTGGCTCCCGGATTCATCAAAACCGATATGACCGAGGGGCTGGACGAGGCCACGCTGAAGAAGCAGATTCCGGCCCAGCGCTTCGGCACACCCGAGGAGGTGGCGCACGCCGTAGCCTTCCTGGCATCACGGGAGTCCGGCTACATCACCGGCAATGTCATCTCCATCAACGGAGGACTTTATACTTAATTGGGAATGAAGAATGGATAATGGATAATTGATAATTAAAGGTAAAAAGATATGAAGAAGCTGATATTAACTTTAACATTTGTCATTTGTAATTTGACATTGAGCATAGCGCAAAGCGTTACGCGCACACAGCATCGTACGGCCATCGCCGAGGATGCCGTCACCACGGGTACCATGACCGTCCGCAAGCCGGACTACATCTGTATTTCTACCGACAACGGCAAGGAACAACTCATCATGGACGGTACGAAGTTTACAATGGTAACGGGTCGCAAGCAGCACACGACCGACAGCCGCAAGAATGCGCAGTTTGCCACGTTCCACGAGGTGCTGAAAGCTGTCATCGGCGGTCAGCCCGTCCCGGCCAAGGACGACATCACCGTCACCACCAAGGGCAGTCTGCAGACCGTGACCATCACCCCTGCAGGCAAGAAACGGAAAATGTTCACTTCATTTGTCATGACCGTCGACACCAAGGGTAACAAGCTGAAAACACTCCGCATGAACGAACGTGCCGGCAACTATACCGAGTATATGTTTAAATGATGAAGGCCAGAAACATACTACTCTTTTGGCTGTTATCACTGCTGTGCCTGCCCGCCCAGGCACAGCTCAATGCTGATGTGGATACGGATACGACGAAGTGGTTCAACCGGACACAGCAGCTCGGCGAAGTGACCATCAAAGCCAAGCGCAGCCGCTACAGCCGTAAGAACAACCCCGCCGTGGAGCTGATGCAGCGCGTGATAGCTGCCAAGCGGCAGACCGATCTGCGCCAGCACAACTTCTATCAGTACACGCGCTACGAGAAGCTGACCGTTGCCGCTAACGACCTTACGCCGTCGCAGCTGGCCAAGAAGCCGTTTTCCAACAAGAAATGGCTTCAGGAACGTGTCGAGAAGTGCAAGTATAACGACAAGATGATACTACCACTCAGCATCGACGAGACGGTAGCCCAGCACGTCTACCGCAAAGACCCGCACGACGAGAAGACCATCATCACCGGACAGCAGTCATCAGGCATCAACGACCTCTTCCAGACGGGTGACATCATCAATGTCACGCTGAAGGATGTCTTCACCGATGTCAACCTCTACGACGACCAGATACGACTGTTGCAGTATCCTTTCACGTCGCCCATCGGCAAGCATGCCATCGGCTTCTACCGGTTCTATATCCAGGACACACTGGCCATTGAGCGCGACTCTGTCATCCACCTGCGTTTTTTTCCTAACAACCAGCAGGACTTCGGCTTTACTGGCGACCTATACATCCTGAAGAATTCCAGCTACCACGTCCGGCGCTGCGAACTGTCCATACCAAAGCGTTCCGACGTCAACTTCGTCGAGAACCTGCGTGTGGAACAGGACTTTGAGCAACTGCCCAACGGCGAGTGGGTGCTGACGCGCGACGACATGATTAGCGAACTGAAGTTTGCCTCGTTTCTGCAGCGGGTCATCGTCATCCGTACCACGCGCCTGTCGGACTATAGCTTCGACGAGCTGCCCAAACAGCTGTTCAAGGGCAAGCGCCGTGAAGAGAAGGATGTATATGCCGAGATGCGCAACGAGGACTTCTGGAAGAAGTACCGCCAGGTGGAACTGACCAAAAACGAGCGTTCGATGGGCACCTTCCTGGAACAGATACAACAAATCAAGGGCTTCAAATATTTCATATTCGGACTCAAAGCCCTCATCGAGAACAGTATCGAGACCGGCAATCCTAATAAGGTTGACCTGACGCCGGTGAACACCATCCTGAGCCACAACGAGTTCGACAACTACCGCTCACGACTGAGTTTTTCCACCACCGGCAATCTGAACAAGCACTGGTTTATGACTGGCTATTACGCTCATGGGTGGGGAAGTCATAAAAATTACTATAATGCCGAGCTGACGTACTCGATGAATGCCAAAGAATATATGCCGTGGGAATATCCCAAGCGGACGCTCTATGTCGGTTCGACCTACGACGTCACTACGCCCAGCGACAAGTTCCTGCCCACAGACAAGGATAACTTCCTGCTGGCCTGGAAGTGGTCCGGCATTGACAAGATGATTCTCTACAACCGCCAGCGCTTAGGCTTTGAGTACGAAATGTATGGTGGACTGAAAACCAGCCTGGAACTGAAAGCCGAGGAGTATGAGGCATGCGGCAAGATGTCATTTCGGACACTGGACATGCCAAAAATGGATTACCGCGACATGGTAGCCCACCGCGAGTTTCTGCGGACTACCGAGCTAAAGGCCGAGCTGCGCTACGCTCCAGGCGAGACCTACATCAACAACAAGCAGCGACGTACCACCATCAACCGCGATGCGCCGGTCTTCACGCTCAGCCACACGTGGGGCATGAAGGGCGTCCTGGGGGCCGACTACACCAGCCATCTGACGGAGGGCAAGATATACAAGCGCTTCTGGCTGAACAGCTGGGGCAAGGTTGACTTGCACCTGAAGGGTGGCGTGCAGTGGTGTCAGGTGCCCTACCTGCTGCTCATCATGCCCATGGGCAACCAGTCGTTTGTCATCGAGGAGGAAATGTTCAGCCTCATCAACAACATGGAGTTTCTGAACGACCGCTACGCCTCGCTGATGCTGTCGTGGGACCTGAATGGCAAACTCTTCAACCGCATTCCCCTCATCAGGCGTGCCAAGTGGCGCGAGTACTTTGCCGTCAACATGCTGTGGGGCGGACTGTCGGACAAGAACAACCCTTTCCTGCCGCAGAATGCCGGCAGCAAACGGCTGATGTACTTCCCCGAGGGCTGTCATGTAATGGATTCTCACAAGCCTTACGCCGAGGTAGTCATCGGCATCCACAACATCTTCAAGCTCATCCATGTCGAGTATGTTCGGCGCCTCACTTACCTGGATTTGCCGACCAGCCAGAAGTGGGGCTTGCGCTACATATTCCGAATGACATTCTGAACGGATGTTGAGTGATGACAAATATTGTTAAAAATAATACGCACAATAATAAGGTATAAAGAAAAAATTCGTAATTTTGCACTTCAAACTAAACATTATTTAAATTATAGATAGGTATGAAAATGAAAAAGATGATGATGATGGCAGCCGTGGCTGCATCGCTGGTGGCCTGCGGAGGCGGCGGTGGTCGTCCACAGTTTGGCGACAACGAGTATCCGGTAGTCACTGTAGGCACGTCGAGTGCCGACATGCAGACTGTGTATCCGGCATCTATCAAGGGTGTTCAGGATGTGGAAATCCGTCCGAAGGCTACGGGTTTCCTGGTACAGATTAACGTGAAGGAGGGACAGGCCGTCAGTGCCGGACAAACCCTCTTTGTAATAGACAACGAGACGGCCCAGGCCCAGGTGCGCCAGGCCCAGGCTGCCGTGAACACTGCCCAGCAGCAGGTGAACACCGCCCAGCTGACGGCCGACAATGCCAAGAAGTTGCATGAGAGTAAGGTGATTGGCGACTTTGAGCTGCAGACGTCGCAGAACACGCTGGAGAGTGCCAAGGCCCAGCTGGCTCAGGCCAAGGCCGCACTGGCTTCGGCCCAAGAGGCACTGAGCTACTGCTACGTGAAGAGTCCTGCCTCCGGCGTGGTGGGCACGCTGCCCTTCAAGAAGGGTGCACTGGTCAGTGCGTCGAACGCGCTGACGACGGTGGCCAACATCTCGTCGATGGACGTCTACTTCTCGGTGACTGAAAAGGAGGCTATGCGCCTTTCGCAGAGCGGACTGGGCTCGCTGCCCGCCGTCAAGCTGCAGCTGGCCGACGGCAGCATCTACCCCCACGAGGGTAAGGTGACGCGCATGAGCGGTGTCATCGATGCCGGAACGGGTTCGGTGCAGCTCATTGCCACGTTTGCCAACCCCGAGCGTCAGCTGAAGAGCGGTGCTACGGGCAATATCATCATTCCGCGCCAGAACACCTCGGCCATCATCGTGCCGCAGATGTGCGTCATGGAGGTTCAGAACAAAAAGTTCGTCTACATCCTGGGCAAGGACAACAAGGTGAAGTACACCGAAATCAAGGTTGACCCGCAGAACGACGGCAACAACTACGTGGTAACCGACGGCCTGAAGGTGGGCGACAAGTACGTGACCAACGGTGTGACGAAGCTCAACGACGGTATGGAAATCAAGCCCATCACCCCCGAGCGCTACCAGCAGAAGATAGACGAGCAGGCCAAGGCCATGACGGCTGGTGAAATCGTTTCTGCCGTATCGAAGAAATAAAATGCCGGGGAGTATAAATTGTCAAATCGCCAAATCGTAAATCGTAAATTGTCAAATTGTAAATTAGTATGTCTTTTACAACATTTATAAAACGCCCGGTGCTGTCGACCGTGATTTCCATCACGCTCGTGCTGCTGGGTGTCATCGGACTGGCTTCGCTGCCTATCGAGCAGTATCCAAACATTGCACCGCCTACGGTAGCAGTGTATACCAGTTATCCGGGTGCCGATGCCGAGACGGTGAAGAACTCAGTCATTACCCCGTTGGAAGAGAGCATCAACGGTGTGGAGGGCATGGACTACATCACCTCTACCGCCTCTTCGGGTTCGGCGCAGCTCAGCATTCTGTTTCGTCAGGGCATGAATGCCGATATGTGTGCCGTCAACGTTCAGAACCGCGTCTCGCAGGCACAGGCCCTGCTGCCTGCCGAGGTGACGCGCATCGGTGTGA
>DFGF01000092.1:0-20763 GCA_002371715.1 Prevotella sp. UBA3757
TGTTCGACCAGTCGAGGTCGCCCACGACGCAGATGATGCACATGCCGGTATCGACCGTCACAGTACCATATTTCTTCAGTTCGTCGACAATCTCTCCCAAGTGTGATGAGTTGTCGATGGACATGGATACGCCGACCTCAGACGTGCAAACCATGTCAATGGGCGTCTGATAGCTTTCGAAGATTTCGAACACCTTACGCAGGAATCCTGTTGCCAGCAGCATGCGCGATGACTTAATCTTGATGGCAATGATATTGTCCTTGGCGGCCACGGCCTTGATTTTGCCGTATTCCGTCTGGTTCGAAATAGTGGTACCCTCGGCATCGGGCTGCATCGTGTTCAGCAGACGGACGGGAATGCCGCTGTACTTGGCAGGCTGAACGCAGGTCGGGTGCAGAATCTTGGCACCGAAGTAAGCCAGCTCTGCGGCCTCCTCGAAATGCAGCTGATGGACGGGCTGGGTTTCGTCGACCACGCGCGGGTCGTTATTGTGCATGCCGTCGATGTCGGTCCATATCTGAATCTCCTCGGCGTTGATGGCAGCACCTATGAGCGATGCGGTATAGTCGGAGCCGCCGCGCTGCAGGTTGTCAATCTCACCATAGGCATTACGGCATATAAAGCCCTGGGTGATATACACTTGCTGGCCTTCGTTCTTCTCCATGATGGCACTGAGTTTCTCCTTGATATACACGGGGTCAGGCTCTGAGTTCTTGTCAGTGCGCATGAAGTCGAGGGCATTGAGCAGAACGGCCTTGATGCCTTGCTCCTGCATGTAGCTGACCACCATATTGGTTGAGATGAGTTCACCCTGAGCCACAATGCTTTTCTCCTCGAAACTGGTGAACAGCTCCTTGGTGAACGAGCGCAGGTAATTCATCTCGTTGGTCAGGAATTCGCGCATCTGAGCCTTCATGGCATCTGTCTCGTACAGTTCGTCGATGTGCTTCAGATACTTGCGCTCCAACTGGTTGATGACTTCGTTGGCGCCTTCGGGATTTTTCTTGTAGAGGTAGTTCGAAATCTCCACCAGCGAATTGGTAGTGCCCGACATGGCTGAGAGCACGACAAATACGGGCTCGCCCGACTTGGTTACTAACTTGGTTACTTCTTTCATGCGTGCCGGCGTTCCTACCGACGTACCGCCAAATTTCATTACTTTCATATCGCGTTGTATTTTGTCTTTTATCGTTAAACTGTTGGTTGCCATTACATGGAGAGGTCCTCGCGCGCGGAATAGTCGACACGCTGCTGGGCCGACACTTCTTCCTCCTCGGTCAGGGCCATCTTGTTGTAGTTGTCGGTTATCTCCTCAAACTGATGGTCGATGCAACGATAGACGATGCCTGGATACTGGTCGAGTAGGGGAATGTTGTGGGTGGTCATGACCACGGCGGTTCCAGCCTGTGTCACCTGACGAAGCAGGCTGATGATGCTGGCAGCTGTTTCGGGGTCGAGGTTGCCCGTCGGCTCGTCGGCTATGATGATTTTGGGATGATTCAGCATGGCTCGCGCTATGGCAACGCGCTGCTGCTCACCACCAGAGAGTTCATGAGGGAGCCGGTTGGCAAAATCCTGCAGCTCCACGTCCTCCAGCACGTCGCTGATGCGCTCCTCTATGGCGGCCTTCCCCTTCCAGCCGGTAGCTTTCAGCACAAAGGCCAGGTTGTCATGGACAGTGCGGTCACTCAGCAGCTGGAAGTCTTGGAAGATAACGCCCATCTGCCGACGCAAGGCCGGTACGTATTTGCGCTTCATTTCGCGCAGGTCGTGATTCAGCACGACGGCATTGTCGGCCTCGTTGACGTCCAGTTCAAAGTAGAGCGTCTTCAGCAGCGAGCTCTTGCCGGAACCTACACGGCCAATGATATAGATAAACTCGCCCTCGTCGACATGGAAGTCTACGTCCTGCAGCACGAGTGTTCCGTCCTGCTGATAGATATTCACTTTCTTGTAGTCTACTAACATCGATAACTATTTGAATATGATAACCTTTTACTGCTTTTATTTCATCTCTCCTTTAGCCTTGGCCTGGCGGCGGGCCTTGTCCCATTCAGGGTCGTGACGACGGTGCAGTTCCTCAGCCACAGCCTCAATGCTCAACCCCTGGTCGGCCAATAGCACAATGAGGTGGTAGAGCAGGTCGCTGGCCTCGTAGACAAGGTGGTCAGGGGTGCCGTTGGTAGCCTCGATAACGGTCTCCAGGGCTTCTTCGCCCACTTTCTGGGCTATCTTGTTTACCCCGTCATGGAAGAGCTTGGTAGTATATGAGCCTTCGGGCATTTGCTGCTTACGCTGGTTGATGAATGCCTGAAGCTCTGACAGGAAGAGTAGGGGGTTTGCCTCGTTGTCCTCGCCCCAGCAGGTGTCCGTCCCTGTATGGCAGGTCGGACCGACCGGATGTACGCGAACCAGTAGCGTGTCGGCATCGCAGTCCACCTTCATGTCGACCAGGTTCAGGAAGTGGCCGCTGGTCTCGCCTTTTGTCCAGAGGGTCTGGCGCGTACGGCTCCAGAATGTGACATGGCCCGTATCCAGGGTCTTCTGGTAGGCTTCCTCATTCATGAATCCTAACATCAGCACCTGGCGCGTCGTTGCATCTTGGATGATAGCAGGCACCAGGCCGTCCATCTTTTCGAAATCTATCTTCATATTCTTACGTTTATACCTTCTTGTCTTAAATATTGTTTCAGCTGCGGAACGGGAATTTCTCCGAAATGGAATACCGAGGCTGCCAATGCAGCATCAGCATGCCCCTGCGTAAAGACGTCACGGAAATGCTCCTTGCAACCGGCACCACCGCTGGCAATGACGGGTATGGACAGTTTGTCGGCCAGCTGGCGCAATGCCTCGTTGGCATAGCCGTTTTTGGTGCCGTCGTGGTTCATCGAGGTGAACAGTATCTCGCCGGCGCCGCGCTCTTGAGCCTCGTAGGCCCATTCCAGCAACTGCCGCTCCGTGCGCTCCCGGCCGCCCTTCAGGTAGCAGTGCCAGCCGTCAGCATCCAGTCGGGCATCGATGGCCACGACGCACACCTGCGAACCGAAGCGGGTGGTAATCTCGTCTATCAGCTCCGGACGGCGGATGGCGGCACTGTTGACACTAACCTTGTCGGCACCGGCGTAGAGCAGGCGCTCCACATCCTTCAACTCATTGATGCCACCGCCCACGGTGAACGGGATATTGAGTGTTTCGGCCACCTTGGTCACCATGTCGGTAAACGTTTTCCGCCCTTCGAACGAGGCGGTGATGTCAAGGAATACCAGCTCGTCGGCTCCCTGTTCACTGTAAGCCTTGCCCAGTTCCACGGGGTCGCCGGCACTCCGCAGGTTTACGAAGTTGGTGCCTTTGACGGTCTCGCCGTCCTTGACGTCCAGGCAGGGTATTATGCGTTTTGCCAGTCCCATAGCTCTTGCAGATTAATTTTACCTTCATAGATGGCTTTTCCGAATACCACGGCGGGAATGCCTGCCCGGTCCAGCTCCTGGATGTCGGCCATGGAGCTGACACCTCCGCTGGCTATCAGGTGCAGGGTCGGATAGGCTGCCATGACCTGCCGGTACAGGTCGACGGCCGGGCCGCCCAGCGTACCGTCTTTCGAGATTTCCGTGCACAGCACCTGGCTGACGCCGGCATCGACATACTTCTTGAGAAACGGCAGCAGGTCTTCCGCCGAGTCGTCCTTCCAGCCGTTAATGCTGATACGACCGTTGCGGACGTCAGCCCCCAGGATGATACGCTCTGCCCCGTACTTGTCGAGCCATCCCAGGAAGCGGTCCGGCTCAGTGACTGCTATAGAACCGACGGTCACCATGGACGCTCCGCAGCGGAAGGCCTCCTCGATGTCCTCATCGGTTTTCACGCCTCCACCGAAATCGACCCTCAACTGGGTCTCGCCGGTAATCTGGGCCAGCACGCCACTATTGACAATATGCCTGGACTTAGCACCGTCCAGGTCCACGACGTGAAGCCGTCGATAGCCTATCCGCTCAAACTCCTGGGCCATGGCCAGCGGGTGGCCGTAAACGGTCTTCTGTGCATAGTCGCCCTTGGTCAGGCGTACACATTGGCCGTTGATGATGTCGATGGCGGGAATCAGTTCTATCATAGTTCAAGAAAGTTTTTGATGATCAGTTCACCCACGTGTCCGCTCTTCTCCGGATGGAACTGGCAGGTATAGAAATTCTTCTTCTGCAGCGAGGCAGAGTAGGGCAGTATATAGTCGGCCACGGCTATAGTGTCCTCACAGACAGGC
The DNA here is from genome assembly GCA_002371715.1 of Prevotella sp. UBA3757. Taxonomy (GTDB): domain Bacteria; phylum Bacteroidota; class Bacteroidia; order Bacteroidales; family Bacteroidaceae; genus Prevotella. Next base: position 4,256 of record DFGF01000092.1, read on the forward strand.
ACGTAATAGCTGTGGACGAAATAGACGTAGGGTAGCGACTGGCCGGTGGGAGAGAGGCTGTCAAATCCCTTGTATAGCGGCGACTTCAGGCCGTACAGCGCGTTCCAGCCCATGCACGGCACCTTGTCCTCGTGCTTCTCAGGCCGGAAACGCTTGACTTCGGCGTCAAAAATGCCAATACAGTCCACATCGCCTTCCTCGGAGTGCTTGCACAGCAGCTGCTGTCCGACGCAGATGCCCAGGACGGGCTGCGTCAGGTCACGGATGGCGCGGTCCAGGCCGTGAGCCATCAGATATTCCATGGCGCCACGGGCCTCGCCCTGGCCAGGAAACAGCACCCGGTCAGCCTTCATCAGCTGTTCGGCATCGTCGGTCAGCAGCGGGTCTATACCCATTCTGCGAAGGGCATTGACGACGGAATAGATGTTTCCTGCATTATATTTTACGATGGCAACGTTCATCAGCTGAAAATAATGGTTTTGTTCTTAAACGTCAGAATCTTGCGCTGTATGTGCTTGCTGACGGCATGCGACAGTACGATTTTCTCCAGGTCCTTGCCTTTCAGCACCAGGCTCTCCGGCGTGTCCTTATGACTGATACGGGTCACATCCTGCTCGATGATGGGACCGGCGTCGAGCTCGGCCGTCACGTAGTGGCTGGTGGCTCCGATAATTTTCACACCGCGCTCCCAAGCCTGATGGTAGGGCTTGGCACCCACGAAAGCCGGCAGGAACGAATGGTGGATATTGATGATGTGATTCGGGTAGGCGGCTATCATCTCGTCGGAGATAATCTGCATGTAACGGGCCAGCACGATGAACGTAACCTGCTCCTTCTTAAGCAGTTCCATCTCGGCAGCCTCCACCTCGGCCTTATTGGAGTGGTCTTTCTTAATGCTCCATACGTAGTAAGGAATGCCGAACTGGTCGGCAACGTAGCGCAGGTCCTCATGATTGCTGACAATGCAGGGAATGTCGATGTCCCATTCGCCGGCCTTCCAGCGCGCCAGCAAGTCATAGAGGCAATGGCTCATTTTGCTGACAAAGATAGCCATCCGGGGACGCTTGTCACTGAAATACAGCTTACACGTCATCTGGTAGCGCTGGGCATAGAGCGTGTTGATGTATTCCAGGATTTTATCGCGCGGAATCAGGAATGTATCCAGTTCCCATTCTATGCGCATGAAAAACATGCCGTCTTGCTTGTCCACATACTGATCAAGGTAAACGATATTTCCCTGATTGTCGGTAATAAACCGGGTTATCTCGGAAATGATACCTGACTGGTCAGGGCAATGCAAAAGCAGTATCGCGGTTTGTTTCATCGTTCGTCTGAGTCTAATTTCTTTTCTTACTTTTCACCTTAAATGATTAAATATCGTGCAAAAGTACGGAAAAAAAAGCAAACCACCAAATTTTTCCGTTCTTTATTAAACTTCAGGCACGCGACAGCCTCGTCCGTGACGAGCCGTAACCTCGTCCTTAACGAGCCGTAACCTCGTCCTTAACGAGCCGTAATCTCGTCCTTAACGAGCCGTAACCTCGTTAAAAGCGAGCCGTAAGCAAAAATCATAATCGGCATTATGATAAATAGGAATATTCGCTATTCCCTCTGCTCAGTCGGTTTTCAGCGTGGGCAGCGACAGATGGTAGCGGACGGCCAGAAACCTGATGATACAAATGAGCAGGAAGGTAACTACTACCGTCACTTCAATGCTTGCATGGCAATAATCTAACAGCCAGTAAATTATTCCTCCGGCAACAGAAGCCATGGCGTAAATCTCGCGCTGGAAAATGACGGGCTCATTGTTCAGCAGTACGTCACGGATGACGCCACCGGCCGAACCGGTAATGCAGCCCATGATGATGGCTACCCAGTATGGCTGCCCGAAAACCAGCGACTTCTGCATGCCGGCAATGGTAAACAGCGCTAAGCCTAACGTGTCGAACACGAACCACGTATTGCGGAGACCTTCCATGTACTTGGAAAACACAATGACGAATACCAGGGCCAACGCTGTGCAGATTATGTAAAACGGATTGGTCATCCAGAACGGCGTGGCACCCAGCATCACGTCGCGGATGGTACCGCCGCCAATGGCCACGGCAATGCCGCAGACGTAGCCGCCGAACCAGTCAAAATGCTTGGCTGCAGCGTGGCGTATGCCTGATATGGCAAAGGCAAACGTTCCCAGGAATTCTATGACCTGCGTGACAATCTCGTTATATTCCACTTTGTCCTTATTTCTTTATCCATTCCTTATCTCTATCCGCCCTTAAACCTGAACTTATTTCTTTAGCCATTCTTAAACCGTTCGCCCCAGTAGTTCAGCATGCGCTCGTAAAGCTTTTCCTCGGCCGGCGAGTGCTGCGCGTGCCAGAGTCGGACATCCTGGAGCGCATCGGGCATGTATTGCTGCTGGGTGAAATGGCCGGGGAAATCGTGCGGGTACTGGTAGCCGTCGTGGTAGCCCAGGTCCTTCATGAGCTTGGTAGGCGCATTCCGCAGGTGCAGTGGCACCGGCTGGTTGCCGGTATTGCGGACTACGCCAAGTGCCGTGTCTATGCCTAAATAGGCAGAATTGCTTTTGGGCGAAGTTGCCAGGTAGACGGCACACTCGGCCAGCGGTATGCGCCCCTCGGGCCACCCTATCTTCATGACGGCGTCGAAGGCAGCATTGGCCAGCAAGAGCGCATTGGGATTGGCCAGCCCGATGTCCTCAGCAGCCGAAATGACCAGCCGCCTGGCAATAAACTGCGGGTCTTCGCCGCCTTCTATCATGCGGGCCATCCAGTAGAGCGCAGCGTCGGGGTCACTGCCGCGTATAGACTTGATGAAGGCTGAAATGATGTCGTAGTGCATCTCGCCGTCTTTGTCGTATGCCAGCGGATTCTGCTGCAGGCATTGCTCCACAAAGGTGTCAGTGATGACTATCTTCTCGCCGCCATCCGTCTCGACCACCAGCTCCAGTATGTTCAGCAGCTTACGGGCATCGCCACCACTATAGCGAAGCATGGCCCCGGTCTCCTTCAGTTCAATATGTTTCTCTTTCAGATAGACATCCTTGGTCAGTGCACGCTGGAGCAGTTCCAGCAGATCATCCTTTTCCAGCGATTTCAGCACGTAGAGCTGGCAACGTGACAGCAAGGGCCGTATGACCTCAAACGACGGGTTTTCGGTCGTGGCGCCGATGAGCGTCACCGTACCCTTTTCGACGGCTCCAAGCAGCGAGTCCTGCTGCGACTTGGAGAAGCGGTGAATCTCGTCTATAAATAGAATAGGTGAAGCCTCGTTGAAGAACCGCCCCTTCTGGGCGCGCTCTATCACGTCGCGCACGTCCTTCACGCCGCTGGTGACGGCCGACAGCGTGTAGAACGGTGTCTGGAGCTTGTTGGCAATGATCTGTGCCAGGGTGGTCTTCCCCACCCCCGGCGGTCCCCAAAGGATAAACGAGGAGATACGGCCTGCGTCTATCATCTTACGCAGTACCGACCCTTCGCCCACCAGATGTTTTTGTCCGATATAGTCATCCAGCGTGCGAGGACGCAGACGTTCAGCTAATGGTTCTGACATAGTTTTGAGGCGCAAAGTTAGCACATTTTACGTAATAAACAAAAAATATCGGCAAAAAAACTTGTAAATAGGAAATAAAGTGCGTACATTTGCAAGCGGAAACAAAAATAATCAGTAAAGATATGACGAAAGAATCAAAAGAAACCAATGCAAACAACGAGAGCAAGGCTCTCAGTCTGAAGGCTCTGACCAAGAGTTCCGTATGGGATGTTCAGGAGAATGATATTTTCCGTATGCTGGCAGCAGCCGAGAAGGATGCTGAGCTGAAGGACAACTTCCGCCACTATGCCAGTCTGGTGCGTAGCGCGTTCATGATTGAGGAGTTGAAAGAAGGCGATACCGCCAACCAGGCTAAATACACTCAGCTGGGCTACAAGGTGGGCACCATCAATTTGGGCGAAGACGCCAGCGTCGTCTGGGCCATCAAGAAGCGTCCCATCATGCGCGTGACCGACCTGACCTATGAAAACATCCGCCACATCACGGCCGCCAAGCTCATTGAGGTGCTGGAGCGCAACTTCGGCGGTGGCTGGGAGTCGCTGTCGCAGTCCATTCAGGACATCATTGAGACGGGATTCGACATCTCGACCACTACCCTGCCCAAGGACCGCCTGCACAAGAAGGGCGGCATGTACGACAAGAAAGTGGCCGATGGCTACGAGGTGCTCGAAGTGGAAAAAGGCCTGTGGGTCGAAGCCATCTTTGCCAAGGTCAAGCCCGAAGCCATCAAGCCGCGCATGAAGTTCGAAGAGCATAACGACGACCTGGACGACGAGGATGCTGATGTTGACATCGTCGACGACTATAACAAGCCGGATGAGGATGACGTAGAACTGGAAGATCCCAACGACGACGAAATCAACGAAAACAATTACCGCACCACCTTCGACATCGAAGATGTTGACGACGAGGATGCCGAAAGTTTGTCTGATTACATTGCCGACGAATAAGAATCAGTGTCCTAAACACGAACTGAAAGACTCGGAATGTCGCTTTCTGGGTCTTTTTTTATCTTTTTTGAAAAAAAAAGCGGAAAAAGTTTGGTGGTTTCGAAAATACTCCGTACCTTTGCACCCGCAATTCAGCAAGAGCGCTGAATGAAAACAAAACAAGGATGCACCCGTAGCTCAGTTGGTAGAGCACCTGACTCTTAATCAGGGTGTCCAGGGTTCGAACCCCTGCGGGTGTACAAAACGAAAGAAGTTGAACCTGATGGTTCAACTTTTTTGCTTCTATGCTTGGCTGACATTTTTATTTTTCGTACCTTTGCGGCCATGAAGACATGGATTATCATACTGCTGATGACAGCCGTCCAGCCGCTGGCCGCCGCCAACCGCATTCTGTCACCCCGATTCAAGACACTGACCACCATCGTCAATGGTGACTGGCTCAACCGTCCCGTCATGCTGCTCAACACCAATGACGTGCTGGCCATCGGCTTTGACGAGATGTCGCACAACTACCACCAGCTCTCCTATCGCATCGAGCATTGCGAGTACGACTGGACGCCGTCGGACGGCATCTTCGAGAGCGACTGGCTGGAGGGATTCAACAACAACCCCATCGATGACTACCAGCACAGCATCAACACCACCCTACCCTATACCCACTACCAGCTGACCATTCCCAACGAGCGTTGCCGGCTGAAGATGAGCGGCAACTACCGGCTGACCGTCATCGACGAGGATGCGGGCAACGAGGAGGTGCTCCAGGTTGAATTCTTTGTGGTCGAACCACTCATGGACCTGGGCCTGAGCGTATCGTCAAACACGGACGTAGACCATAACGTCAGCCACCAGCAGGTCGACGTTGCCCTGCGCTACAACTCGCTGCGCATCACCAATCTGGCCGAGGAGCTGCGCACGGTAGTCATGCAGAACTGGCGCGAGGATACCGCCCGCCGTGACCTCACCCCGACGTCTGTAAGCATGCAGGGACTGGAGTGGACTCACCAGCGGCAACTCATCTTCGACGGTGGCAACGAGTATCATAAGTTCGAGGTGCTTGACGTCAGCCACCCCACCATGGGCATCGAACGCATCAACTGGGACGGTCACCAGTATGACGTCTACCCCTTTATGGCCACCGAGCGGCGCAACTACCTGACCGACGTGGATGCCGACGGTGCTTTCTGCATCAGAAACAGCGAACGCTCCGAGTCTGACTATACCTGCGAGTACGTGTGGGTCAACTTTGTGCTGAAGGCTCCCTGGCAGGGCGAACTGTACGTGGCGGGCCATTGGGCCACCGATGCCGACCGCGAGGCGTACAAGATGCGCTACGACGGCAGCCGGGGCGTCTATTTCACGCGTCTGCTGCTGAAACAGGGCTACTATTCCTATTGCTATACGACGCCGACAAGTGCCGTTCCACCGTCCGAGGGTAATTTCTACCAGACGGAGAACCGCTATCAGGCCTTCGTATACTATAAGGGCGTCATGGACCGCACCTGGCGACTGGTGTCCTATCGCGCCCTGGAGTTCCGGTAGTCGGCAGGCGTCAGCCGGTAGTGATGAAAGAAACTGGCTATGAGATAGTTTGGCGATACAAAGCCCAGCTCGTCGGCTATGAGCTCTACCGGCTTGTCAGTGGTGGCCAGCATGTCGGCCACCTTTTGCAGTCTGAGGTGCAGCGTTATCAGTCGCGGACTGTCGTTGAGGTGTAGCATCATCAGGTCATAGAACTGCTGGAGGCTAACCCCTGCCACTTCGGCCAACTGCTGCATGTCGTAAGCCTGCTCGTGTACCTTGCAGTCCTGTATAAAGGGAACTATCTTGCCCATGACTCTGGCAAAGTCCGGGTCTGCCTCCTGGTCTTCGTTCTGCTGCAGCGTGTAAGGCGTCAGTATCTCAGTGCTGAACGTCTGGCATCGCATGGCGTACGACGTGATGCGGTGCAGGACTTCGGCTTCGTCGTTGGCCAGTTTCATGCGCAGGCGCGTGTTCTTATTATATATGATGAAGTTGACCAGGATAATCAGCAGCAACAGTGCTCCGAAGAGCGTATAGAGTCCGGTGGTTCGCCACCAGGGCTCCTCCACGTGAACCACCCAGACGATGGGCTCCTGAGGCCAATGCTCCGGCGACAGCGAGGCTTGCACTTCTATCTCGTACGTGCCGGGCTTCAGACCCATCAGCGGCATGTGCAGCAGTCCGTGCCCATCCACCTGTCCGTCGGAATTAAAGAACGACAATACCTGCCAGTCGTCTTTGAAACCCTTGACACGGAAGCGGTAATAGGTCTGCGTGGGGCGCAGGAAGTTGAGTCCTGAGAAGGTGAGCGACAGTGAGTTTTGGTCGTAGCCGACGGTAAACTCCCAAGTCCTGGTAATGGCATTTTCCAATACGACGCGCCCGTCCATGGCCACGCCAGGCTTGACGTCGCGCCCGTTAATCATCATGCGAATCAGCTTCGGGTAGAGCACCATGTTTGCCAGCGAGTCGTTATGGAAGAACTTGGGGTTGAAGGTGATGATGTGGTCGAGCGTCTGCATGACGATGGTGCCGTCGTTCAGTTTCATGGCACGGCGGTTGACAAACGACTCGCGCGGCAGGTTGTCGCGGTTGAAGAAGCTTTCCACGCGCTTCACGCCATTCTTGTCCACGAAGAAGTGGCAGACACCATTACTCGTACCCGCCCAGACGTCGTGGTAGTCATCCTCGATGACGCTATGCACCATCTCGTTCATCATGCCGTCGTCGACGGTAAACAGGTGGGGCTCATGCCCCGGCCGTTCCAGCAGCACGCCGGTGTAGAGGCCGGTCCACGTCCATCCGCGGCTGTCGGTATACTTGCAGTTGACGTGGCGTCCCAGCGGTTCAGCATTGGCTATTTCCGGCACGCGGTCCATCATCTGTGCGTATTTCGCCGCCTCGGGGGCATCCATGCCGTAGATGTAGAATGGCGAGGTGAAGGGCCTGGCATACAGCAGTCCGCGATTCTCCGTTCCAATCCACATGCCGCCCTGGCGGTCGAAGGCTATCGTGTTGACGTTGGTGGCCAGCCGGCGCCCGTTGGTCAGCTGCAGCTCCTCGTGGTGGATCTTCTCGCCCGACATGGGGTTATACTCCCAATAGCCCAATTCTGAGGCCACGAACAGGATGTCGTCGTGCAGTATCATGTTGTTCAGGTGGTAGGGCACGCTCATCAGCTCCCTCCATTCGCGCGTATTGTCATCGAAGCGCATCAGACGGCCTTCAGCCTGGAAATTCCTGATCTGATAGAAGTAGCGGCCTTCGCGGTAGATGACTGACGATTCGAACGTCGGCTCCCCGCTGTCCATCTGGGACGCTACCTCGTACAACATTTTGTCTGCGCCAATGTCGTAGGCAGCCACTACCCCATCGGCAAAGAACAGCATCAGCGTGTTGTCGTCAAGGATGTCCAGGTCGTGCAACTCAGCCTTCTGCCTGATGGTGACGGCCCGACCCCGTTTGGGGCAGTAAAGCTTGTCGCCCGAGAGGAACCACAGGATGTTGTTGCTGTCGCCAAACAGGTCCTCCACCTTGTCCTTCATGCCGAAACTCTTGATGACGGAGTCCACATTGGTATAGAACCGCTCCTTCATCAGGTCCACGCACGTCACCTTGCGCTTGTCCTTCACCCACAGGTTGTGGTGTTTGTCGAAGTACAGGTGGTAATGGCCGGAATACCTGGGCAGTGGGAAATCGTTCTCTTCCTCGGGGTCTATATGTCCGAAGTTCGAACCGTCGTAGAAGTTGACGTGGCCTATTGTCGTAATAACCATGCGCCCCGTCTTGGTGCACTTGACGGTCTGCGCGCTGTTGTCGGCCAGTCCGTTGGAGGCATCGTACGACATGAACACGCGCTTCATGCGCTCTGCGTGCAGCGTGCTACACACCAACAGCATTCCTGCGACTGCCAATCTGCGTATGTTAGGGTTCACTGACATTGGCTTCTTACTTGTTTCAGCTTTTATGCTGCAAAGGTACGAACTATTTTCGGTAGTGCCAAATTTCACGCCCTGTTTTTTATAACGCATCGCTGTTTTTCGGACCGATTAATACAAGCTATTTCATCCATCCATCCAATCCACTATATATATATGTGGATTGGATGGATGGATGAAATGCTGTTGTGTGACAGCCCATACGCCGATGTAAATTTTCCTACGAAGCTTTCTAAAAATATTTAGAAGGCTTTCCAAATATTTTTAGAAAGCCTTGTAAAAACAGGGGGGTAAACAAAGGCGGCCTTCCGTGTGGGGAAGACCGCCTCGTTCGTGTAATATCGTGTCAGTGTGTGCTACGCTCTGCTTAGAAGAAGAGGTAGCGGTTGTCCTTGACGTTAGCCTTGGTGATGAGCTCGTACATGAAGCGGCCTGCGGCCTGTGTGGCCTGCTGCTTCAACTGCTGCATCTGCTGCTTCTCGTCGAACTTGGCACCCTCGCGCAGCTTCTTGCTGATGACCTGGAAGAGGTAGGCACCGCCGTTACCCTTGACGATGGCGGGCGAGAACTGGCCGGCCTTGACGGCGGCTACAGCTCCGCTCAGGGCGGGCTCAGAGCTACCGGCAGCCTGCACGAAGACAGGAGCCGAGAAGGTAATCTGACGGACGCTGTCGATGGTGGCACCCTTGGCCTTGGCGTCGGCGATGGACTTGACACCAGCCAGCTTTTCAGAGAGCTTCTGGAACTTCTTGTCGTTCATGGCCTCGGTCTTCAGCACGTTCAGCACCTGCTCGTCCTTCATGTCGCGGTAGCCCTCGGGATGGATGGCGGTCAGGGCGACAACCATCAGGTGGTCGTTATTGCCACACTCATAGAGGGGGCTGACCTCGCCGGCCTTGCTGTCGAAAATCCACTTCATGGCCTCGCGTGTGGCGCGCAGGCCAGCCACGGTGTGCTCAGAGTTGTAGAGGTCCTTACGCTCCTGGACGCGGTAGCCGAACTTCTGGGCGTTCTTCTCCAGGCCCTCGAGGGTCTTGTTCTCGCTGACGTACTGGCTGAACTTGTTGTAAGCCTCCGAATAGGTCTGCTTCGAGAAGTCGATGGTGTGCTTGACGATGGCAACGTCGTACTTGGTCACCATGGCCTTGCGGGCTGTCACCTGCAAAACGATGTTGCCGTTGGCGAATGCCACGTTCTTCAGCTCATTGGGCTGCAGAGTGGTCAGTGCAGCGATGTAGTTCTTAGAGTCGGCATCGATGGCCTGTGAGCGCTCATACATGGCCGAAGTCATCCACTGCTTGTCGGCGGTCTGACCGTACTTCTTGGCAATGGCCTCGAAGTCGGCACCGGCCTTCAGCGCATTGTAGATGCTGTCAGCACGGGTGTGAATCTCTTCAATGTTAGCACCTACGACCTGAATCTGGCGATACTCGACAGAGTCGGGCTCCTGGCTCTTGGCTATGAGCTTCACAACGTTGAACGTATTGTCGTATGCTGTCTCGAAGGGAGCCGTAGTCTGGCCAACCTGCATGGAGTCCACCTTCGCAGCGATGTCGCTGGGCATGGCACTGCGGGTAACGGCGAGTCCCATGTAGGGAACCTGCGACTGCGACTTACGCACCACCTCGGCGGGTACCTGACCGTTCTCCAGCTGCTGCTGGGCCTCCTTCATGGTTTTCATCAGGGCGTCGCGGTCGGACTTGGAGGCCAGCACCTGGAAGTCGACGTACTTGATGTCGCGGCTCTCGGTGTACTGGCGGAACTGCTCCTTCTTCTCGTTGTACTTGGCCTTCAGGTCAGCCTCGGTGGGCTCAGCCTCGCTGTCCTTGATGCTGCTGTAGGGCAGTACGGCCAGCTGGATGTCGCTCTCCTCGTTACGCTGGTCGAAAGCCATCTTGGCCGACACGGGATTTGAGAGCAGGCACTGCGAGAGCAGGCTCTGATATTTGCCGGCCAGAATGTTCTGGCGGAGCATCTTCTCAATGAACTTCCAGTAGTTGTAGATGGTCTGATACTGCTCAAGCTGCTGACCGCCCTGCGACTGCATTTTCTTGTAGTCGGCCAGGAACTTGGTCAGCTGAGTGGCATCGAAACGTCCCGTCTCACGATTGACGAACGGCGTCTGCATCAGCATGGGGTTGCTGCCGGTCTTGAGCACGTTCTGCAGTTCCTCGTCAGTGACGGTGAGTCCCACCTTCTCGGCCTCGGCCTCGATGACGGTGTTGCTGACAAACTGCTGCCAGACCTGATCCTTCACCTGGTTGAGCTCCTCCTCAGAGAGGTTGTCGCGGCCCTGGGTCATCTTGATGACCTCCTGATACTCGTCGACAAGACTCTGGAATTCCTGCACTGAGATTTTTTTACCTAACACTTCGCCGACTTGCTGACGACGCTCGTTACTTGTGGCTTCACAAGAGCGGAACATCTCCTCGGCAATGAATGCAAACAGGGCCAGACCAATCACCGTAGCGAGTACTGGTCCCCAGCTTCTGATTTTTCCAATTGCTGCCATTTTTTTAGCTTAATGTTTTATTTTTGTTTGTTATTTCTTTAAATTCGTCAATTCAGCCTGCAAAATTACAAAATTCTGCTTAAAACTCAGCAAGATTTCGCGAAAAAATGTTGATTTCATCGTTTATCGCTCTTCTTTTTCGTTGATTTTCAGTCTGACAAGCTCTATTTTGGTCATCGTATTCTTGACAATCTTGAATTCGAAGCGCCCGATGCGTACCACCTCGTTGAGTTTCGGGAACGACTGATATTCGTGCAGGATGAGTCCGCCCACGGTCATGTAGTCGTCGCTTTCGGGCAACTGGATGTCGAACAGCTCGTTGACTTTTTCTATCTCCAGCCGGCCTGACAGCATGTAGTCGCCGTCGGCCAGTTGCTTGGCCACGTACTTCTGCGAGTCATGCTCGTCCTCGATGTCGCCGGTGATTTCCTCGACAATATCCTCCAGCGATACCAGGCCGCTGGTGCCTCCGAACTCGTCGATGACCACGCCGAGCGACTTCTTCTGCTGCAGAAAGATGTGCATGAGCTTGCGTGCCGCCATGGTCTCCGGCACGTAGGGCATGTCGCGCACCAGCGAGTCGAGCTTGTCGGGCAGTGGCCGGAAGAGGTCCGAGGAGTGGATGTAGCCCACTATATGGTCTATGTCGTCGCGGTAGACCACAATCTTGGAGTGTCCGCTCTCTATGAACTTGTTCTTCAGCTGCTCGACGCTGCACGACTGGATGTCGACGGCGTCAATCTCCGTACGGGGCACCATACAGTCGCGCACCTTGGTGTCGGCAAAGTCAAGGGCATTGTGGAAGAGCTCCACCTCGTCCTCGATTTCCTCGTCGTTGGCGGCATTGTCAATGCTCGACTGCACCAGGTAGTCCAGGTCCACCTTAGTAAACTCCTTGTCGTCAGCCTCCTTGGGCATGCTGACGCCCATGAGCCTCAGCAGGCCGCGCGACAGCATGGTGGCAAAGCGCGACACGGGCCACAGCACGATGTAGCACAGGTAGGCGGGTATGGCAAAGAACGTCAGCAGGGCGTTGGCGTTGGCCTTGAAGATGGTCTTTGGCAGAAATTCGCCCGTGAAGAGCACCACCAGCGTCGACAGCAGCGTGTCGCACGTGACGCGCATACCGTCACTGAGCGGCGCAAAGAGCGTGGCGTCGAATATCTGGGCAAACAGTATGCCGTAAACCACCAGTGCCACGTTATTGCCCACAAGCATGGTGCTGATGAAATTGTTGGGATGGCTGTAGAACATGGCCAGCGCGCGCTGCGACAGGCCGTTCTTGTCCTTGTCCATCTCCAGGCGCAGACGGTTGCTCGACACAAAGGCTATCTCCATGCCTGAGAAGAAGGCGGAGAACACCATGGTAACGAGTAGTCCTATGATGAGATTTGTCATGGCTGGTAAACTGATTTCTGCGTAGCCTTGTGACGGCGGGCAGCCTCGCGGACGGGGGCCTGCGGCTCCTGCTGCGTGGTGTCGGCCGGCGTGGTGCCCTGGGCTGGCTGACTTTGGTTCTGGCCGTCGCCCTCGATGTCCGTCGACTGGAACGAGCCTTCGGAGTTGGTGACGTCGTAGTGAGTCATGTGCTCGTCGCTGCGGAACCGAGTACCCTCCAGTGTGCGCTCAGGCGTGATGACGCGCGAAAACTTATTCGAATAGAACTCGTGGCGCATGCCGTCCCAGAAGAATTCTTCGCTGCGGAATATGAGTCCGTTGACGTTGCGGATGCGGACACGGCCGCGCAACTCCCACAGCTTCAGCTGGTCGTAATACCAGGCCGTGTCAGCCTGGATGTAGCCCTCAATGTGGAACTGGTCGTCGAACTGCTCCAAAAAGATGCCCTTCTCGAACGTCCAGCGTGACGGCTGGCGCACGGTGTTGACATCCCAGCGTTCGGCCACGATTCTGTACTTGATGACGCCTGAGTCGGATATGAGCGTGTTGATGCCGTAACTGGTCATCATCGACACCGAGTCGCGCTCGTGGATGGCCGGTGCGGTATGTGCTTTCTGCTCTTCACAAGAGGACAGCAGTGAGGAATGAAGCACACAGAAAGTGGTGCATAGCAGCACTATGACCCGTCTGCCCCAGCCTGGTGTGCCAACAGCGGAAGCAAATTCTTCATTCTCTCTTCGAGAGTGTGGCGTCGCATTCTTCATTCTTCATTCTTCATTTCAATCAGTCGACTTTCCACTTGGCAAACCAGCGCTCGTTGAACGTCAGTCCGATATTGATACGGAACGTGTTCTCCGTAATGAAGCCCGAAGCCGCGCTGTTGACCCACTGAGCCGACACGTTGAGCACCGAGCGGTTGTTCCACGTATTGATGATGGGGATGGAGAAGCCGGCACTCAGGGCCAGTTCGTGCGGACCCTTCGCTCCCTTTATATTATAATAAGGTGTAGCGTAGGAGGCACCGAACTTATAATGGATGCGCTTGAAGAACGAGCTGCGCACCATCGGGTTGGGCTCGGGAATCCAGTCGGCACCAATGGTCACCTTATGGCGGTCGCGAAGAACCGAATTGGACATGACATAGGATTCGTCGGACACGAAGTCGGGGAACGACAGGCTTCCCCAGTGCTCATAGCCATAGTCCAGTCCAACGGTCAGACTGTTCTTGTAGAGCCACGCCGCACCCGCACGATAGCTCATCGGCAGCGAGAAGGCGTTGGCAAGCGAGACGGAAGTCGTATCACTCGTATTGGTGACAGGACTGGTATTGATGAACGACACGACGGCATCGGCCCCTAACTTATGGCCGATACCTACCGTCGCACCCAGGGTCAGCTGGTTGTCCTTGTCCAGGGCCCGCTGCCACTGGACACCCAGGTCGAGCTTATACGAGTTGACGGTGGTAGTATACCTCTTGACAGCCTTGTTGACATAGCTGTCGTTTGTTGAAATGGCCAGGGACTTGTCGTACTTGCCCCAGAAATAGGAGACGTTGGCACCCACGGAGAGGCCCTTCATCACCTCATAGCCCACGCCGACATAAGCCTGGCTGAAACCGCCAGTGCCCGAAAAGGCCGTCGTCGACGTGGTAATGGGATCTGATGACTTGTCGATAGTTTCTTTGCTGGTGAAATTATAGCCCACGTTCGAGAATGGCACTACACCCACGCTGACACCCATCTTCGGCATCACACGGAACAGGGCCACGGCATAGTCGAAGTCTGCCGACTTGCGGTTCAGTCGCACACCACCCTCCTTGAAGTTGGTGACCTGTCCGCTTATACCCATGTCAAAAATCATCGTGAGTGAGTCGACGGCCGAGTAAGAGGCGGGGTTCAGCATGTTGACCATCGTACCGCTGCGCAAGCCCTGCGACAGACCGGCCATACCGCGGTTGAAGCCCTGCGACTGGTCGGCCAGTACGCCCAGGCCATACTGGCTGTAGGGCGACAGCGTCTTGCTGACCTGTGACATGCCTGACAGGGTGACGGCACCCGTCAGAACCATTGCAAATATTCGTTTATTCATCTTTGTTTTTATCATCATATCGATTTCGGCTTGCAAAATTATTGAAAAAAAACGAAATAAACGCACGATAAATGGAAAATATAGCTTAATTTTGCATCGTGAAACATTTAAAAATCATTTTTAGGACATTTTTAGCACTCTTTACCGTCTGTTTTTCGCAACTAACGACGGCACATGCTCAACAGAAACCGGCCTCCGACACCGTCCGGGCCGAGTACTTCGACTCCGTAGAGGTGAGTCTGCTCACCTGCCAGCCGCACGACGAGGTCTACAGCCTCTACGGCCATACCGCCATCCGCTACCACGACATGCACAAGGCTGATTCCATGGACGTGGCCTTCAACTACGGTGTCTTCAATTTCAAGGCGCCCCACTTCGTGGTACGCTTCGTGTTCGGACTGACCGACTACGAGCTGGGCGTCTACCCCTACCGGCTGTTTCAGGCGGAGTACCGACATTTTGGCAGTATGGTGACTGAACAGGTGCTGAACCTGACCAACGACGAGAAGTTCAGCCTGCGCCGTGCCTTGGGCATCAACCTGCGCGAGGAAAACCGCGTCTACCGCTACAACTACTTCTACAACAACTGCACGACGAAGGCGCGCGACATCATCGAGCAATGCATTAATGGCCGGGTGGAATACGCTGACCGTAAGGGATATACACCGAGCTATCGAGACATGGTTCACGAGATGACCGGGCGCAATCCCTGGTCGCGCTGGGGCAACGACATGCTGCTGGGCATCAAGGCCGACCAGCCCACCGACGTGCGTCAGCAGGAGTTTCTGCCCCACAACCTGATGTACGACTTCGACCACGCCCAAATCAATGCCGGCGGCAACCGCCGCCCGCTGGTCCGTGAGCGTCGCATCAGCGTGCCCGCCGGTGTCCAGATGCACGAACCGGGCTTCCCCCTGTCGCCCCTGACGTGCTTCCTGGCGTTGCTGGCCATCGGCCTGGTGCTAAGCGTGTTGCAATGGCGCAGCCAGTGCGTCTTCCGCTGGTGGGAGGCCGTCCTGATGCTCGTAACGGGCACGTTCGGCATCGTGCTGACGCTGATGCTCTTCTCGCAGCATCCTACCGTCAGCCTCAATCTGCAGTTCATCCTGCTCAACCCCCTACCCTTCTTCTTCCTGTGGCCGGTCCTCAGGGGGCGCCGCACGCGCTACTGGCGGCTGACTGCCATCTTGGCAATCCTGTTCCTCATTGGTGGCCTGTTCCAGTCGTATGCCGAGGGCATCTGGACTCTGGCACTATGTTTGCTGATGCAGAGTGTGCTCCATTCCGGCTGGATGCACAGGGGAGTAAAGCAGCGGCGATAAATGAAAAAAACAAGAGCGGAAGCAAATTCTTCATTCTTCATTCTTCATTCTTCATTTTATTTCGTAACTTTGCACCCCAAATATTAAATAAGGTATATATAAAAAAGAACAAAATAGACAAAATGAATTTCAACAAGATTTTACGTTCGTTGTTTGGCGACAAGTCGTCACGCGACATGAAGCTCATCCAGCCCCTCGTAGAGAAAGTAAAGGCTGCATACCCTGAGATTCAGAAGCTGGACAACGACCAGCTGCGCCAGCGCACCAAGGACATTCAGCGCCAGGTGCAGGATTCTGCCTCGAAGCAGAAGCAAGAGATTGAAAAACTGAAGGCTACCATCGAGGAGACGCCCATCGACGAGCGTGCCGAGATTTTCTCACAGATTGACAAACTGGAGAAGGAGGTGCTCGACATTTACGAGAAGGCACTTGACGAGGTCTTGCCCGAGGTGTTCTCGATTGTCAAGGAGACGGCACGCCGCTTTGCCGAGAACGAGGAGACCATTGTCACGGCCACCGACTTCGACCGCGAACTGGCTGGCGACCCGCGCAAGGACTTCATCACCATCGACGGCGACAAGGCCATCTACCACAACCACTGGACGGCTGGTGGCAACGACCTGAAATGGGAGATGGTGCACTACGATGTCCAGCTCTTTGGCGGCGCCGTGCTGCATCAGGGCAAGATTGCCGAGATGGCTACCGG
>DFGF01000092.1:20974-21905 GCA_002371715.1 Prevotella sp. UBA3757
GACTGTATCGACAAGCACCAGCCTAACTCCGAGGCCCGCCGTCGCGCCTATCAGGCCGACATCACCTTCGGTACGAACAATGAGTTCGGTTTTGACTACCTGCGTGACAATATGGCCATATCGCCCAGCGACCTGGTGCAGCGCGCGCACAACTATGCCATCGTCGACGAGGTCGACTCGGTGCTCATCGACGATGCACGTACCCCGCTCATCATCTCCGGTCCCGTGCCTAAGGGCGACGACCAGATGTTCGAGGAGTTCCAGCCTCTGGTGGAACGACTGGTCAACGTGCAGAAGCAGTTGGCTACGCAATACCTGGCCGAGGCCAAGCAGAAGATTAGCGAGGGCAACCGCCTGATAGAAAGCGGACAGAAGAAGGAGGGCCAGCAGCTGCTGGACGAAGGTTTCCTGGCACTCTACCGCTCCCACAAGTCGATGCCTAAGAACAAGCCCCTCATCAAGTACCTCTCTGAGGAAGGCATCAAGAGCGGCATGCTGAAGACAGAGGAGATCTATATGGAGAACAACAACCGCCGCATGCCGGAGGTTGTAGAGCCGCTATACTTCGTGGTCGAGGAGAAACTGAACTCCTGCGACCTGACGGACAAGGGTACGGCATGGCTGGCCAGCCAGGTCAACGACAAGGACCTCTTCGTGCTGCCCGACATCACCTCCGAGCTGTCGGCCCTGGAGGGCGACACCAGCCTGACCGACGAGCAGCGCGTCAACCTGAAGGACGAGCGACTGCAGCACTACGCCGTCCAGTCGGAGCGCGTCCACACCCTTCAGCAGTTGCTGAAAGCCTACTGCATGTTCAACAAGGACGACGAATACGTGGTCATCGACGGCGAGGTTAAGATTGTTGACGAGCAGACCGGACGTATCATGGAGGGCCGTCGATGGAGCGACGGACTGCATCAGGCCGTCGAGG
>DFGF01000093.1:0-6115 GCA_002371715.1 Prevotella sp. UBA3757
GCATTTGCCTATTTTAATAAGAAACAATTGCTTACTGAAATAGACATTATACGAATCAAGAATCGGTAATTCGTAACATACTTTTTCTAAATAGAATTTTGGCATTTCGATTAGATGTATAAATTCAATTCTTACACTCCCACGAAGTCCAGTGCATTCCGCTTGATGATAAGCGGATAGCGTTCGGGATGCTGGAGGCTCTCGATTTCGAGGTCCACGTCGAGGTCGGGCCACTCGATGGCCTCGGGGCCGGACATCTGGACGTTCAGCACGCTGCGGATGGGCGCGTCCTGCATCCACGGGATGCGGTTGTATGACAGGAAATAGTCGTGGCCCAGCACAGAGAGCATGATGCCCTGCGCGTTAATCATCAATACGCTTGCCGATGTGCTGGCGGAATTGTTCTTTGAAGCTGTCTGCATATTTCTCTACGATTTTCTTGATTTCACTCAGTTTGTGTTCGGGGATGCCCGTGTTCTTGGCCAGTTCCACGCGGGGCTCCAGCCAGTATTTGGCCTCGTGGCCGCCGCAGATGACGTGGATGTGCATCCGCTCCTCCTCGTTGGAGTATATCTTGAATGTATATTCGCTCTCGCGTCGGAATACTGGACTCATAATCATTTGTTATTTGGGTGCAAATTTACGAATAATTTCCCAAATAATGGGTGTTTCAAAAGAAAATATTCAAAATCTATGAAAATCGTGCGTGAAATATACAGTGTCATTGGGGGATATGTCATTTATCAGGGAATTCCGTCTATAGGCGTAAGACTTTTTGCCTATAGGCACAAGATGTTTTGCCTATAGGCGCAAGCTCGTCGGAGCCAGCCTCCGTCCTCGTCCGCACGGGGCTGGAACGATGGGACCCGCCGGATTGCCCGCCACGATGGGCCTTTATGCGCGAAGGTGGTCAGGTCGGCCTTCGGATTGAGATACATAGGGGGAACATAGGGGGATAAACTGGCTATCCCCCTATGATTAATTCGTTGACATACAGGCGTATACTTAAAATCATAGGGGGATAGGGGGATAAATAAGTTTTTTTATCCCAGGAAGAGTGCGGAAATGGCTTGTTATCTCCCGTCGTCCAGGGGGTGACCTTTGAGTCATTGAGATTATCCGGACGACCCATTGGGATTATCCGGACGACTCGTTGAGATAATCCCTTAGGGGGGTAAGGGATTATCCGGACGAGCTGTTAAGATTATCTGGAAGACCCGTTAAGATTATCTGAACGGCTGTAAAGGACTATCTGAATGAACCATAGCGAATATTCCTACGAAGCCTTCTAAAAAAAGCCCATCAATCAAGTGAGAGATATCATAGCTTCATGGCTTCCAGAAACGATTGCTGGGCTTTGGTCGGACGGGCTGTGCGCACTATTTTGTAGCCGTCGATGCACAGTCCGGCATCCCGCAGCCAGTAGTCGTAGTCGATGTCGTCGGTGGTGTCGACAGCGTGGCGTACCTCGGTGAGCGGGCTGCCGGCCACTTCAGCGCAGAGCGCCCAGAATTCCTCTTCGGTGAAACCACGCTTGAGGTCCAGGTAGTAGCGTTGGTAGAGCAGTCGCATCACGTCGTCAAGCGAGTGTCGCTGTTGTGTGCGACGCCGGATGTCGATGTCGAGGAGCAGTCCGATTATCGGGCCTTTGAAATAGTAGTTGATGCGGACATCGCGGCTGTTGGCATCGTTGTTCATGAAGTTCAGCCAGATGTCGTAGCTTGACTGTCGGAGGCTCTGGTGCCGCTGTCCTTCGTAGGGTGCGTAGAGGCTGTAGTAAGTGGTGAGCAGTTCGAGGGCTTCGTCGGGTGTGGCAATGCCGGCATAGCGCAGCAGGCGGAACTCGTAGTAGCACGTCAGCCCCTCGCTCACCCACAGCATCGGGGTGATAGCCTCGCGGTTGTAGTCGATGGGCCACAGCTCGGCTGGTCGGATGCACTTCACGTTGTAGAGGTGGAAGTATTCGTGGGCTACGAATGCCAGGAATTTCACTTCGCTGCGTCGCGAGGGGAAGCGATAGATGCCGTCGGTGTAGCACGCCTGCGAATTGAGGTGCTCCAGTCCGCCGTCGCCCTTTCCCATGTGGATGAGGCTGTAGAAGGTGTAAGGCACGTGTCCCATCATCTTTGTGGCTGCCGACACGATTTTGCAGAAATTACCCTTCAGGTCGAGTTCGTCAACGCCCTCGGGCGTCTCCAGTGCAAATTCGTACCATCGGCCGTCGTGCGTGAATTTGTCCAGACGGAAATTGCCGAAGAGCAGAGGCGAATCGTAGAGCGTGTCGAAGTCGCTGACAGTGAAGACGGCGGTCAGTGAGTCGGTACCGTCGTGGCGTGCCTGGCGGTCGTTACAGTCCCATCCGCCTTGCTTCAGTCCGGAAGCAATCTTCGTCCAGCCCTTGGGCAGGTGGAAGGTTACGGTGGAGGGATGGTTGAGCTCACCGTCGACGTGCATGAACACGCCACAGGGAGCGACGAAGGCAATGTCCTTCTCCACGCGGCTCGATGCTACGTCGCGCTCGTTGGCAAAGACGCGATAGCTGACCCGCACGTGTCCGTCCTGCGGCAGTGGCACGCGCCATCGGTTTTTGCCCTCCTTCTGCCAGGCGAGTCGCCTGCCGTCGGACGTCAGGGCGGCAAAGTCGCACAGATGCTTCGGGAAGTCGAGGATTTGGTAGTAGCCTGGAGCCCACACCGGCATGTTGAGTACAATGTCGGAAGCCGTTGCGGTCGGCGTTTCGTTGTAGTCGAGCGTGACGAGCAGGTAGTGACTTAGGGTGTCGAAGTCCACGCGGTAGTTCATCGAGTATTGTCGTTGAGCCCAGGCCGTGAGGGTGGCGAGACTCAGCAGGAGGCTGAGCAGGATGTGCTGCCAGTGCAGGGTGGGTTTTGGGGTCTGCTTCATGAAAATGTGTAATTTGTTGTTCTTAAAATAAATCGTTTAATTCGTATAATTCGTTGTCTGAAAAAACGTCTTTGTGATAGTGCTTAGTAGTACTGCATGGTGCAGCAGTGCAGTGAGCCGTGCTGGCGGATGACGGCGCGGCAGTCGATGCCGACGATGTCGCGGTCGGGGTAGGCCTGCCGGACGGTGCTGAGGGCCTGGGCGTCGAGGTCAGGCTGGTCGTAGGTGGGCACGAGGACGGCCCCGTTCAGTACCAGGTAGTTGGCATAGGTGGCGGGCAGCCGGTCGCCATCGTCAAGGATGGGGCGGGGCAGTGGCAGCCGGAGCAGGCGGTAGGGCCGTCCGTCGAGGGTGCGCAGCTCTTGCAGTTCCTGCTCCATGAGCAGCAGGTCGGGGTGGTCGTCGTCGGCAGCGGTATATAATATGGTGTCGTCGGGGCAGATGCGTACCAGGGTGTCGATGTGGCCGTCGGTGTCGTCGCCGATGAGCGAGCCGTGCTCAATCCAGACCACGCGCTCGGCACCGAGCCACTGGCGGAGACGCTCGTCTATCTGCTGGCGCGTCAGTGGCTGGTTGCGGTTGGGGGCCATGAGGCAGCAGGCGGTGGTGAAGATGGTGCCGCGGCCGTCGCTCTCGATGGAGCCGCCCTCGAGCACGAAGTCCAGGTGGTCTTCATACGTGCCCCGGACGAGGCCCGCGTCGTAGAGTTGGCGGTTAATCTGGTTGTCGAGCTGGGCGGGGAACTTCCGGCCCCAGCCGTTGAACTGGAAGTCGAGGAGGATGGGCGATGAATGATGGCTGATGGCTGATGGATGATGGCTGATGGCTGATGGATGAGGGCTGAGGGATGATGACTCGACCACGGTGATGAAGCCGTGGTCGCGGGCCCAAGTGTCGTTGGAGTTGATAGTTGACAGTTTACAGTTTACAGTTGACAGTTGACAGTTGACAGTTGACAATTGACAGTTGATAGTTGACAGTTGACAGTTCTCTCCAAGAGAGTGTGGCGTTGCAATGACGGATTCTGGGAGTTGCACGCCTGCGGGTGCAACGATTAGCAGTGACTCACGCTTGAGGATTTCACGTGCCATGGCTTCGTACGTGGCAGTAATCTGGGGCAGCATCGGTGCCCAGTCGGTGTCGCGGTGGGGCCAGGTGAGCTGTATCATGCGCTGGGGCTCCCACTCGGCAGGCATGCGTCGGAATGTTTTTTTCATATCTTCTGTTTTTTTGGTTGCAAAATTAACAAATAATTATCAATTAGGCATAGCGGAATATGGATTTTTTTTCCCTTGATTGCCTTTTATTTACGGTCGTTCTGCGTTAATTCTCCAAAAATGCTTCTCAAAGTCAACCTTTTTTTGTAACTTTGCAAACGCTAATATGATGTTGGAACTGCATAACGTGACGATAGGCCAGCAGGTAGGCCCGGTGTCGGCAACGGTCGAGTCGGGTAATGTGCTGAGCATCATGGGCTCACAGGGGTCGGGCAAGACGACGCTGCTGAGGGTCCTGGCAGGTTTCGTGGGCGTCAGCGGGGGCCACATCACGATGGACGGCGAGCTGCTGACGCCGCTGTCGGCACCATGGTTCCGGCGGCAGATGGCCTACGTGCCCAGTCGGCTGGACGTGCCTGAGGGCTACGACGAGGTGCCGACGGACTACATACGGCTGCTGGAGCATGCCGCCCACGCGGGTAGCCAGCTGCTGCTGGTGGACGAGCCGGCAGAGCCGCTCGGTGCCGATGATGCCCTGCGGGCCGCGCGCCTGCTGAGGGAGGCTGCCGCGCGGGGTGCGACGGTGGTGGCGGTGAACATGATGGAGGCCGACGTACGGGTGGAGCTATGATGACGGTATACCTTATATTATTAGCGGCACTCGTGGGCTGGAAGGGCTGGAAGGCCTGGCGGCGCGGCCGGCGGCAGTGGCTGAGGGACATGACGGACTATCGCGGCCTGTGGGAATACCTGCTGGCCAACGGTACGCCGGAGCGCCAGGCCCGCCGGATCTTTTTGCGAAGGGCCTGGCAGCGGGCCTACCGGCCGCTGCTGCGCCAGTGGCGCCTGTGGCTCGTCGTGGCGGTCATAGGAGTGGTGGTGGCGGTGTTGTTACGTTGAACGTTGAACATTGTTTTTAAAATTATAAAATTATAAATAACCGAGATGATACAGACAGTTGTAAAGAGAGACGGACGCATCGTTGGATTCAACGAGCAAAAGATTATGGCTGCCATACGCAAGGCCATGATGCACACCGACCGGGGCGAGGACGAACGCCTGTTGTACCAGATAACGGACCACATAGCGCAGCGCGGCGACAGCCAGATGACGGTGGAACAGATACAGGACATGGTGGAGATGGAGCTGATGAAGTCGAGCCGCAAGGACGTGGCGTCGAAGTACATAGCCTATCGCAACCAGCGGTCGATAGCCCGCAAGGCCAAGACGCGCGACGTGTTTCTGGACATCGTCAACATCAAGTCGAACGACGTGACGCGCGAGAATGCCAACATGAACGCCGACACGCCGGCGGGCATGATGATGAAGTTTGCGTCGGAGACCACCAAGCCCTTCGTCGACGACTACCTGCTCTCGGACGAGAGCCGCGACGCCGTGGAGCACAACTACCTGCACATACACGACAAGGACTATTACCCCACGAAGTCGTTGACCTGCGTTCAGCACCCGCTGGATAACATCCTGTCGGGCGGCTTCATTGCCGGTCACGGCGCATCGCGGCCGGCCAAGCGCATCGAGACGGCGTCGGTGCTGGCCTGCATATCGATGGAGTGCGCCCAGAACGAGATGCACGGCGGTCAGGCCATACCGGCCTTCGACTTCTACCTGGCCCCCTACGTGCGGCTGACCTACATCGAGGAGCTGAAGGCCCTGGAGGAACTGAACGGCGAGAGCTACCGTGAGCTGTACGACGAGCCGCTGATAGACTACATTCGCAAGCCCCTGGACGGGCTGGCGGGCCGCGAGCGCGCCCAGCAGCACGCCATCAACAAGACCGTGGGCCGCGTGCACCAGGCCATGGAGGCCTTTATCCACAATATGAACACCATCCACTCGCGTGGTGGCAACCAGGTGGTGTTCTCCAGTATCAACTACGGCACCGACACGTCGGCCGAGGGGCGCTGCGTCATGCGCGAGATACTCCTGTCGACCTACGAGGGCGTGGGCGGCGGCGAGACGGCCATCTTCCCCAT
>DFGF01000093.1:6177-20893 GCA_002371715.1 Prevotella sp. UBA3757
AGATATGGAAGAAGAAGCGCGGCGTCAACTACCTGCCCGAAGACCGCAACTTCGACCTCTACCAGCTGGCCTGCAAGGTGACGGCACGGCGCTTCTTCCCGAACTTCCTGAACCTGGACGCCTCGTACAACCAGGATGCCGAATGGCGTGCCGACGACCCGAAGCGCTACCTGCACGAGGTGGCCACGATGGGCTGCCGCACGCGCGTCTACGAGAACCGCTTCGGGCCGAAGACGTCCATAGGCCGCGGCAATCTCTCGTTTACCACCATCAACATCGTCAAGCTGGCACTGGAGTGCCGGGGCATCGAGGACCGCGCACAGCGCATCGGGCAGTTCTTTGCCAAGCTGGACCACATGCTGGAGGTTGCCGCCAAGCAGCTGGACGACCGCTTCCAGTTTCAGCGCACGGCCTACGCCAAGCAGTTCCCGCTGCTGATGAAGAGCCTCTGGATAGGGGCCGACCGGCTGAAGCCCGACGAGACCATCGAGAGCGTCATTAACCAGGGCACGCTGGCCATCGGCTTCATCGGGCTGGCCGAATGCCTGGTGGCCCTGACGGGCAAGCACCACGGCGAGAGCCAGGAGTCCCAGGAGCTGGGACTGCGAATCGTGACCTACATGCGCGACAGGGCCAACGAGTTCTCGGAGCGCTACCACCATAACTACTCGGCCTTTGCCACGCCCGCCGAGGGACTGGCCGGCAAGTTTACGAAGAAGGACCGCAAGGAGTTTGGCGTCATCCCCGGCGTCACCGACCGCGACTACTATACCAACTCGAACCATGTGCCCGTCTACTACAAGTGCTCGGCACGCCACAAGGCCGAGGTGGAGGCTCCCTACCACGCACTGACGCGCGCCGGCCACATCTTCTACGTCGAGATTGACGGCGATGCCACCCACAACCCGCAGGTCATCATGAGCGTCGTGGACATGATGGACCAGCTGGACATGGGCTACGGCTCGGTGAACCACAACCGCAACCGCTGCATGGACTGCGGCTACGAGAACGCCGCAGACAAGTTGGACGTGTGTCCCAAGTGCGGGTCAACCCATATCGACAAGCTGCAGCGCATCACGGGCTATCTGGTGGGCACGACGGACCGGTGGAATGCCGGCAAGCTGGCCGAACTGAACGACCGCGTGACGCATATCGACCACGGCGCGAAGGACCTGTTTGGAATTGAAGAGTGAAGAATGAAGAGTGAAGAATTTGCTACCGCCACTGTTTTAAGTGAGAAGTGAGAGGTGAGAAGTGAGAGATATGATTACTAAAAGCAATCATAAATTTCAAACTTCAAATTTCAAATTTCAAACTTAAAGGTAATCATAATTTCTAATTCCTAATTTCTAATTTCTAATTCCTAATTTAAAAGCGTTCAATGGTTAGGGTACTGGATATCATAGAGGACACGATGGTTGACGGACCGGGATTCCGCACATCCATCTACTGTGCCGGATGCCGCCACGGCTGTCCGGGGTGCCACAACCCGCAGTCGTGGGACTTCGACCAGGGCCGCGAGATGACGACGCGCCAGCTGATGGCCATCATCACCGCCGACCCCTATGCCAACGTCACCTTCTCGGGTGGTGACCCGATGTATCAGGCGGCGGGATTTGCCGAACTGGCCCACGCCATACACAACGAGACGCAGAAGGACATCTGGTGCTATACGGGGTTCATGTACGAGAGCCTGATCAGCCACGACCAGCGTGAACTGCTGGAGCACGTCGACGTGCTGGTGGACGGACCGTACGTGGAGCGGCTGCGCGATTCCGACCTGCTGTTCCGGGGATCCAGCAACCAGCGGCTCATCGACGTCCCGAAGTCGCTATACGCCGGAGAGGTCGTACTGTGGCAACCGGCTTTTTAATGAAGAATGAAAAATGAAGAATGAAGAATCTGCTACCGCAACTGTTCAAGTGAAGAATGAAGAGTGAAGAATTTCTTTGACCTAAAGGTGCAAAGTGTGGCGTTGCAATGCTACCGCCATAGTACGCAGCAAAAATGTTCAATGTTCAACGAAAAATAAATAGTAAATTGCATAGATGAAGAAATATGTTTTGGACTTGACGGTCAGGGCCGTAGAACATATCAGCCAGAAACACGTGCTGATACGGCTGACCGACAGCGAGCGGCTGCCGGACATGGTGCCCGGACAGTTTGTAGAGGTACGTGTTGACGACTCGCCCGCGACATTCCTGCGGCGCCCCATCTCCATCTGCTACGTCGACCGCGCGGTCAACGAACTGTGGCTGCTGGTGGCCATGGTGGGCGACGGTACGCGCCGGATGGGACGGCTCCAGGCCGGCGACAGACTGAACTGCCTGCTGCCGCTGGGCAACGGTTTCACCATGCCCGGTGGCGACGGTGCCAGTGCGGCAACCATCAGTCGTCCGCTACTGGTGGGCGGCGGCGTGGGCGTGGCCCCACTGCTGTACCTTGGTGCCGAGCTGAAGGCGCAGGGCGTGGAGCCCACCTTCCTGCTGGGCGCACGCACGGGTGACGACCTGCTGATGCTGTCATATTTTAATAAGTACGGGCGTGTGTGTGTGACCACCGAGGACGGTACGGAGGGCGAACGGGGCTTCGTCACCCAGCACTCCCTGCTGGCCCAGGAGCATTTCGACATGATATACACCTGCGGACCGACGCCCATGATGAAGGCCGTGGCGCGCTATGCCCGCCAGCAGTCCACCGACTGCGAGGCCTCGCTGGAGAATATGATGGCCTGCGGGCTGGGTGCCTGTCTGTGCTGTGTCGAGAAGACGACGGAGGGCAACCTCTGCGTGTGTAAGGATGGACCGGTTTTCCACATCAGCAGGCTGATGTGGAACGATTGAGGAATTGAGAGAATGAGTAATTGAGACAACGAGATATTAGGATGAGCAACTTACAAGTAAACATAGGCGCACTGACGCTGAAGAATCCCGTGATGACGGCTTCGGGCACGTTCGGCTACGGACTGGAGTTTGCCGACCTGATGCCGCTGGACGGCATAGGCGGTATCATCATGAAGGGGACAACGCTCGCGCCCCGCGAGGGCAACGACTATCCGCGCATGGCCGAGACGGCCAGCGGCATGCTGAACTGCGTGGGGCTGCAGAACAAAGGTGTGGACTACTTCTGCCAGCACATATACCCCCAGGTGAAGGACATCGATACGAACATGATAGTGAACGTCAGCGGGTCGTCGCCCGAGGACTATGCCGAGTGTGCCGCACGCATCGACGCACTGGAGCGCATACCGGCCATCGAGCTGAACATATCGTGCCCCAACGTGAAGGACGGCGGCATGGCCTTCGGCGTGACGTGTCAGGGGGCCGCCAGCGTGGTCAGGGCCGTCCGGCAGGCTTACCATAAGACGCTGATAGTCAAGTTGTCGCCCAATGTGACGGACATTGCCGAGATAGCACGTGCCGTGGAGGCCGAGGGTGCCGACTCGGTGTCGCTCATCAATACGCTGATGGGCACGGCCATTGACGTGGAGCGGCGCAAGCGCGTGCTGTCCATAGGCACCGGCGGACTGTCGGGACCCTGCGTGAAGCCCGTGGCCCTGCGCATGGTGTGGCAGGTGGCCCGTGCGGTGCAGATACCGGTCATAGGACTGGGCGGTATCACGACAGCCACGGACGCCATAGAATTCTTCATGGCCGGTGCCACGGCCATAGAGATTGGTACGGCCAATTTCCTGGACCCCGCCGTCAGCATCAAGGTGCGCGACGGCATCCGTGCATGGCTGGACAGCCACGGCTGTCAGTCGGTCATGGACATCGTCGGCTGCGCGGAGTGAGGGAGAGAGTTGACAGTTGACAGTTATAGGGGGAGGGTGACCACGAAGCGGGCACCGGGACCGGCATAGGTGCTGTCGAGCACCACCTGGCCACCCAGCCGCTCGCACAGCGTGCGGCAGAGAGGCAGGCCGAGGCCGAGGCCCTCCTTGAACTCGTCGAGCTTGACGAAGCGCTCGAAGATGCGGTCTTCCTGACCCTGTGGAATGCCCGTCCCCGTGTCCTCGACGCTGAGGGTCAGCAGGCCGTTGCCTGCCGTGGTGCGGATGGTGATGCTGCCGTGCTGCGTGTTTTTGACGGCATTGTCGGTCAGCGTGCTGACAATGCGGCGCAAGAGCACCTGGCTGGTCATCAGTTCAAAGTTGTCGGGCAGCATGGTGTCGTAAGTCATCGTCAGGTGCGTGCTGGCCATGAGCTGGTGGTCGCGCATGACGTCCTTCACCAGTTGGTGAAGTTTGACCAGGTCCTTGCGTTCAGCTGCCGACTTGGACTCGAGCTGCGAGAGTTCCAGCGTCTCGTTGACCAGCGTGGTGATGGTGTGCGTGTTGCGCATCATGGTCTGAGAAATCTCGCGGCGCTCGTCGTCGGTAATCTGGATGGCGGGCGAGGAGAGTATCTGGGCATAGCCGTTGATGATATTGAGCGGCGTGCGAATCTCATGACTGATGTTCTGGATGAAGGCTGCCTTCATCTTGTCAGACTCAAGGGCGTGCTGGTAGGCACGCTCCAGCTGGCGCATGTGGCGGCGGCGCGTGAAGACGATGTAGCCCATGGCCACAAGCAGCATGATGAGCAGCAGGATGGCCACCAGTAGTCCGATGATGAAGTAGCGGGCAGCCTTGCGGTCGGCCTCGTGGATTTTCATCTCGTCCTGGATGCCCTGCATGCTGTTGCTCAGGATGATGGTGTTGATGGAGTCAGTGGCCTGGTCCTTCAGCTTCTGGTATTCGTAGGCTTTCTTCCACTGGCCGGCACGCTCGTAGATTTGCGTGATGGTCTCGTAGCCCTCGGTGACGCTCAGCTCCCGGCGGGCCAGGGCGACAGCCTGCTCAGTGTGCCCCTCCTCGGCGGCGTGGTAGACCTCTAACTCGCGCCCATGGACGGAGGAGAACCCCTTCTTGATGCCCTCCTGATAAGCCTGGTAGCCCTCGCAGAACCTCTCGATGTCGCCCAGGTAGTAGTAGAGCAACGTGCGGCGTGCCTCGATGTCGAACAACCGCTGCGGCGAGGCCTTGGAGGCTATCTCGGCCGCCTTGTTCAGCAGGCGCATGGCCTCGGCGGTGTTGTTGCGGCTCATCTCGACGTTGACCAGGTTCATGTAGATGGGTGCCATGCTCTCCCGGTAGCCTGCCTGCTCCATGCGCCGCAGTACCTCCCAGAAGCACTGCTTGGCATTCTCCAGGTTGCCGCTATAATTATAGATGTGGCCCATCATGTTGTAGGCCATATACATTTCTTTGTCAAGCTTGCGCTGCAGGAGTTCCTGCGAGAGGCGGGTGGAAAGTTTGTAGGCCTCGAAGACGCTCTGCTGGTTGAGCAGGAAGACAATCTCGTTGCAGCGCTGGGTGTAGTAGGCGTGCATGTCGTCCTGACGGTAGAGGTAGTCCTCCAGTATTTTGATGTGATGGAAGAACCGTGCACTGTCGCCATCGTTGAAGGCGTGCTGCATGGAGTCGCGCAGAGCCAGGTACTCTGGCTTCTGCTTATAGTCATCAGCTGCACGCATGGGACTGAGGGTCAGCAACATGAATGCAACAGTGTAGAATAGCCTTTGACAGTTTTTCATCTGTTAGTAGTTTAATGTCCGTGCAAAGGTAGTAATCTTTTTCGTTATGCGCAAATAATTTATGGAGAAAAAAAATGTTTTTTCTTTTGTGTTTTGCCATACTTTTTGTAATTTTGCAGCCTGTTAGGGATAAACAAGTATATTATTTAAGGAAAAGAAACGTTATGGGTGGCTTCTTTGGCACTATCTCCAAACAAGATTGCGTAAACGATTTGTTTTACGGAACTGACTACAATTCGCACTTAGGTACAAAACGCGCCGGTATGGTGACATTCGACGAGAAGAGTGGCTTCCACCGCTCGATTCACTCGCTGGAGCGCGCCTATTTCCGTTCGCGCTTCGAGGACGAACTCGACGAGTTCAAGGGCCATCAGGGACTGGGCGTCATCAGCGACACCGACCCGCAGCCCATCATCGTCAACTCGCACCTGGGGCGATATGCCGTGGTAACCGTGGCGAAAATCAATAACCTGCGAGAGATAGCCGAGGAGCTGCTGGCCCAGCGCATGCACCTGAGCGAGATGTCGGCCAACAATATCAACCAGACCGAACTCGTGGCTCTGCTCATCAATATGGGTGACACGTTCGTGGAGGGCATCAATTTGGTTTACAAGAAGATAGATGGCTCGTGCTCGATGCTGATACTGACTGAGGACGGCATCATTGCCGCCCGCGACTTCTTGGGCCGTACGCCCATCGTCATCGGCCAGAAGCGGCTGCACCGGCTGTCACCCATCGGCACCGACGAGCTGTTGGAGGCCTATGCCGTCAGTAGCGAGACCACCAGTTTCCCAAACCTTGACTATCGCGTGGTGCGCGACCTGGGACCGGGAGAAATCGTGCGCGTCAAGGCCGACGGCATCGAGGTGCTGCAGAAGCCTTTCTCGCGGTGCCAGATATGCTCGTTCCTGTGGGTTTACTACGGTTTTCCCGCCAGCGACTACGAGGGTATCAATACGGAATATGCCCGCGAGAAGAACGGACGACTGATGGGCGAGAAGGACGAGGGCGTGGAGGCCGACCTGGTGTGCGGCATTCCCGACTCGGGGGTAGGTATGGCCCTGGGCTACAGCCACGGCAGCGGCGTGCCCTACAAGCGTGCCGTGCTGAAGTACACGCCGACGTGGCCCCGCTCGTTTACCCCCGGCAACCAGAACCGCCGCGACCTGGTGGCCAAGATGAAACTCATACCCAATCCGGCCATTCTGAAGGACCAGCGCATCGTTTTCTGTGATGACTCCATTGTGCGCGGCACCCAGTTGCGCGACAATGTGCGGACGTTCTTCGACAATGGTGCTAAGGAGGTACACGTGCGTATCTCGTGTCCGCCATTGGTCTATGGTTGTCCGTTCATCGGGTTCACCTCGTCGAAGAGTGACTTGGAACTCATCACCCGTCGCATCATCAAGGACATTGAGGGCGACGAAAACAAGAATCTGGAGGCCTATGCCAAGACCGGCTCGCCGGAATACCAGCGCATGGTCAACGAGATAGCCCGGCGACTGGGACTGACCAGTGTGAAATTCGCCACGCTGGAGGACCTGATAGAGTCGATAGGACTGCCCAAGGAGCGCGTGTGTACCCACTGTTTCGACGGTTCGTCATACTGTCACGAGAAGGATTGAACGTTGAACGTTAAAAAACAATAATGTTCATTGTGCATTGTTGAATGTTCAATGAAAATTGCGTATCTTTGCAGTCTAAAAAAGTATAGAAGCGTGAAAATAAAGCAAGTGCTGAGCGCCCTTGAACGGTTTGCGCCTCTGCCCTTGCAGGAAAGCTGGGATAATGCTGGCCTGCAATTGGGACTGACAGAGGCGGAGGTTTCAGGGGCATTATTGTGTCTGGACGTCAACGAACCGGTAGTCGACGAGGCCATAGACCGCGGGTGTAACCTCATTGTGAGCCACCACCCGCTGCTGTTTCGTGGACTGAAGCAGATTACTGGCGGAACCATGGTGGAGCGCTGTGTCATCAAGGCCATCAAGCACGATGTGGTCATCGTGTCGATGCACACCAACATGGACAATGCTATGGGCGGCGTCAACTGGAAAATGGCTGAGAAACTGGGACTGACCGGCGTCAGCTTTCTGGCACCCCTCAGCGCCCCGGACCCGTTGCGGGCAAAAGTGGAGGCTGGCAGCGGCGTGGTGGGCGAACTGCCCGAAGCCATGGAGACGCGGGCGTTTGTGGAACTGGTCAAAAAGCAGTTCACTTGCCAGTGTGCGCAGTGTAACGAACTGCTGAGACGGCCAGTGCGCAAGGTGGCACTTTGTGGCGGTGCGGGTGACTTTCTGTTGCCAGACGCTGTCAGGCTGGGTGCCGACGCCTTCATTACGGGTGAGATGCACTACCATCAGTACTTCGGTATGGAGCAGCAGATCCAGATATGCGTCATTGGCCACTACGAGAGTGAGCAGTGGACGGCAGAAATCTTCCGTGACATCATTCAACGGGAGTGTCCGGGCGTGCGCTGCGAAGTGACGGCAAACAATACAAATCCAATAAATTATATGTAAAGTTATGGCAAAGAAAGATCCTACGGAAATGCCTGTTGAAGAGCGCCTGAAAACCCTCTTCCAACTGCAGACCACGCTCTCCAGCATTGACGAGAAGCGTGCGCTTAGGGGTGAGCTGCCCCTGGAGGTACAAGACCTCGAAGACGAGATAGAGGGCCTCTCTATCCGTATTGAGAAAATTCAGACGGAAATTAGCGAATACGAGCAGGCCGTCACCATGAAGAAGGGCGAGATTGAAACCGCCAAGGCCAGCGTGGAGCGCTACAAGAGCCAGCTCGACGAGGTGAAGAACAACCGTGAGTACGACACGCTGTCGAAGGAGATTGAGTTCCAGTCGCTCGAAATTGAGCTCTGCAACAAGAAAATCAAGGAGGCAACGATCAAGATTGAAGAAAAGAAGGAGGAACTGGCCCGCAACCAGGAGGTGATTGACGACCGCCGTCAGGCCCTGGAACTGAAGAAAAGCGAGCTGGACGAGATCATGGAGGAGACACGCTCGGAAGAGGAGAAACTGAAAATCAAGGTCAAGGACCTGGAGGCCAAGATTGAGCCGCGCCTGCTGACCTCATTCAAGCGTATCCGCAAGAACGTGCGCAACGGTCTGGGCATCGTCTACGTGCAGCGTGACGCCTGCGGTGGCTGCTTCAACAAGATTCCACCCCAGCGTCAGCTCGACATCAAGATGCACAAGAAAGTCATCGTCTGCGAATACTGCGGACGCATCCTGATTGACCCCGAAATGGCCGGCGTCAAGATTGACAAGGTCACAGGCACCGAGGAGAAGAAGACCCGCAAGCGCTCCATTCGCAAGACGGTGAAGAAAGATCCTGAGGTCGAAGTACCTGCAGTGCCCGAGGCAGAGGCTTGATGGCTGAAGGCTGATGGCTGATGGCTGATGGCTGAAGGCTGATGGCTGATGGCTGAAGGCTGATGGCTAAAGGTCGGCGTAGTCGGGAACAGCCTGCAGGAACGTGTAGGACTGGGTGGTGTAGTCCATGCGGCAGCAAAGATGCTGCAGGCCGTTCGAAACCACGAGATAGTCAACGTGAAGCAGGAGATTATAAGCCGAAATCTGATGAAACACCCGCTGTGTCAGTGGCACGGTGGGTGCTTTGTATTCTATGATCATCAGCGGCTGCACCACCTTATTATATAATATAGAGTCGCAACGCAGCACCTTCTCGCCACAGTGCAGCGCCACCTCGTTGGCCAGCAGACCAGCCGGATAGCCCTTATGCTCCACCAGCCAGTGGGTGAAATGCTGGCGCACCCATTCCTCGGGCGTCAAGGCCACGTAGCGGCGGCGCAGAAAATCGAGGATTTCCGGCTTCTGGCGTGTGCCGCGAAGCTTTACATCGTATGCAGGTAAATTTAATTCGTTCATTTTGGCTACAAAATTATAAAAAAAATGCTATTTCTCAACTTTTTTTTGTAATTTTGCATCATGAACAAGCAAATTATTTTATTCATCATATCAATTATACTTTCTGTCCTTAGCGTCGATGCCCAGACCATCACCGCTGAAGTGCTGTTTGAGACGACCGAGGGCAACATACGCATCGGCCTCTACGACGAGACGCCGAAGCATCGT
This sequence comes from Prevotella sp. UBA3757, assembly GCA_002371715.1. Taxonomy (GTDB): domain Bacteria; phylum Bacteroidota; class Bacteroidia; order Bacteroidales; family Bacteroidaceae; genus Prevotella. The sequence continues at coordinate 15,865 of DFGF01000093.1, forward strand.
GATAACTTTCTGAAACTCACCCGTATGCATGTCTACGACTCGTTGTTGTTCCATCGGGTCATCAAGGGCTTTATGATACAGACGGGCGACATCAATAGTAAGCACGCCCGTGCAGGACAGCGTCTGGGAACGGGCGATTTCGACTATACGCAGGAGCCGGAATTCCGGCTGCCGCAGATATATCATCGTCGGGGCAGTGTGGCCATGGCTCGCGAACCGGACGATGTAAACCCCGACATGCGCAGTTCGGCATCACAGTTCTATATCGTGTGGGGCAAGCTGCACAGCAGCCAGCAGATAGAGCAGGCCCAGGAACGGCTGGATACGCTCACCCGCGGACGCGTCAAACTGACACCGGAAATGGTGAAAACGTACAGGTTCAAGGGCGGCACGCCGCACCTGGACGGCCAGTACACCGTATTTGGCGAAGTGACGGAAGGGCTGGACATCGTGGAACGCATCCAGAAAGCCGAAACAGACGAGTATGCACGCCCGTTTGAGGACATACGCATACTGCGCGCTACCATTACCAAGGACATCCCTAAACAGGCCCCTGAGCCCGTTGTCAAGGACGTACCGAAGAGTAAGGTCAAGAGCAGAGGCAGACCCGTAAATCAGAAGAAATAATATGGCCCAGCAGACAGTGACATACGACAGCGTGATGAGCGAGTTGAAAAGTCGCCGTTTTAAACCCGTCTATTATCTGATGGGCGATGAATCGTATTATATCGATAAAATCAGTGACTGGATTGCCGACAACGCATTGCCTGAGGATCAGCGCGACTTCAACCAGACCGTGCTGTTCGGGTCAGACGTGACGGCCTCGCAGGTGGTGGATGCCGCCAAGCGCTACCCCATGATGGCCGAATATCAGGTCATCATTGTCAAAGAGGCTCAAAACATCAAGCACACCGAACCGCTGGAGAAATATATGAAGGCACCCATGGCCTCGACCATCCTGGTTATGTGCCACAAAAACGGCAAAATTGACGGGCGCAAGCGCGAATACGTAAAAGCAATACAACAGGCAGGCGTGCTCTTCGAGAGCATGAAATTGAGAGACCGCGAACTGCCGTCATTCATTGAGCGCTATCTGAAGGCGCAGGGGGCCACTATCGATGCCAAGTCGACGCAGATGATAGCCGACGCGATAGGTGCCGACCTGAGCCGACTGACCAGCGAGCTAGACAAGGTGCTGCTGAGCATGACAGGCGAGGATAGGAGAGTGACCCCACAAATCGTGGAAGACCAAATAGGCGTGAGCAAGGACTTCAACGGTTTTGAACTGCGCGATGCTGTCATCAACAAGGACGTATACAAGGCAAATCTGATAATCAAATATTTTGACGAAAATCCTAAGGCGGGCAGTATCTATGCTTTTCTCCCGTTGCTCTTTAATTACTTCCAAAACCTCATGATTGCTTATTATTGTCCAAACCGCAACAGCCAGGAAGCACTGGCGCAATGGTTGGATATGAAGAGTCCATGGGGTGCGAGAGACTACCTGACAGGGATGAGAAATTACACGGGAACGAAGGTTCTACATATAATTAGCAAAATGAGAGAAATGGATGCCAAAAGTAAGGGCTTAGACAACCCCAATACGGGGCCTGGAGAGCTCATGAAAGAGCTAATTTTCTTTATACTTCACTAACAAAATGGCCTCTTTCGAGGCCATTTTTTTCTAGAACAGCATTTTCGGCAGACATAAAATTCTGGCCTCAAATGCCCATAACAAAAGGGATTCGGCCGTTTTTTAAGCCCTTATTTTTCGCGAATTTCCAGCTTCGTGAACGATGGTTTAGAATTTGCTGAAAATGCCGAATTTTCGCCTCAACGCCTCCTACAGATTCAGGATTTGCAAACATTAACGTTTTGTTTTGTAGATTTAGAAATCAAAATTAAGTTTGAAAGTTTAGAGTATTAGAAATACAAATAGATATATTTTAATTTGTAAAACAGAATTAAGACTTCGAACTTTAGTTTCATAAACACAAATATTAAGTTTACGAATAAATATTCATATTTATCCATTATACGTAATTATATGATAATACTCTATTATTCAGTTATTTACATTGAATTTACGAATCTGTTATTATGATATTTATGCTTTATTTGCCCATTTAGTGCCCTAAATCCCTTTATAGCTGCTAACAGTGCCGAAAACACCTATTTTACATTCAGCCATTTACTATTTTTGACCTCATTAAAGGTTTGTATGGATTTATAACTTTAAATTCAGAATTCTGAAACACAAATCAGATTTTAGCTTTCTTGATTTCATGGTTTAGAATTTTAAATCGCGAATCTAAACTTAAGGAATCAAAATTCTCTTTAGATTTCTTGTATAATTCAATTTTTTGTTTTACCTTTGTAAACTGAACAAAAAATGGCATTTTTGCCCCTATTTCAGAATAGAATGGAAACAAACGGAACAAAAGACAGGATTAGGATGATCATGGAAGAGCAGCACATGACCCAACAGGTGTTTGCTGATTTCCTGCAACAGTCACCCGCTACGCTGAGCAGTATTTTCAACGGACGTACTCGTCCAAGCCTCCAGGTCATAGATGCTATCAAATCAAAAATTCCCAACATCAGTATTGAGTGGCTTCTCTATGGCACTGGCGACAAGTATATCACCCACTCCAGTGAGGTTGACGATACTCCTGTGAACAGTCCTACTTCCGGTCAGCAACAAGTTCTAAATTTCGATGCCCCGGTTTCGGACCTGTCTGGTATTCCGCTAAGAGCGGCTTCAGCCGTGGTTTATCCGCAGAGTGTAAATAATACACACGCTGAAAGCTTTAGAGAAGATTTGAAATTAGTTGACAAACAAAAACGCAAGGTGACAGAGATACGCGTGTATTATGACGACCAGACCTATGAGACGTTTGTGCCGGCTAAGACTAGGTGATAATCACCATATAATAATATAATTAGTACGCGCGCATATAGAAAAACGGCTTGAAATTTGTTTTTTTGCACGCTTATTCGTAACTTTGCAGCAACGATTAGAAAGTCAGAACAATGAATAAGCTATTACTACAGTTGGGCACGCGGGTGTTTACGTGTGTCGCCATCATATCTCTCACAGCATGCACACTCCCCTGGATGCAGGAGGAGGACATCTATGACATCACGTCGAAGTTTAAGGCCACCTGGAACGTTCACGAGAATTTCGAGCGCCATGGCGACGGCAGTATTACGTTTTATTCTGTTAAATATGGTGGTCTGGTAGGTCTTGTCAGGGAGCATAATCTGCCTGTCGACTGGTCGGGCTACGAGTCGATTACATTCGAGTTTGAGGACACGACGCAGGTAGAGACGCAGCTGTTGATAGGCAACGTGATGCGTTCGTGGGGAAAGCGAGGAATTAATAAGCTGACCTGCTATTTTGATGGCTTGGACATGCGGCAGGTAGACCAGGTGGTGCTACAGACTGCAGAACCAACCATCCTGACCATCAAGCGTGTCAGACTTACACCTGTCACCACATCGTGGAACTCCCGGGTTGTCTGGAAGGGTAACTGTAACACCGAAGAATGGACTAGTGGCTTCGTTGTCAAACCCGAAAAACTGAGGGATGCCAAGGAGGGTGACAAGATAGAGTTCGTATTCTCCACGGACACCAGCGACCCCAAGCGCAGCTATTGGCTGCTGAAGTCCGTCTATAACTCCACAGAGCATACGCTGGAGGGCAATAAGAACGAGCAGAATGAGTGGGGCTGTACGATGGTCGGGCAGAAAGCCACTTCGTATCGCATCCGTCTGACTGCCAGGGATGCCAAGGAACTGAGAAGTCGCGGCATCTTTGTCAACGGCTATTTCGTCAACCTGACGCAGGTCAACTTGCTGACCAAGATCCGCTCGGCCGATCAGCCTGGCGAGGAGTCGGAAGAGGAAAAGGCCAGCAAAGGCTACCGCTGGGAATAATGCGGTATGAAAAGAGAGAGGTTGCCCTGCGGATTCAGTAGCAACCTCTCTGCTTATTCTGGCAACCTCTCTCTATGAGAGTATCTCACGCCCACTTTACTTGATAGCGATTTTATCCACGCGCTTCTGGTGGCGTCCGCCTTCGAACGAGGCCGTGAAGAACTCGTCCATAATCTGGCGTGCCATGTTGTTGTCGATGAATCGTCCGGGCATGACCAGTACGTTGGCATCGTTATGCTGACGAATCAGATGGGCAATCTCGGGAATCCAGCACAGGCCGGCGCGCACGCCCTGATGCTTGTTCAGGGTGATGGCGATACCCTCGCCCGAGCCGCAGATGCCGATGCCAGGATATACCTCGCCGCTCTCAATGCCCTTGGCCAGTGCGTGACCGAAGTCAGGATAGTCTACTGGGGCATCGCTCCAGGTACCGTAATCCTTGACAGGATAACCTTTCTCCTCAAGATACTGGAGAACAAACTGTTTCAAAGGGTAGCCTGCGTGGTCGCAGGCTACACCAACTGTCTTAACTTCCATTATGCAAGCAGTTTTTTGACTTGTTCGTAAACATTCTGACCTGTGAAGCCAAGCTTCTCGTCGAGCACCTTGTAGGGAGCAGAGAAGCCGAAGCTCTCCAGACCCCATACGCAACCGTCGGCGCCTACCAGACCTTCGAGGTTGACGGGCAGACCGGCTGTCAGGCCGAACTTCTTCTTGCCGGCGGGCAGCACACTCTGCTGATACTCCTTAGACTGCGAACGGAACAGACCCTCGGAGGGCACGCTGACGACACGCGTCTTGATGCCGTCGGCGGCGAGCAGTTTAGCACCAGCCTCGAGGGTAGACACCTCTGAACCGCTGGCCAGCAGGATGACATCGTAGTCTTCATCACTGCCAGCTACCACGTAGGCACCCTTCGTGGCCTGGCTGTAGTCGTTGCCCTCGGGCAGCATCTCGATGTTCTGACGCGAGAAGATAAGGGCTGTCGGGGTATCGGTGTTCTCCATGGCCATGCGCCAGCAGACGGTAGTCTCCTCAGCATCGGCAGGACGAACAACGAGTACGGAGTTCTTGCCATGGTGGTTCTTCA
>DFGF01000093.1:21043-27276 GCA_002371715.1 Prevotella sp. UBA3757
AGATGAACTTCACGGGCAGCTCCATGAGGGCTGCCATACGTACGGCGGGCTTCATGTAGTCGGAGAATACGAAGAAAGTACCGCAGGCAGGGATGACACCGCCATGCAGGGCCATACCGATGCAGCAGCAAGCCATGGTCAGCTCGGCTACACCAGCCTGGAAGAAGGCGCCGGTGAAGTCGCCCTTTACGATGTCGTGGGTCTTCTTCAGGAAGCCGTTGGTATTGTCAGAGTTCGAAAGGTCGGCAGAAGCACAAATCATGTTGGGCACCTGCTCAGCCAGCTGGCTCAGCACGGCTGCAGAGGCGCTGCGGGTAGCTGAACCGGCCTTCTGCTCAACCTTGCTCCAGTCAATGACGGGAGCCTTGCCGCTGAACCACTCCTCCAGCTGCTTGGCCTGCTCGGGATGTCCCTTGGCCCACTCAGCCTTCTCGGCGTAGCGCTCGGCAACAATCTTCTTCAGTTCCTCGCGGCGTTTGGCGTAGAGTTCTTGCACTTCGGGGAATATCTGGAACGGATTCTCGAGGTCAGCACCCAGGTTCTTCATGGTGTTGATATACGCATCGCCACCGAGGGGAGCACCGTGAGTGGCGCAGTTTGACTCGTAGGAAGAACCGTCAGCCTTGCGGGCGCCCTTACCCATGACGCAGTGACCGATAATCAGGCTGGGACGCTCCTTCTCAGCCTGTGCCTTCTTGATGGCTTCGCGAATCTGGTCGACATCGTTGCCGTCAATCTTCTGCACATACCATCCCCAAGCCTCATACTTCTTGGCGGTGTCCTCGCAGGTTACCACTTCTGTCTTGGTAGACAGCTGAATATCGTTGGCATCATAGAACATGATGAGGTTGTCCAGTCCGAGGTTACCGGCAATACGGCCTGCGCCCTGGGAAATCTCTTCCTGTACGCCACCGTCAGAGATGTAGGCATAGATGGTCTGGTTCATGACGTTGCCCAGACGAGCCTTCAGGAATTTGGCAGCGATGGCTGCACCCACAGCGAACGTGTGTCCCTGACCGAGGGGACCGCTGGTGTTCTCGATGCCGCGTTCAATCTCGCGCTCGGGGTGACCGGGCGTCACCGAACCCCACTGGCGCAGGTTCTTCAAATCCTCCAGCGTGTACTTGCCGATGAGGGCGAGCTGGCTGTAAAGCATGGGAGCCATGTGGCCGGGGTCGAGGAAGAAACGGTCGCGACCTTCCCAAGTGGGGTTCTCAGGGTCGTAGACCAGAAATTCGCTGTAGAGTGTGTTGATGAAATCAGCGCCGCCCATAGCACCACCGGGGTGTCCCGACTTAGCCTTTTCAACCATAGAAGCAGCAAGGATACGGATGTTGTCCGCTGCCATGTTCATTACTTTGTTGTCGTTCATAAAATAAAAAAAAGTTATTAAAGTTGCTATAAATGATTTCAGTTTTTTAGAAAACTTCTGCAAATATAGGAAAAAAAAATCAAATAGCTCTCAATTTTTATATTATTTAAGTTTAATGTTACTCAATGTAATCATTTTGATACTACTACAGGGGGGAAAAAACGGCGATTTGCAAAAAAAAGTAATGATTTTAACTTTTTTTTGTGTAAGAAAAATCTTATTGTCGAAAATTTTTCGTAAATTTGCAACGTAAAAAATCAATTAGGGTTATGGGAAAATATAACATTACAGAAAAGAAAGAAAAAGAGGCCCGTTACAGGACTCTTGTGAGCCCTAAGTTGATGGACGAGATGAAGGAGCGAATCCTTGACATCATCGTCATGCAGAAAAAGTACAAGGACAAAGATTATTCAGCCAAAAAGCTTGCCGAGGACTTGGGAACTAATACGCGTTACATTTCTGCTGTGGTGAATGTCAGGTTTCACATGAATTACACATCGTTCGTCAACAAGTTCCGCATTGAGGAGGCGATGACTATTCTGGTGGATCGTCGTTATCAGGACTTGCGTATTGAAGAGGTCAGTGACATGGTCGGTTTCTCTAACCGCCAGTCGTTCTATGCCTCGTTCTACAAGCTGATGAACATGACCCCACGCGAGTATCGTCAACAGCACTTGAACCTGCATCCTGGAGAAAGAGCCAAAGCCAAAAAGAAGGCTTAGAATCAGACCAAAACGATGAAGCATCAAGACGATTGCACGCCCCACTTCAACTATGTCGGGGAACGTTTCGCTGACTTACAATTGCTCAGATACCGCTTAGAGGGATTTGAGCAATTATCATTATGTCAGAAGCAACTGGTTTACTGTCTTTCGCAGGCCACGCTCTATGGCCGTGACATCACCTTCGACCAGTTTGGCAAGTATAACCTCCGCATCCGCAAACTGCTGGAGGCAGTCTACACGTCAGAGTCGACCGACCGTGAGACGGACGACTTTAAGGCGATGGAGGTGTATCTGAAGCGCCTCTGGTTTTCCAACGGCATCTACCATCACTATGCCTGCGACAAGTTCGAGGCCGGTTTCAGTCCTGAGTGGCTTGAGGAGGCGATGGGGAAAGTTTGCACTGCCCAACTGCCGCTTGCTGATGGCGAGTCGCTGGAAGAGCTGAAAGCTCAGCTGTTCCCCGTCATCTTCAATCCCGACATACTGCCCAAGCGTGTCAACAAGGCCGACGGCCAGGACCTGATAGTCACCTCAGCCTGTCATTTCTACGACGGTGTCACCCAGGCCGAGGCCGAGGCCTACTATCAGCAGCTGAAGGAAGCTGCGGCCGGTGACAGGCAGCCCGTGTCGTACGGACTAAACACCACGCTGGTCAAGGATGCCACGGGTATTCACGAGGTGGTATGGTCCGTCAACGGGCGCTATGCACCAGCTATCCGTCAGATTGTCTACTGGCTTGAACAGGCCAAGCTGGTGGCAGAGAACGAGCGGCAGGCCCGCGTCATTGGTCTCTTGATTGACTACTATACGACGGGCGACCTGCGCCTGTTCAACGACTACTGTATCGAGTGGGTCGGCGAGCATGAGGGCAGGATAGACTTCGTCAACGGTTTCATTGAGGTCTATGGAGACCCCTTGGGACTGAAGGGCTCCTGGGAGGGCATTGTGGAGTATAAGGATCTGGAGGCCACTAAGCGTACGCAGGCCATCAGCAGCAATGCCCAGTGGTTTGAAGACCATTCGCCCGTAGACCCTCGGTTCCGCAAGCCCCACGTCAAGGGGGTGACGGCCAACGCTATCTGTGCGGCCATGCTTGGAGGCGACGAGTATCCGTCGACGGCCATTGGCATCAACCTGCCCAATGCCGACTGGATTCGTGCGGAATACGGTTCGAAAAGCATTACTATTTCCAATATTACCGATGCCTACAACAAGGCGGCTCACGGCAATGGCTTCAAGGAGGAGTTCGTCGCCGACGAGGCTACCCTTCAGCTCATTGACCGCTATGGCGACGTTTGCGACGACCTGCATACTGACCTGCACGAATGCCTGGGACACGGCAGCGGACGGCTGCTGCCCGGCACCGACCCCGATGCCCTGAAAGCATACGGGAACACCATTGAGGAAGCACGTGCCGACCTTTTCGGTCTTTACTATATTGCCGACCAGAAACTCTTAGACCTTGGTCTCGTACCTGATGCTGAGGCTTATAAGTCGCAGTATTACAGCTACATGATGAACGGACTCATGACGCAGCTCATCCGCATTGAGCCGGGACGCCAGATAGAGGAGGCCCACATGCGTAACAGAGCACTGATAGCCCATTGGTGCTATGAGCAGGGTGGAGAAGTGGTGACGCTTGAAAAACGCGGTGGCAAAACCTACGTACGCATCAACGACTACGAGGCCTTGCGCGGACTTTTTGCACGACTGCTGGCCGAGATTCAGCGCATCAAGAGTGAAGGCGACTTCGAGACTGCGCGCCAGTTGGTTGAGCGCTATGCTATCAAGGTAGATGCAGAACTACATCAGGAGGTGCTCGACCGTTACAAGCAGCTGAACCTGGCGCCCTATAAAGGTTTCCTGAATCCTCAACTGATACCGGTACGCGACGAGCAGGGTGAAATTTGTGACATTCGTGCAGACTACTCTGAGAGTTATTCGCAGCAGATGTTGCGCTACAGCCGTGACTATGCGACGTTGATTTGAGAATAAAGCATTGAGAACTGGGAATAAAGCGGTCGGAATCGAGAATATGGAAGATATTAATAGTCTGGTCAAGGACGTCAAGCAGTCGTTTCGCGTGGTGATGGACGGAGCCGTCGCCCAATCCATGCGCGACAAGGGACTGAACTATCACCTCAACTGGGGCGTCACGCTGCCAAGGCTACGGGAGAAAGCTGAGGAACTGAAGGCTGCGGCCAGCCATCAGACCTCAGCGTTCAGCGTCTACGACCTTGCCATCGCCCTGTGGAAGGAGAATGTGCGCGAGTGCAAGATATTGGCAACGATGCTGATGCCCCCTGACGAGATACTGCCCGAAGTCTGCGACATCTGGATGGAACAGATTCCTTCGCAGGAGATTGCCGAACAGGTCAGTTTCAACCTGTGGCAATTCCTGCCCTATGCGCCGGAGAAAGCCTACCAATGGATGGCCAGCGACAAGGAGTATTACCAGCTGTGCGGATTTCATGTGCTGTCACGCCTGTTCATGAACGGACAACAGCCGAACGAGCGGGGCATCAATGAGTACATAGATCAGACACTTGCCTCACTCCAGGGACCTTATGTCTCGGTGCGCAAGGCGGCCATGTTAAGCCTGCAGCACTTTGCCGAACTGGGTCTTGTCTACGAGCGGATGGCACGAAGTGCCACGAAATCGATTCATTTAGATATTTTTTAAATTATTTTCTCGTTTTTCTCTCACTTATTTCGTACCTTTTGCTTTCCAGAAGTTACTTTTGCTCGAAAATACCAAGAAAAATTTCATTTTCCTTTGTATTTTACTCGCTTTTTCGTAACTTTGTGCGGTTTTTAGCCAATTTAACCACATAATATATGAGAGAAAGCGATAAGGCAACGGTCAGAAACATACTGACCAGTTACTTGGAATTGAACAATCATCGCAAGACGCCAGAGCGCTATGCCATACTGGATGCTGTCTACAGCATAGATGGACATTTCACGCTCGAAGAGTTAGGCGATAAACTGAATGAGGAACTGCGGTTTCCTGTCAGCAGGGCCACGTTGTATAACACCTTGAAGCTCTTTATGGAGTTGCGGCTGGTGATACGCCATCGCTTTCAAGGGACAACACGCTATGAGACCTGTTACGACAACAACAGTCATTGCCACCAGGTGTGTACCATCTGCGGTAAAGTGACAGAGTTTAAGTCTATAGCCGTCACGCGAGCCATCAACGGCGTTCATGCAAAGCGTTTCCGAAAGGACGGTTTCAGCCTCTACGTCTATGGTGTGTGCAGTACGTGTCAGGCCAAGCTCACCAGACAACAAAGAAAAAACGAACAAAAGAAATAACAGAGAACAACAATGAATCATGGAAAAGTTGACGTCCTGCTTGGACTACAGTGGGGCGATGAAGGTAAAGGTAAGGTGGTCGATGTATTGACCCCCCAGTATGATGTGATAGCCCGTTTTCAGGGTGGTCCCAATGCCGGCCATACGCTGGAATTTGAAGGACAGAAGTACGTGTTACGTAGCATTCCGTCGGGCATCTTTCAGGGTGGCAAGGTGAACATTATTGGTAACGGCGTGGTCTTGGCTCCCGACTTGTTTATGGACGAGGCCAAGGCGCTGGAGGCCAGCGGTCACGAACTGAAGGAGCGCCTGCACATCTCTAAGAAGGCACACCTCATCATGCCTACCCACCGCGTGCTGGATGCCGCCTACGAGGCTCAGAAGGGTAAGAACAAGGTTGGCACCACGGGCAAGGGCATCGGTCCGACTTACACAGATAAAGTATCGCGTAACGGTTTGCGCGTAGGCGACATCCTGGATGGTTTCGAGGAGAAGTATGCTGCCCACAAGGCGCGCCATGAGGCCATCCTGAAATCACTTAACTTCGACTACGATATTGCTGAGGTCGAGAAGAAATGGCTGGAGGGCATCGAGTATCTGCGCCAGTTCCATCTGGTGGACTCAGAGCACGAAATCAACCAGGTGCTGCGTTCTGGCAAGAGCATTCTCTGTGAGGGTGCCCAGGGCACGATGCTCGATGTCGACTTTGGCTCGTATCCCTTTGTGACCTCTTCCAACACCATCTGCGCCGGTGCCTGCACAGGACTGGGCATTGGTCCCAACAAGATTGGTGAGGTCTATGGCATCATGAAGGCCTA
>DFGF01000004.1 GCA_002371715.1 Prevotella sp. UBA3757
GATTCGATATCGTTCGGGTTGACAAGCGACAGCGGGTTGGAGGCGCCCTGGATGCCATAGCTGTCCATGGCCAGACCGTCGATGACTATCAGCGGGTCGTTGGAGGCATTCAGCGACGAACCGCCACGAATGCGGATAGTGGCGCCGCCGCCAGGCTCGCCACCGCCATTGATGATGTTGACACCGGCCACCTTGCCCTGCAGTGCGTCTTGCGCACTGGTAATCAGTCCGTGGTTCATGTCGTCCGGCTTGATGGCCGTGACGGAACCCGTCAGGTCGTTCTTCTTGGCACGACCGTATCCGATGACCACAACGTTTTCAAGGACAGTCTGGTCGTCCTGCATGACGACCTCAACCTGAGGCGCTGCCTTGACAGTTGCATTCTGGTAGCCGACATACGAGATGGTGATGTCAGCCCCTTTTTGAGCCTTCAGCATGAAGTTACCATCGAAGTCCGTAATGGTAGCGTCCTGAGTGTTGGCTACGCGTACGGTGGCACCGATGATAGGTTCACCCTGAGCATCCTTAACATGGCCTCTCACGCTGATTTGCGCAAAGGCACCTACCGATAGGAACAGTCCTAACATGAGGACCAGCATCCTAAGTGGCATTCTAATGTTTAACTGCTTCATCATTTAATCTTTAAAGTTACTAGTTATAAATCAAAATATCGTTTTGGCATTCGTGTCAAGAAACATGATTTCGGTGCAAAAGTAGACATTATTTCGTTACGTTATACTTTTTTAGGGATTAAATGCGTTATATAGTTGGTGCAAACGTTTGCATTTGTGATTATTGACAAATCAATGGTTAGAGAGTACAACGACACAAACTTTTCGATAACTTTGCAAGCGAGTTCGTGCTTCACGGCATCAGCTCGACCAAATAACAGACAATAACTGAATGAACGAAACGACCCCATTGACAATGAAAGACATCGCCCGCGAGTTTGGCATCTCGGTGGCTACGGTGTCGCGAGCGCTGAAGAATTCGCCGCGCATCTCGGCAGAGCGCCGGGCGGCCATTCAGCAGTATGCCCGCGACCATCACTTCACGCCCAACGTCATTGCCGAGTCGCTGCGCCGCTCGAGGATTCAGCCGCAGAAGGTGATTGGGGTCATCATTCCCGAGTTTACGCATTTCTACTTCTCGTCGGTGCTGGCAGGCATTGAGGACGAGGCCTCGGCCCACGGCTACCGCATCATGGTGGCACAGAGCAACGAGCAGTACGAGCGCGAGGTCAGAATCTGCCAGTCGTTCTATGAGAACAAGGTGTGCGGCATCATTGTCAGTCAGGCCAAGGACACGCATCGCTACGAGCACTTCGTGCGGCTGATGGATGCCGGTCTGCCGCTGGTGTTCTATGATAGGATATGTACGGGCGTGAATGCCAGCCGCGTGGTGGTCGACGACTATATGGGTGCTTTCAATGCCGTGAACTATCTCATTGAGACGGGTTGTAGACGTATTGCCTTCTATGGTTCGGCCATGAATCTGGAAATCTCGAAGAACCGTTTCAACGGTTACAAGGATGCGCTGCTGAAGCACGGCCTGCCTTACGACGAGTCGCTGACCTTCATCTGCGACAACCGTACGGATGCCGATGCCATCACGCCCGGCGTACTGCAGCGCGAGCAGGTGCCCGACGGGTTCTTTGCCGTCAACGACGACACGGCCATCGGGATACTCTATACCGCCAAGCGCATGGGGTTCCGCGTGCCTGAGGATATCTCCATCTGCGGCTTCACCAACGGCCAGCGTGCTGTGGCCTGCGACCCCATGCTGACCACCGTCGAGCAGCGCGGCATGAAAGTCGGTGAGGAGGCTGTCGACATCCTGATAAACCAGGTGGAAGGCATCATTCCGCCCGACAAGCCCCAGCGGCGCGTCGTGCGTACCCGCCTGGTCATAAGAGGGACAACACGATGACCCGGACTATCCGGACTAACCAGATAAAGATGAATAAAACGATACTGATATGAAGCAAAAACCGAATTTACCCTTTTGGAGCCTCTGGAATCTGAGTTTCGGATTCTTTGGCGTGCAGATAGCCTATGCGTTGCAGTCGGCTAATATCTCGCGCATCTTTGCCACATTGGGGGCCGACCCCCATTCGCTGAGCTATTTCTGGATTCTCCCGCCGCTGATGGGAATCCTGGTACAACCGATTGTCGGCACGCTGAGCGACAAGACGTGGACACGCTTCGGCCGTCGTATACCTTATTTATTCGTAGGAGCCGCCACTGCCGTACTCGTCATGTGTCTGCTGCCCAATGCCGGCTCTTTGGGGCTGACTGTCAGTGCCGCCATGATGTTCGGGCTTGTCGCCCTGATGTTTCTTGACACCAGTATCAACATGGCGATGCAGCCTTTCAAGATGCTGGTGGGTGACATGGTCAACGAGGAGCAGAAGGCCAAGGCATACAGCATCCAGTCGTTCCTCTGCAACGCCGGCAGTGTCGTCGGTTTCCTGTTTCCTTTCTTCTTCACCTATATAGGCATTAGTAATGTAGCGGAGAAAGGCGTGGTGCCCGACAGCGTCATCTGGTCATTCTATATCGGCGCCGCCATTTTGATTCTCTGCGTCATCTACACCACCATGAAGGTCAAGGAGTGGCCGCCCAAGGAGTATGCGGAATATAATGGCATGGCCGGCGCTTCCGGTGACTCCGCCGATGACGGTTCCGCCGACTGGCTGACGCTGCTGCGCAAGGCCCCCTCCACGTTCTGGAAGGTCGGACTGGTACAGTTCTTTTGCTGGGCAGCCTTTCTCTATATGTGGAACTATACGACGGGTGCCATTGCTGAGACGGTATGGAACACGACAGACCCTGCCAGCGAATCCTTCCAGATTGCAGGCAACTGGGTCGGTGTGCTCTTTGCTGTGCAGGCCATCGGTTCTGTTGTCTGGGCAGCCATCCTGCCACAATTCAAGAATACGAAAGTGGCATACGCCATCAGTC
>DFGF01000107.1 GCA_002371715.1 Prevotella sp. UBA3757
GTTATAGAGGAAGTAGATGGTGTAGCCTGTCTGTTGCTCTGCGAGTTGGTTCAAAGCATCGGAGAGCGACACATTATTATATTCACGTGAGATGCGTTTCTGAGCCTGCATGCTGACTGTCAGCAGCAGGGCAAGAATGAGAGTAATATATCTTTTCATGGCGGCTGACTATTCTACAGTGATTTGATTATCCTTTAATGTGACGCTAAGACGCTCAAACTGGTTGAGGTCACTGATGACCTGATCAATGCCCTTCTGTGGGTTCCATACAAAGTGGAAACGGAGTCCACGGGCTTCATCGTTAGCAAATACGACTTTCACATCGTAGTGAGCGGCTATCTCTGGCAGCATCTTCTCTAATGGAATATTGTCGTAGATGACAGGTTGCACTGTGACGGTATCTTTGGTAAGCGTATCGGCAGGGAGTGTTGTGACGGGGGGTGTCACATTTTCCGCAATCTCAGTTTGTGGAGTTTCCTGCTTCTGGTACTGTCGGACGATGTGGATGGCGGCAAAGGCTATGCCAGAAACAAGTAGCACACCAATGAAAGATGCAGCTATCTTCATCCAATTGCTGCTTGACTGCTTAGGCTGAAACTTTTGATTGAATCTCTGCCAAGCAGCATCTACATCGACAGGCTTTTTGTTCTGACGATGGCGGCTACTACGTTTGGCTTCTACCATAAGACGATAGGTTTCACGAGTATCCTCATCATGGTTGATGATGTCTCGAATCTGCTGCTCGGTATATGCATCGGGATTGTCGAGCATTTCCAACAGTTGGCGGATGTTTTCGTTGGTCGTTTCCATTGTTGTTGTCATTTTAATGTTTACCGAAGTGATGTCTGATTTGCTGAATGCTCTGCATGAGATACTTGTAGGCAGTATTCGGATTCAGCCCCAGCCGACGGGCAATCTCACTGACGGTCAGGTCATCGTCGAAGCGGAGGTGGAAGATGCTGCGGAGCGGTTCCTCCAGTTGCTCGTCCACGTAAGTGGCAATATCGTCGAGCCTTTCCATCCGTTTGTCAATGGGTTGCTGGCTGGAATCGTCTTCTATGGGCATCAATCTCTTCACTTTGTCGTGAAGATGCATCTGTCTGATTCTGTTCAGGCAGGCGTTGCGCACGGCAGTCAGCAGATAATTGTCATTCTTAGGTGGAATGTCACTGTCTGCCACACGCAAGAAGACATCCTGCACCACGTCCTCAGCCTCTTCGTCATCGCTCAACAAGACACTGGCCAGATGAATCATCTCGCTGTAGTTCTGGCGGAAAAGCTGTTCGATAAATTGCTTTCGCTCAGCCAACTCCAAGCGAGCTTGGTTGGCACTCGCTGAATCGCAATTTTCAAGTGTTCTCTTATCAAGCATATCAGTCTATTCATATTCGTGCCCCATTTTTGAGGCATGTCTATATATAAGACACTTCAGACCCATCATTTTTTTACGGAAAAGCCAAATATTTTCATTTTTTCTTCATGTTTTCTTGATTAATTGCAAAATTTGGGTGCTAAGGTACTGAAATTCCTGCTGTCTAACCCTCTTCCTGTTGAAAAACCGCCAAAAGAACCGATTATTCACTAAAGTTTTGTAACTTTGTACCCGAAAGAATAAGTTTGTCCAACCCGCCTGTGAATCGCCTTTGACCGCCTTAGACCGTGCGGTTTATTTGGATAAAAATAGTTAAACAAAGTACAAGTGATTGATAATCAACATAAAAGCACCTAAAATAAAGTTTTCAACGAGGATGAGTATTAGAGCCTATTGTTAGGTTTAAACAATTGAATGCCAGCGAGATAAACAATAATTATTTGTTTGTCTCGCTGGTGTTTTTTATGCATAGATATAGTTTCGGAACAACCGATTCTTACTTTGCTCTGTTGGTTCGATGTCTATGCTTTGCAAGGGAGATACAGCAATCAGATTGTTGGAATAGCGGGATAGATAGTTGATGTCGTTGACGTTGTTGATTTTTCCGTTGGTAGGCATGGAACTGACAACCTGTGAAACAAATTCGTATTCTTTTAATGGGAACAACCCTTTCAAGGCTTCCAACTTCTGTTGTGAATAGCGGATATCTACCTTGTCGCCATCAACAAAGATCAGGCCAACACTGATGCGTTCGGTAATTTCTGGCCGGATTACGGCATATATAATACTATACTTCAGATTATTCATGATTGATGTTTTCGTTAAAGCATTCTGTAAAGTTGTTCCACACTCCAATTAACCATTTTTCATCGAATAACTGGCTGATTTTATCTGTGATGATAGTCTGAGGCACATTCCATTCCTGGGGTATGTCCTCAATGATTTCAATGGAAATTAGCTTGCATCGATGAATAGAGTTTTCATACTCCTTATTTAACCGTTCAGTGAGTGGTTTAAGTTCTGATCTTTCTATGTGCTGCGTCAGGTGTGCAAAGAGATCAGAGCAAAGGATGGTATCAGTAGATGTAAGTTGAGAGAGGGGATACTCAAATGTAGCAGTATTGAAAATACAGCCGTAGTCTATTGATACAAAGAGGTCGTTCACCACGTCGAACATCAAGTTGGCATTGTTCGCATTTCTGTCTTCGTTTGCAATCCAGAAGTCAAACAATGCAATCTTCATTAGTTGATAAAGTGTATCTGTATTCGGTGGTACTTGGGCATATGTCGATGGCGTTATGTCTATAACACCATTGAGCCATCTGGCTCCCAACGATGAAGCAGATATGCTATGCGAAAGGCTGATTCCTTCCCAATGCGAAGACCTTATCTTTACTAATGCGACATCTGGGGTGTTCAACTGCCAGGCTTTCGCCATTTTCGCTCCAATAAGTTCGCAAACTAATTTATAAGCAGCTGCCGAAGAACGCATATATTTGCAGACGTAGGTGTTTACGTCAGAACACGTCACTAATACGGGTTGTTCTCCTGTATTGAATTGCCGTTCAATCCGCTTTGCACTATATAATATCGGCAGTGGCATATAAATGAACCATTATTTTGCTGCAAAATTACGAATTTTATTTTAAAACAATTGCCTTATCCGAAAATAGTTTTCATTATGAATGATTTTTAGCCTCAACCTGTGCAATAATGTCACAAGTTCGCCAACAAGATATGTCAATCCTCTCTGAACTTCTACGTGGTGCTGTTAAAGCAGTTATAGAATTCGTTGACTCTGGCTCCCGTAGTTTCACGTTTCGTTAGGAGGGCGACATCAAACGCTATATGAATGGCCACTCCAATAAGGAGGAAGCCGCAGGTACTGTGTACAAAGCCTCACTCCCCTTTCTAAAAGCAGGTGAATGTGAGCGTGTGAAAGGACGACTATCCGATGTTGTTCAGGGCATGAAGGAAGATTGCCAGCAAACCAGAAACCGTGGATTCCACATGTAATTTTATCTGTTTATACTTCTTGATTAGGGCAATTTGGGTTTTGATTTGCTAATTTCTGCAAATAAAGTCCCTAAATTGCCTATATGTTCCACATAATTTGTATCTTTGTGACCGAAATCTCCTAATGGAGCCTTTGAGCCGGAGATGGTAGTTTTCTTTTTTATTAATTTTTAAATAGTTATTCTATGAAAGAGAATTATGCAGATGGACTCCTGTACGAGCTAAAGGACCCTGAGTTTGATGCCAATGGGCAGATTGTTTCGTCTGAGATTTATGCTCAGGCAAGGAACTGGAATTCTTACTCTGACTCGTCAGAAAGAATGATGAATCGAATCTGTCATCATCTTAATCCAGATTTAGTCCCCGACTATAGTCCTTTGTTTGAACATTTCTCTATTGATTCGGAACAAAGGCAATTTGTTAGTGAAATCATGTTTAGAGCAGCAAAAGAAAAATGAATTATTCGGGTATTCTTATGCCTATCCATAATCACATTGCTATGACAAAAGAACCATTAAACGTTAAGATGCATCCAATTAACGATTGCCAAGAGGTAATCAGTGAAATTGTCAATAATCATTTTCGTAGGATAAACACCTGGTACCCTTGGCTGATAGAAACGTTTGTAAAAGAATTGGATGGAAAGTTAGAACAGTTCGACTCAATATCAAATGCACTTAAAATTGGTGATAGACAAACAGAATTCTACTTAGTTCAAAAGGGAACAAGGTTTGGGATTTTCTCAGGAGAATCGGTTATACATCCAACAGAATATTTACAAATTGTCCTAGTTGATTTAGGGGGGGACAGCAGGTTCAAGAAGACAATCGAGTTCATTGCAATGAATGAGAATTTCAAATGGGGAATTCCCCAAGGGAAAAATTATTTAAATCTTGAGCCACAAATACTCCCTTTTATTTTTGATGATATAAACGCTCCAACAGAAAACATATATCCTGTTAAATACAATGGAAAATGGGGACTTTATTATTCCCGATGGAAAGAATTTCTAATAGATCCTCAATATGACGATGCAAGTATTATAAGCGAAGGCTTATGGGCTGTTAAGAAAGATGGTAAGTGGGGCTTTGTTGACTTATTTGATAAAATCCAAGTCCCATTTGAATTTGAGCAAGTCTCCGATTTCCTGCATGGATATGCCCATGCTATTTTGTCCTCAACTATAGAAGACGATGGTGAAGTGCTAATCAACCACCAAGGCGAAATAGTTCATTTTAAGAATCCACAATTGTATGACGATGAATTCTGGCATGGACTTGAAGTTAAGAAGTCATCTTATCTCGTAAATGGCAACGGTGATATAATAATTCCTAAAGGCAAATACCGCTACCTAGGAGAATTTAGCGAGGGATTGCTTGCTGCATCAATTGATGGTGAGAAATTGGGATTTATTGATATAGAAGAGAATGTAGTAATACCATTTGAATATAGGGTAGAACGTTATCATAGTCCTTGGGACAACATCTTTCATCATGGTTTTGTTACCGCAAGATTAGTTGGTGGTAAATATAGCAAATCATGCATTCTAATCAACCATAATAATGAGAAAGTATTCCCTTATAAATTCAGATGTGAGTCTTTAAAGTTTAGAAATGGACGCTTTGAGCACTATAGTAATATAGGTGACCGTTTTAAAAGGAATTTTATTTTACTAACTGACATCATAAACTATCAAAAAGGAGAGGACATGTCATATTTGATACGTACTGATGCAGAGGTTAAAAAAGAACGTCATAGAAGAGCATTCGAAAATCAAGAGCCATACGAATGGACTGCTGAAGACACATGGGATGCAATGACAGATGGAATGTACGGTGATTACCCTGGTGGTGATGTGGATTACGAAGTCCTTGGCTTTTAATAATTAGTTTCAATATGTTTGTCTAACCCGCCAATGAATCGCCTTTGACCGCCTCAGACCGTGCGGTTTATTTGGCTAAAAATAGTTAAGAATGGCGTAAGTTGTTGATAATCAATTACGAGTCAAGTTTTCAACGAGGATGAGTATTAAGGCTTACGTCTAAGCCTAAACAACTTAATACCAGCGAGATAAACAAGAATTATTTGTTTGTCTCGCTGGTGTTTTCACAACTTGATTCTCCTCCAAACCCAGCGTGGGATTCTGCGCCAAAGGGCAGTCAGGATGCGGTATCTCCAGTCGATGATGCGGATATGCCGACGATGGTTGATGGCACTGACAATCTCTTGTGCCACTTTCTCAGGACGCAGCATCATGGGGTAACGGAAGTCGCCACTTAGCAGAGCCGTATCTACAAATCCAGGCCGAATATCAGTAAAACGGATGTCCAGCCCACGGCTTCGGGCCTGTTGCTCCAGCGCCTGCAGATACACGTTCTGCATGGCTTTCGTAGCCGAATAGGCTGGTGCAGGGCCAAGCCCCTTCGTTCCTGCTATCGACGTGATGGCGGCGATATGTCCGCCACCCTGCTTGGCAAAGTATCGGTATGCCTCGCCTATCATCCTTGTATAGCCCATGCCGTTCGTCTCAACTGTCGCCAGTTCTATATCCGCAGTCAGTTCCCGGTTCTGCTTGCCAATGCCGGAAGCATGGAAGTAGAGATCCATGCCGCCCAACTTCCTGATGAGCCGTTGCAGACCTTCCGAGGCATCGCCTTTCGTTACATCGATGCACTCAATGGCCGCTGCACCTAACTCCTGTAGCAGTTCCACCCGCCTGGCAGCAACGCCCACCGTCCAGCCTTGCCGCATCAGCAGTCTCGCCACCTCCAGCCCGATGCCCGACGAGGCACCGACCACTATTGCCCTCTTCCCTTGCTTCATAGCTCCCGCCAGCGTCAGCGCATATTCACGTACATCTTCTATGTTCATGTCCTTCCTTGTTTTTTATACGACCTCTGACGATAACTGTTCTATCCATTTATACACTTACCAATTCGGAGGCAGAACGATATTTTCAACTCCATGCGCTGCCTTAAACAGCGGAGAGATTTCTTCGTCCGTAAATCCTGCAATGCCACAGCCGATGCGAGTGACGAGGAACGTCAGCTCTGTATGCAGCTTGGCGAACTGGATGAACTCATCCACATACGGACGGATGGTTTCTACGCCGCCCTGCATCGTAGGGATGGCATAACTCTGACCTTGCAGACCCACGCCCTGACCCATGATGGCTCCAAACTTGCGGTAGGCGACGTAAGCCGCACCGCCACCGTGCATTCCCTTCAAGTTGCTGCCGAACACAAAAATTTCGTTTGGCTCCAACGATGTGATAAATTCTGGTGTTACTCTCTTATTCATAAACAATCGCAATTTTGGGTACAAATTTACGAATAATATTCCATAAACGGATGGAATCGCACAAAAAAAGACTGGCAGCAGGCTCTCGTTGTCTGCTGTCAGCCTTTCGATAGTGTGAAGTCGGTGTCATTGCGTGCCACACTCTGGGCGAGACAAACACATCGATGCAGAGCAAGTTTTTTCCCAGTTTGTTTCAGAATCATTTAAAATGCCAATACAATAGTAGCGTTGCGTCAATTTTACGCAATAAAATATTTCTGCTAAACATTTGGCAGTTAGTAACATTTTTAGTACCTTTGTCCCCAAAGAACGGAAACTAAGGACATGATAATAATTATTGCAAGATGACAGAAAAACTTGACGAGACTGACCTGCAGATACTCAAGACCCTACAGAAGAATGCGAAGTTGACCACCAAGGAGCTGGCCGATGCCGTACACCTGACACCGACGCCCGTGTTCGAGCGCCAGAAACGGCTGGAACGCCAGGGATACATCAAGAAGTATATCGCTGTGCTCGACCCAGAAAAGCTGAACCTTGGCCTGCAGGTGTTCTGCAAGGTGAAGCTAAAGCAGATTAACCACGAGATTGCCGATGCCTTCGTGCGCCGCATCCAGCGCATACCAGAGGTAACGGAGTGCTATAACACCTCGGGCAACTATGACTATCTGCTGAAGGTACGGGCAGCTGACATGAAGCAGTACCAGGCGTTCGTGCTCAACAAGCTGGGCGAAATTGAAATGCTGGCCTCCATTGAGAGTACCTTCGTGATGAGCGAGGTGAAACACACCTACGGCATCAATATTTAAGCTCATCTCCGCCGCCTTGTGGATGTTTCTCAAGGCACTTTCCACTTCACTCTTTACTGCCGCCACGCTCTGGCTTTTCTCCATGTCACGGTTAGCTTTGCTCATCAGCTCGCTCTCCGTGCCATACGTGGCCATAACATACCATCATGCTTATCTTAACTATTGATTAACAAAACTTTATATTTAGCCTGCAAATATACAAAAAATAATTAAATCTGCAAACTTTTATTCACAATTCTTCGTCATTTTACGTAATTTTGGCTGCAAAAGCGATGAAAACATGGAAAAACCAGTACTTTACACATACCATTTAGGAACAGAGGTGGTGGCTTTTAGCACGACGCGGCAAAGCGGCTACAGCGAGGGACGCTACGGACGTTTCAACGTCAACCGCTACTGTGGCGACAGCGAAGAAGCCATTACCCGGAACCGGGAAGCCCTGTGCCAACTGCTACAAATTGACGACAGCCGACTGCTGATGCCCCATCAGGTCCATGAAACCAAGGTGGCCATTATCGACGACGACTTTCTGAGCCAGGACAGCCCGGAACGGCAACAACGGCTGGAAGGCGTTGATGCTATCATGACGAACAAGCATGGGGTGTGCATCGGCGTATCGACAGCTGACTGCATTCCCGTCTTGCTATACGACAGCAGGCAGCACGCCGTCTGTGCCGTCCACGCGGGTTGGCGTGGTACGGTGAAGCGCATCACCGAGGAAGCTGTCAAAAAGATGGCAGAGGTGTATGGCACCCGTCCGGCTGACCTCACGGCACAGATTGGGCCAGGCATCAGCCTCGATAGTTTCGAGGTGGGCGACGAGGTGTACGACGCCTTCCTCCAGGCTGGTTTCGACATGACAGCCATCAGTCGTCGCACGACCAAATGGCACATTGACCTGCCTGAGTGTAACCGACTGCAGCTCATGGCCATGGGAGTCAGCCGTGAGCGCATCGGCATGAGTGGCATCTGCACCTACAAGCAGTGCGACACGTTTTTCTCGGCCCGACGCTTAGGCATCAGCTCTGGCCGCATCCTGACAGCCATCATGCTGAAGCCGTGACGGCTCCATGCTGAGCACGTAGCCACCACCCTGTCAAGACAATAGCCTCTGAATATCGTCGAGCGTATTGGCCACAGTTATCCACTGCTGCCACTGCCGACGGATGACGCCACGCTGTTGCAGGTCGTCCAGCATGGCTATCAGGCTGTCCCAGAAGCCTTTAACGTTATAGAGGATGATACGCTTCTGGTGGTAGCCAATGGTGGCTGAAGCCGCTACGGTGAACACCTCGTCAAGGGTGCCGATACCGCCGGGCAGGGCAATGAACACATCAGCCCAGTCCATCATCAGCTGCTTGCGGTCGCTAAGGTTGTCGCAGAACAGTTCGACATCGACATGGTCAGAGATGCGGCCGTTCTCCTCAATAATCTTTGGGATGACACCAATGGTGCGGCCACCAGCCTGGCGCGTGGCCTTGGCCAGACACTCCATCAGACCACAGTTCACACCGCCATACACGATGGTATGGCCGTTTCTGGCAGCCCAGACACCCAGGTCAGCTGTCGCAAGGAAAAAGTCAGGGTCTATCTGCTCATTGGCAGAGCAAAACACACATATCTTCATATAATATAGGCAATCTTTTTTTGGGGGCGTGTTAACGACGGATGATGTCAATGCCCGTCACCTGCTCTCCGGCAGTCTTATCGGCCTCACGAGGCAGATAGATTGGAGCCGTAGGCTGTAGGGGCAGGATGCGCAGTTCCAGGCTGGTGACACCGGCAGGCAGCCGCCACAAGCCGTAGAGGAACGGACGTCCGTAGTAGAAGTTGTCGGCCACGAGCTTGCCGTCAGCATAGAGCCGGGCGCAGTCGCCACGATAACTGATGCGCAACAGGGCGTCTTTTCCGGCCTCAACCGGCACCTCGTAGACGGCAGCCTGCTGCCAGTCGTTCTCCGAGGGCGCTTCGGCCACTTTGGCCCGGCCCTTTACGATGGTGCGCAGGGGGCCTGCCTCCTTGGTTTTCTGATAGCTGACGGGTGTGGCTGCAGCGCTTTCCTCCGATTGTTCTAAGAACAGGTGTGCAGCCTCCTGCCTACTGAGCAGGCAGATGTTACCATAGACGGGTAATTGCGGACCCTTGGGCTTGACGTTGCGCAGCGTTTTGCCACCCTGTAGGGCTATCGTGGTGGGGATGCCAGGAATCTGCATCATGTATATCTTGCCATCACGACGCGCCACGAGCTGGGCGGTGGCATAGCGGATGCCGTCAATGTTGACGGGGAAGATAGCCATACAACCGGCAGGGATGCTGAGTTTTGGCAATTTGACGCCTGCGGCCTCCAGCTGCACGTTCTTTTTTGCCGACAAATGGCCGAAGCGTTCGTAGTTGCTGACAAAGACAAATGCCGACTCTCCTGAACGCCTGACGGCCCAGCGCAACACGCTGTCGTCACCTTTGGGCAAATCCTGTGGCGAGGGGAACGAGGCCTCCATCGGAGCCAGCAGTTCGCCGTAGTCGTGCATGAAGAGGTGGAGCGGACGCAGCCGGTAGTAGGACGCGTTGCGCTGGCCAAACTCGCCGAGTGGCGCCTGGAAGTCGTAGGTACAGACGGGCAGGTCGTTATTAGCCGTACCTGGCGAGGTCTGCACTTCGTTCAGCGTGTGCAGCTGTCCCTCGGGATTGGTGCCACCGTGATACATATAGTAGCCCAGCAGGTTACTGCCGGAGCCAAGCTTCACGAGTGCCATCGCATAGGTGTCGTCGGCATAGATATAGGGACGACGATGGTAGGCCGTCACCATACCGCCACCCAGCTCGCAGGTCAGGTAGGGGTAGTCGTCATCGCCCTGGTTGACCTTCGCCTCCTGTCGTCCCAAGAGGTCGGTACCAATAGCCGTCGACGAGCGGAATCCTTTGAAATGGAATGCTTTGTAGTAGTTGCCGACACCCTCCTTGACCTCCTTGTCCCAGAAGCCGTCGGCATAGTCGCCATAGAGAGGCAGCATCTCGCCGAAGGGCGTGGGCTTCGAGAGCTTGGGCCAGCCGGTACGCGTATAGAACGGCAGGTCGAAGCCCGTCTTCAGGGCTATCTGCTTCAGCGCCATCAGGTAGTCGCCCGAACCGCGATACTCGTTATCAAACTGAGCAGCCACCACCGGTCCGCCGTCCTTCCACTGCAGGCCCTGTGTCTGGGTGAATATCTGGCGATAGAGCGTTTCTACATAGCCCAGGAAGCGGGGGTCCGTGCTGCGCAGCTTGCAGCCCTTGGCAAACACCCAGTCGGGAATGCCGCCATTGCGCGCCTCGCCATGACAGAACGGCCCCAGGCGCAGCACCACGGGCATCTGCTCCTCGCGGCACACTTCCAGGAAACGGCGCAGTGACCGCTGGCCGTCCCAACGGAAGATGCCCTCCTCTTCCTCCACATGGTTCCAGAACACGTAGGTGGCCAGCATCGTCACGCCGCCCTCCTTCATCTGGTGCACTTCGCGCTGCCATTCGTCGGCAGGTATGCGCGAATAGTGTACTTCGCCCATCACGGGGCAGACGCGACGACCGTCAATCATCAGACTCTGGCGGTCCCACGTCACCTTGGGCACGCCGGCCAACGCCGAAACAGCTGCTACCGCCAGTATTGCGGCTGTCAGTAAGATTTGTCTATTCATAGCTTTGATGTCAAGAAATGATAGTAACATGTTTTGTCGGTTATTGTCGTTTGAACGAATCTCCTTAGAAGGTGTAGGAAGCATATCGTTTCTTTTGCCTATTGTCATTTTCGACTACAAAGATACGAATATTTTTCCAATTTGCTTTGTACTTCTCTCTTTTTTTTGCAACTTTTCCATTGGAGAAATTACTTCGTCTCGGAAATGCACAAATATATTTGGCATTTCGCTCGACTTTTTGTAACTTTGCAGCCGAATAGAAAATTATAGGCATTGAAGACGTTTGAAGAGTTAGGTGTCAGCGAAGGGATTCGCCGCGCCATTGAGGAGATGGGGTTCGTACAACCCATGCCCGTACAGGAAGAAGTCATACCTTATTTGTTAGGCCACCGCAATGATGTCATCGCGCTGGCCCAGACGGGTACTGGAAAGACGGCCGCTTTTGGCATACCCGTGTTGCAACGCATTGATACTGGCAGCAAGGCTACGCAGGCCTTGGTGCTCTCGCCAACGCGCGAGCTGTGCCTGCAGATAGCTGACGACATGCGCGACTTTGCAAGATACACAGACGGCATCCATATTGAGGCCGTCTATGGCGGCGCATCCATTGAACAGCAGATACGCGCACTGCGCAAGGGTGCCCAGGTCATCGTGGCCACGCCAGGCCGACTGATTGACCTGATGAACCGTGGCGTGGCACACCTGGACAACGTCTGCAATGTCGTGCTCGACGAGGCCGACGAGATGCTGAACATGGGCTTCTCGGAGAGCATCGATGCCATTCTTGAGGGTGTGCCCGAAGACAGGAACACGCTGCTCTTCTCGGCCACGATGAGCAAGGAGATAGAGCGCATAGCCAAGGGCTACCTGCACGACCCGAAGGAGATAGTGGTTGGCAGCCGCAACGAAGGTGCCGAACACGTGAACCACATATACTACATGGTGAACGCCAAGGATAAGTATCTGGCACTGAAACGGCTGGTAGACTACTACCCGCGCATCTTTGCCATCATCTTCTGCCGGACCAAGATAGAGACGCAGGAGGTGGCCGACAAGCTCATCAAGGACGGCTACAATGCCGAGGCACTGCATGGCGACCTCTCACAGCAACAGCGCGACCTGACGATGCAGAAGTTCCGACAGCACACCGTCCAGTTGCTGGTGGCTACGGATGTGGCTGCCCGCGGACTGGACGTGGACGACCTGACGCACGTCATCAACTACGGACTGCCCGACGACATCGAGAACTACACCCACCGCTCAGGACGCACAGGCCGCGCCGGCAAGAAGGGTACGTCGCTCAGCATCGTACATTCGCGAGAGAAGCATAAGATCCGCAACATCGAGAAAGAAATCGGAAAGAAATTCGAAGAAGGCGCCATTCCATCGGCAGAAGAGATCTGCAAGAAGCAGCTCTACAAGGTGATGGACCAGATAGTGAAAGCCGATGTCGACGAGGAGCAGATTGCCCCCTTCATGCAGGACATTAACCGCTACTTCGAATACGTAGACAAGGATGACCTGATCAAGAAGATTGTCTCGCTGGAGTTCGGCAAATTCCTGGCCTACTATGCCGACGCGCCCGAAATCCTGCCGGTTTCATCGAGAAAGGGCGAGGGGCGCAAGGATGCCAAGAGCAGCAAGGGAGGCAAGTCCGGCCAGAAGTCCCAGCCGTCAGAGGGCTATCGCAAACTGTTCATCAACCTGGGCAAGAAGGACGGCTTCTATCCAGGTGAACTCATGCAGTTTCTGAATAAGAATGTGCATGGCCACGTGGCCGTAGGACACATTGACCTGCTACAGACCATGTCGTACTTCGAAGTGCTAGAGGAGGATGCAGAGCGCGTCATCAAGTATGTGAACGGTCAGCAGTACAAGCGGCGCGAGGTCAGGTGCAATGATGCCACCGAGGGCAGAAAGCCTGCTCAGTCCGGGAAAACCGGCAAACCCAGAAAAGCTGGAAAGCCCGGAAAATCCGACCAACCCGGCCAACCCGGCAAGCCGACACCCAAGCACAGCTACAAGAAGGAGGACTGGATGCAATTCTTGAATCCCAACGGCATCAAGCTGAAGGGCGAAATCCCCGATTTCAGCGAAGAAGGCTGGGCCATCAGGAAGCCCCGTAAGAAGAAATGAATGTAACAACAATCAAAGGATACAGCTATGAAAAAGTATGCAATACTGACACTGGCCGTGCTGGGCATGGCCTCGTGTAGCGAAAAGAAATTCCACGTAGAGGGCAGCATCACCAATGCCAAGGACTCCGTGCTCTATCTGGAGAATATCGGCCTGATGGGTCCTGAAGTCATCGACTCCGTAGAACTCGATGCCGACGGAAAGTTCAGCCTGGCCGGCCAGGCCAGCGAGGCACCCGAGTTCTACCGCCTGCGCATCAGCGACCAAATCATCTCACTGTCCATTGACTCTACGGAGACGGTGACCGTCAATGCCACCTATCCGCAGATGGCTTCGCAGTACGAGGTGAGCGGTTCCGAGAACTGTGCCAAAATCAAGGAGCTGGCACTGCTCCAGATGCAGCTGCAGCAGCGCGCAATGGCCGTCAGCCGCGACGAGTCGCTGAGCATCGACCAGTCGAACGACAGCATTCTGGCACTCGTCCGCCAGTATAAGGAGGACGTCAAGCGCGACTACATCTTCCCAGACCCTTCGAAACCATACGCCTATTTTGCACTGTTCCAGACGCTGGGCAACTCACTGCTCTTCAATCCGCGCAACGACCGCGACGACGTCAAGGTGTTTGCCGCCGTTGCCACCAGCTGGGACACCTACTATCCTGATGCGGAACGCGGCAAGAACCTGCACAACATTGCCATCGAGGGCATGAAGAACGTGCGCAGCATCGAGGCCAGCCAGTCGAGAACTATCGATGCCTCGAAGATTCAGACGTCGGGCGTCATTGAGATTGCCCTGACCGACAACAAGGGACAGCAGCGCAAGCTGACCGACCTGAAGGGAAAGGTGGTGATGCTCGACTTCCACGTATTCGGCCAAAAGGAGTCACCGGCACGCATCCTGGCCCTGCGCGAACTATACAACAAATACCACGCTCAGGGCTTCGAAATCTATCAGGTCAGCCTGGACCCCGACGAGCACTTCTGGAAACAGCAGACGGCAGCCCTGCCCTGGGTATGCGTACGCAACGACGGTTCGAACGAGACCTTCCTGACGCTCTACAACGTACGGACGCTGCCAGAGTTCTTCCTCATTGACCGTGGCAACAACCTGGTGAGCCGCTCGCAGCAGATTAAGGATGTAGAGCAGGAAATCAAGAAACTGCTGTAATCGCCGATGAAGATAGGAACCATAGAACTTGGCGAACGCCCCGTCTTCCTGGCACCGATGGAGGACGTGACCGACATTGGCTTCCGCATGCTGTGCAAGCGCTTTGGCGCGGCCATGGTCTACACGGAGTTTGTCAGTGCCGAGGCTCTGGTGCGCGACGTCAAGTCGACAGTCAAGAAACTGACCATCAGCGACGAGGAGCGCCCCGTAGGCATCCAGATTTACGGGCGTGACATTGATGCCATGGTGGAGGCTGCCAAGATTGTGGAACAGGCCGGACCGGACCTGATAGACCTGAACTTCGGCTGCCCGGTCAAGAAGGTGGCCGGCAAGGGTGCCGGTGCCGGCATGCTGCAAAACATACCGAAGATGCTGGACATCACGCAGCGGGTGGTGGATGCCGTCCGTCTGCCCGTCACAGCCAAGACGCGTCTGGGCTGGAACCACGAACAACTCATCATCACCTCGCTGGCCGAGCAGCTGCAGCAGTGCGGCATCCAGGCACTGACCATCCACGGACGCACGCGCAGCCAGATGTATACCGGCGAGGCAGACTGGACACTGATAGGCGAGGTGAAGCGCAACCCGGACATCCATATCCCCATCATCGGCAATGGCGACATCAAGTCGCTCGACGATGCCGACCGTGCCTTCGACACCTATGGCGTGGACGCCGTGATGATAGGACGCGCCACGTTTGGCTGTCCGTGGATATTCAGTCGCCAGGAACTGACGCTCGACGAGAAGATTGACGTCCTGGAGGAACAGCTGCGCATCAACGTCGAACGCATAGACGAGTATCGCGGCATCCTACACACGCGCCGCCACCTGGCCGCCTCGCCCGTATTCAAGGGCATCCCCAACTTCCGCGAGACGCGCATCCGCATGCTCAGGGCCGAAAAAAAGGATGACCTGATGGCCATCCTTGAGGATTGTCGCAGACTATTGGGGTCTGCCAATCAGCTGTAGGGCACGCTGCACGGCATCGTTGCTCTCGTTGAAGATGGCAAAGTATTCGTCCATATCCCAGAGGTCACGGGCTATCAGCGCCTTCAGCTGCAAGCGGAGGTAGGGCAATGTCTTCTCGTATTCCGCATCGTCCTTGGGCGTAACTTTCTGCTTCTCGCCCTCGGCCTTGATATGGTCTAACAGCTCCTGGGGCACCTCAAACTTCTGGCGGTAGTCGTCGAACGTAGCATACTGCGCCTGCAGCTGCTTGCGGTGTTCGTCGACGTAGCGCAGGTTGGCATTGATGATGATGCTCTTGGCTGCCAACTGGCGGTGATACTTGGTGTACTTGAGCGTGTCGAGTGGCACAAATTCGTCGGGCATAATGCCACCGCCGCCATATACCACGCGCTGCTTCTTGAGCGTATAGTACTTCAGCGAGTCGGCAAAATGCACGCTGTCTGCCGACATTAGTTCGCCGCTCTTCAGGCGGTTGTAGACGTCCATCTGGTAGTCCTTCTGCTTGCCCTTCTCGTAAGGCTTCTGGATGCAGCGGCCCGACGGCGTGTAGTAGTGGGCAATGGTGAGCCGGATCATGGAACCGTCGGGCAGGTCGATGGGACGCTGCACCAGTCCCTTGCCAAACGTGCGCCGTCCGACCACCAGGCCACGGTCGTGGTCCTGGATGGCACCCGAAACGATTTCGGCTGCCGAGGCGGTATAGCTGTCAACCAGCACGATGACCTGCCCCTTCTCGAAGAGTCCGCCACCCTGGGCCTTATACTCCATACGGCGGACGGTGCGCCCTTCGGTGTAGACGATGAGGTCGTTCTTCTGCAACATCTCGCCGGCAATGTCTACAGCAGCCTGCAAATAGCCGCCGCCATTCTCCTGCAGGTCGAGCACCAGGGTCTTCATGCCCTCCTTCTTCAGCCGTTTTACGGCCTGGCGGAACTCGTCGTGCGTCGTGGCGCCGAAATTGCCGATGCGCACATAGCCTACATCCTTGCGCAGCATGTAGGCCGCATCCAGCGACTTGACGGGAATCTTGTCGCGTGTAATCATAAATGTCAGGGTGTCGGCAATGTCGCGGCGCACGATGCCCAGCTTGACTTTCGTGCCCTTGGGGCCGCGCAGCCGCTTCATAATCTCCTCTTTCGACATCTTCACACCGGCAATGGTCGTGTCGTTGACGTAGACGATGCGGTCGCCAGCCACGATGCCCATCTTCTCGGACGGGCCGCCACTGACGGGCTGGATGACCAGCAGCGTGTCCTCAACCATGTTAAACTGGACGCCGATGCCCTCGAAGTTGCCCTGCAGCGGCTCGTTCATCTCCTTGACCTCCTTGGGCGTCGAGTAGCTGGAGTGAGGGTCCAACTTCTCTATCATGCCCCGAATACCGTCCTCTACCAGTTTCTGCTCGTCGACACTGTCCACATAGAGGTTCGAGATGGCCAGCTCGGCTATCTGCAGCTTGCGCAGCGGCGAGTCGCTGCCGCCGTTGATGCGGAACTGTGCAAAGGCGCCGAGTGCCAGCTGCGACAATACTGCTGCGGTGAATATATATCTTTTCATCATTATCTTTTCTTAATTTCGCGACAAAGGTAGCTATTATTTTTGAAACCACAAAGTATAACGACATTTTTTTAGGTTAACGCCATGACAAGTATCGCCCAATCAGTGCAAACTCATATAATAAAGAATTTTGCAAGAAAGGCTGACACGCTGACACAATGCCGATAAATAAAGGGCGTGCAACGTTTTAAAGGGTGACACAGGCTGACACAAGGCTGACACAATTGTGAAGGCTGATGGATGATGGGTGATGGGTCAAAAGCGTCACTAACCATCACCAACCAAAACAAGTTGTTTTGCTTCGATAACCCGTCTTCCAACATCATTTAAGATGCCTCCGTCGATAGTAAAACAAGTTGTTTTACTCCCAGAGTATTGAATGGTACTCCAGGAGTAACGAGCAATAGGCCTGGAGTCAACATATATAAAAAGTGTGGGTG
This sequence comes from Prevotella sp. UBA3757, assembly GCA_002371715.1. GTDB lineage: Bacteria > Bacteroidota > Bacteroidia > Bacteroidales > Bacteroidaceae > Prevotella. The sequence continues at coordinate 17,438 of DFGF01000107.1, forward strand.
TGTTATATTTTACACACCCACACCCCTTTTCGGCTATTAACTCTGCTTTTTCTTACAGGTTGGGGTTAATCTTGCTCCACTCCGAGATGGGGGGCACGATGTTCAGCGTCACCAGTTCGTCACGCATCTTGCACAGATGCTCGTAGCTCTGGTCGAGCTTGGCATTCTCGTCGGCAGTACCCTGAGGCACCTCGAACTTGGCACCCTCGGCGGTCATGGTGGTCTTCATGGCCATCATGATGTGGTCGTACTTGTCGGTCTTGACGTAGGTACCAACGGGGAAACGGAAGGGCTCGCCACCCATGGCGGCACGAATCATCTCGACAGAGAGGTAAGAGGGGCTCTGGAACGAGCTGCGACCGCGGAGCTCGATAATCTTGGCGCCGCCCTTGGTCACGTCGACCTTCATCTGCTCCCACTCCTCGGCGGGGAACTCGGCGGTGCCGATGATGTCGGTCAGTTTGCGACCCTTTATCTGCACATGGCTGCCGAAGACGGCCATCTGCTCGCCGTGGCCGCCATAAGTGGCACAACCGGTAATCTCGCTCTGCATGACGCCGAACTTCTTGGCCAGGGCTGACTGCAGGCGCGTGGTGTCCAGTCCGGCAAGCGTGGTGACCTGGCCGGGCTTCAAGCCAGAGTAGAGAAGGGTTACCAGACCAGTCAGGTCGGCGGGGTTGAAGATGATGACCACATGCTTCACATCGGGGCAGTACTTCTTGATGTTCTGACCCAGCTCCTCGGCAATCTTGCAGTTGCCGGCCAGCAAGTCCTCACGGGTCATGCCAGCCTTACGGGGTGCGCCACCGCTGGAGATGATGTACTTAGCGTTGCGGAAAGCCTCCTCAGCGTCGGTGGTGGCAACGATGTTCACGTTGTCGAAACCACTCTGACGCATCTCTTCGGCTACGCCCTCAGGAGAGAATACATCGTAGAGACAGATTTCACTTGTCAATCCCATCATCAAGGCCGTCTGAGCCATGTTTGAACCAATCATTCCGGCTGCGCCGACAATGGTCAGTTTGTCGTTTGTTAAAAATGCCATAATCTTAAAACGCGTTTTATTATAATTATACGATTTGCTTGCAAAGTTACGAAATAATTACGAATAATGGATTGCAAGGATTGAAGAAATATGTTATTTTATCTGAAAATACCGTTCTTTGTAAACTCTGCGTGGCAAAAATTGCATGTTTTTGCTCACTTATTCGTACCTTTGCACCCATGAAGAAGATAGGAACGGATATCAAGGTACTGGCATTCGATGCCGACGACACGCTCTGGGACTGCCAGTCGTGGTTTGACGACGTGGAGCGGCGCTGCTGCCAGTTGCTCAGCCCGTGGGCTACGGCCCGCGATGTCAGCACAGGACTGATTGAGACCGAGCGCAGGAATCTGAGTCTGACGGGTTATGGCACCAAGGCCTACACGCTGTCGCTCATCGAGAACGCCGTGCGCGTGACCCACGGCCAACTGACGGGAGACATCGTCGGGCAGCTACTGGACCTGGGAAAGGAGCTGCTGGAGTTTCCAACGACTCCGCTGCCGGAGGTTGAGCAGACGCTGCGCCTGCTGGCCGAGAAGCGACGCTACCGCCTGGTGGTGTTTACCAAGGGCGAGCTGATGGACCAGGAGGCCAAATTGCAGCGCTCGGGCCTGGAACAATATTTCTCGCACATGCAGACCGTGTCAAACAAAACGGAACGCGAGTACCGCCAACTGTGCCAGAACCTGGACGTGGCGCCGGAGCAGACCGTAATGATAGGCAACTCCTTCCGCTCGGACATTGCACCAGCGCTGGCTGCAGGAGCCTGGGCCATCCACATACCCTACCACGTCGTGTGGGCCATGGAGAAGTCAGAGGAGTTTCCGCACGCCCGACTGCAGAAAATTGCCCATTTCAACGAGATTCTGGAATGTATCCAGTAGTCTGCGCCCTACGCCTTTTTGATAAACAATGCAAATATTTTCGGCAAACGGAGTCGTTATTCGGCAAAAAATGACTATATTTGCACTTCCATTCGGCAATGAACGCAGCGAGAAGATCATATATATGTATAAACACTCAACAGAAAAATATGAAGATAGTAATACTTGACAGCTATGGTGCCAACCCGGGCGACCTGTCGTGGGACGGACTGAAAGAAATAGGCGAACTGACCGTCTACGACCGCACGAAACCGGAAGAGACACTGGCAAGAGCAGCAGGAGCAGACATCGTGCTGACGAACAAGGTGGTGCTGGGACGGAAGGAGATAGAGCAGCTGCCCTGTCTGAAATACATCGGCGTGCTGGCTACGGGCTATAACGTGGTAGACACAGAGGCAGCCCACAAGCACGGCATCGCGGTGACAAACGTGCCGGCCTACAGCACGGAGAGCGTGGCCCAGATGGTGTTTGCACACCTGCTGACGGTGACGAACCGTACGGAGCACTACGCCATACAAAACCGCGAAGGACGCTGGAGCCGGAATCCGGACTTCTGTTATTGGGACACGCCGCTGACCGAACTGGCCGGCAAGACCTTCGGCATCGTCGGGCTGGGCAACATAGGCAAGCGGGTGGCAGAGATAGCACTGGCCTTCGGCCTGAAGGTGAAGGCGCTGACAAGCAAAACGGCCGACGCACTGCCTGCGGGCATCGAAAAGGCGACGATGGAGCAGTTGCTGGCGGCGGCGGACATCGTCTCGCTGCACTGTCCGCTGACGGACACGACGCGCCACATGATCAATGCCGAGACGCTGAGACTGATGAAGCCAACGGCCGTCCTGATCAATACCGGACGCGGGCCGCTGGTCAGCGATGCCGATGTGGCAAAAGCACTGGAGACGGGAACCATTGCCGCCTATTGTGCCGACGTGGTGACCGAGGAGCCTCCAAAGGCCGACAACCCGCTGCTGAGCCAGCCTCACGCCTACCTGACGCCACACATAGCATGGGCTACGCGCGAAGCCCGTATCCGGCTGCTTGACATTGCCGTCAGTAATGTGAAGGCATGGATGGAACAGCGCCCGCAGAACATGGTATAAAAAAGGAAGTATAACGATGGACGAAGATTTCAACATACGGGAAGAGCAGCTGAGCTCCAGCGAAAAGGAGTTCGAGAACGCGCTGCGCCCCCTGGCGTTCCACGACTTCAGCGGACAGCAGAAAGTGGTGGAAAACTTGGAAGTGTTTGTCGAGGCAGCGAAATACCGAGGCGAACCACTGGACCACGTGTTGCTGCACGGCCCCCCAGGACTGGGAAAGACCACCCTGTCAAACATCATTGCCAACGAGCTGGGCGTAGGATTCAAGATTACCAGCGGCCCGGTGCTGGACAAGCCGGGAGACCTGGCCGGCATACTGACGTCGCTGGAGAAGAATGACGTGCTGTTCATCGACGAGATTCACCGACTGTCGCCCGTCGTCGAGGAGTACTTATACTCGGCCATGGAGGACTACAGGATAGACATCATGATAGACAAGGGCCCCTCAGCCCGCTCGATTCAGATAGACCTGAACCCGTTTACGCTGGTGGGAGCCACGACACGCAGCGGACTGCTGACAGCGCCCCTGCGTGCACGTTTCGGCATCAACATGCACCTGCAGTACTATGCCCCCGAGACGCTGCAGAAGATCATAGAACGCTCGGCCTCCATTCTGCGCGTGCCGATTACCACGGACGCATCGCTCGAGATAGCACGCCGGTCACGCGGCACGCCCCGTATAGCCAACGCCCTGCTGCGCCGCGTGCGAGACTTCGCCCAGGTGAAAGGCACGGGCAGCATTGACACCAGCATCACAAAGGTGGCGCTGACGGCGCTGAACATTGACCAGTACGGATTGGACGAAATAGACAACCGCATCCTGCTGACCATCATCGACAAGTTCCGTGGCGGTCCGGTGGGCATCACCACCATCGCAACGGCCATCGGCGAAGACTCCGGCACCGTCGAGGAGGTCTACGAGCCATTCCTCATCATGGAGGGATTCATCAAGCGGACGCCTCGCGGACGCATGGTAACGGAACTGGCCTACAAGCACTTCGGCCGCAACCCGTACAGTGGCAACATCATGGAACCGACGCTGTTTGAATGAAGGATGAAAATAAAAAAATGAAGAATGAAGAATTTGCTACCGCTATGAAGACAGGAATATTCGTGGGCAGTTTCAATCCGTTTACGGTGGGGCACGATTCCATCGTACGCCGTGCCCTACCCTTGTTCGACCGCCTGGTCATTGGCGTTGTAGGCGACCAGGTACACAAGCCCGGCATGCCCTCGGCTGAAGAGCGCACCAAGGCCATCGCCGAGCTCTATGCCGACGACCCCGCCATTGAGGTGAAGCCGTATTACGGGCTGGCCGTCGATTTTGCACGCGCAGAAAACGCCCATTTCATCGTGAAAGGTGTACGCTCCGCCAAGGACTTTGAATACGAACGCGAACAGGCTGATGTCAATCGGCAATTGAGTGGCGTAGAGACCATCCTACTCTATGCAGAACCGCAATTATCGTCCATTTCATCGACAATGGTGCGCGAACTGCAACACTTTGGCGTGGACATCAGCACGTTTCTGCCGAAGAAATCGTAAAAAGTAAAATTGTAATATTGTATAATAGTAAAATTAAAAATGGTTTCATACAGTACTGAAAACGTCAGTTTCCCAAAAATCAAGCGCCGCGAGACCACGGCATGGATACGACGCGTAGCAGCTACCTACGGCAAACGGGTGGGCGAAGTGGGCTACCTGTTCTGCGACGACGAGCACATCCTGAGCGTTAACCGCGAGTACCTGCAGCATGACTACTATACCGACATCATCACCTTCGACTACTGCGAGGGCGACGTGCTGAACGGCGACCTGGTCATCTCGCTGGACACCGTACGCTCGAATGCCGAACTGTTCCACAAGGACTATGACGAGGAACTGCATCGCGTCATCATCCACGGCATACTGCACCTGTGTGGCATCAACGACAAAGGACCTGGCGAGCGCGAACAGATGGAGGCGGCTGAGGACGCAGCGCTGAAATTGAGAAATTGAGAAAATGAGAAATTAAGGGATTGAGAAAGTGACATTTTTTATTAACTAAACAAATACACGATTATGAAAGAACTGAAAGGAACAAAGACAGAGAAAAATCTGCAAGAGGCTTTTGCCGGTGAGTCGATGGCTCGCAACAAGTACAGCTACTGGGCTTCGAAGGCCAAGAAGGACGGCTACGTACAGATAGCTGCCATCTTCGAGGAGACGGCAGCCAACGAGAAGGAGCACGCTAAGATGTGGTTCAAGCTGCTGGAGGGCGGTGCCATCAAGGACACGGCTTCGAATCTGGAAGCTGCTGCCGGCGGCGAGAACTTCGAGTGGACGGACATGTACGCCCGCATGGCCCGTGAGGCCCGCGAGGAAGGATTCTCCGAGATTGCCGAGAAGTTCGAGGGCGTGGCTGCCATCGAGAAGGCTCACGAAGAGCGCTACCGCAAACTGCTGGACAACGTCCGCAAGGAGCGCGTGTTCTCAAAGGACGGCGATGTCATCTGGCAGTGTGCCAACTGCGGCCATATCGTCATTGGCAAGAAGGCTCCGGAGGAGTGCCCCGTGTGCAACCATCCGCAGTCTTACTTCCAGGTGAAGGCCGAGAACTATTAATTATTCTTTAGCGCTTGCGGCTGTTGAGAAACGACTTGTAGTTGTCGCAGCGCGAAACGTACGGACTGGTGCGCTGAGAGTTCTGTTGCTCGAAGCGTGCCAGTTCTGTTAATGACTGATACTGCGATGACTCAGTGTTCAGCTTTCTGACGTCTTCCATCTTCTTGTCGTCCCACTCCAGTATGTACCAGGGCTTCTCGTGCAGGTAATAGTACGTCATGGCAAAAAGCGAGCGCTCCTTCAGCTTGAAGTCGGACGAGCGGCTGGCCTTGCGCAGATAGCTTAAAGCCCTGGCGTTCAGGTCAACCTCGTTGACACTCACCGTGTCGTAGCAGCTCTTTCCGTCGTGCATCAGGTACCAGCAGTCGCCCGTAAAACTGGCCTGAGCGTAGCGAACGGCCAGGTCGTAGTAGCGCTGTTGTTGCTGTTGGCCGCTCATCACGTTGACTTCGCCCTCCATCTGCTGCATCTCGCGGCAGAAGGCTATCTTCGGATGCTGCTTCAGCTGCCATTTGGTATCGCTCCACTCCAAACCGGCCTTCAGCCACTGGCGCTGTATCCAGGGTTCGACGGTGTACTTGCGGTGATAGGCGTAGCAGGCATAGCCCTTGTTGTTATAGTACGTCAGAGGCACGCGGCTGAGCCACGGCACGGCCTTGTCCCACTGGCACAGGCGCATATACTTCGTGCCCACCAGGTCGTTCATCGCGTCCTGATCCATGTGCTGTCGTGGTTTCAGGGTCTGTTCCAGTGGGGTGGCAGCCTCGGTCTGACAGTAACTGATGTATTGCTGAAGCATGTCAACCCTCATGGTGTCAATGGTTGCCAGATAGTGGCCTGAACCAACATAGCGGTAGATGGCCAGAGCGGTCAGCGGATGGCCTGCTTGCAGGTATTTCGGACCTAACACTTGATGGACGACGCGCTCAAGCGCGTTGTGATAGTAGCCGTAGCCGTCTTCGTTGCAGGCAACCGAGCGGCTGCTTAGCCATTTCAGCTCGCCTGCCAGCCACGTGTCGTACTGCTTGTCAATCTTTTGCTGCTCGGCATCAATATATAGGCGGATGACGCGGGCGTTGTCCTTCATGCGCTCCGTACCGTCCAGCGCCGTAGCCGTCTTGATAGTGGCCACAGCCTGCTGGCGGTGGCCCCACAGGTATTGCAGCCAGGCCTGTGCGGTCTTCCAAAGAGCCGGAACCTCGGTTTTGCCCTCGCCGACGACCTGACCCGCAAACTGAATCATCTGCTCGGCTTCACTACGCACAATCTTGCGGATAAAGAGCTTGCCTTCCATGCCCTCGCTCTGCTCGGCATCGACGGCCTCCTGGGCGTTATTGACAAAGTCCTGCAACAGGAAGGGCAGGACGGCCGAGTTGGCATCGCGCAGGTATTCCTGACGGATGGCGGCAAAGGAGCGGTTCTTGTAGTATTGCGTCATCAGGCTGTTCCAGTCGCCCATTTCGGCAAACAGCCGGCCTGCCTCTTCGGCGCGCCCCGTCTTTAGCAGCGCTCCGGCATAGATGTTATGCATCATGTCCTTGTAGACGGTCTCTATGAACTGGCTGGCGGTCTGCTCCCAGAAAGTGACGTTGGCTGCGTGGTTGCCCAGTAGCATGTTGCACCGCATGTAGAGCAGGGCGTGCTGACTGCGCAGACGGGTGCGAATCTTGCTGAAGGCATAGCGCTGGACGCTGAGCAGCGTCTGACGACGCTTGGCCAACTGGTCCTTGCTGGGATAGTCCCAACGCTCCGAGGCCACCTCGTCAGCACAGTCCAGGTACTGTTTCAGGTTCCTGACGTAGCTGACCATCAGCTGGTCGTTCTTAGCCTGGGCGGCCTTGATGACTTCATCAGCGTCAAACCAGTAGTATTCCTTAGTGTTGCCCAGATAGGCCTGCCAATTCTTGTTGGTAATGTCATTGACACGCTGGCTGAACTCCTGTTGGCTGCATACGCTGAACAGGTAGTAGTTCTTGGTACCCATACCGCTGCATGCCAATGAGGGCAGAGCCATAACAGTCAACATACTAATGATGATAAATTGCTTCATACGTTTCGGTCTTATAATGGTTTATGTTTTCTTTGTCAAGATGATAGGTCAGAATGGTGTTGCACAGTTCTGGACGCTCCTTCTCCATCGCGGCTTTTACTTTCAAGACCTCACTGGCCTCTGCGGTGTGCTCCAGATGGACGCCCTGGAAATTGCGAATCCACCGGAATGCAGGATAGGCAGCGGCAAGAGGCAGCTCGTAGCCTGCCAAGTAGCGCAGATAGGGCCGCACGTCACGCATATCCAGTATGGGGTTGCGCTCGGCAAACCGATAGGGGTCGCCCGTATTATAAATCATCAGCACGCCATAGTCCACAGGCGGCACCGGCATTGACAGCTGGTGCAGGCGGATGGTGGCAGAGAGCGCCATGCCATGACGGCGTGCCTCACTCCGCACCTGCTGCAGGAAGTCATAGTAGGTCTGACGGCTACGTGCGGTGTAGTCACAATCTACCTGAAGCTCTTTAATGCCTGCAATGTCGTGTGTGTCGTTCATCTGCACGATTCTGTCGACCAGTAGTTTGGCCAGCTCCTTTCGGGGGTGGTGCATGCAGTCCTCGGTGATAAAGACGGTGGGAACGAGTTGTATACCTGGCAACTGGCCCTCAACGAAACGGATGGACGCATTGGGCATGGGCTGGCCGTCGCGCATGACGACATCGAAATACCGGCAATACACTTTCTGAACATGAAAGCGTTGCAGGAAGTCACGCTCCACGGAGTCCGTGCGCCATTCCGTCCGCCAATAGTAGACGGCATTTTCCTGCGGCATCTCCCATATCTCCGACTGCCGGCACCCTGTCATTAGCATCACCATTGCCGTCAGCGTCATCGTAGTTATCACCCACGTCCTCATTTATCATTTCTCATTTTTCATTTAGGGCTCTGCCCGTCTTAGTCCGCTCGTCTCATCCACAGATGCAACTGATAGACAGCCGGTATCAGCATCAGCAGCGAGAAAACCAGCGCCATCCAGACATGCTGCTCGGAACCCTTGAAGAGGTCTATGAGCTTAGCGTCAGAAACGGGATATACATTATATAATATATAGGCCACGCTATTGTTGGCCCAATGGTAAGCCACACCAGGCAGTATGGAACCCGTGCGCCAGTACATCCACCCTATCAGCAAACCGACGATGAAGGCATGGGGCATCTGGGCGGGATTCATGTGGATGAGTGCGAAGAATAGGGCAGAAATGGAGATGGCCGTCCAGATGTTGAACCGCTCGGAACGGTTGCCGCATATCGGCTTGCTGAGCAACGAACGCAACACACCGCCGCGCAGCACGATCTCCTCGGACAGGGGAGCCAACAAGCCAATGACAAAATAGCCCCAACGGTTGCCTAACAGCATGTCGAACTCATTCTCCACCAGATTGGGCAGCTCCGGCATCTGCTCCTGCAGCCATGCCGACGGAATGATGGCTCCCAAAGCTGCTACGGTGCTCCACGTCAGCACCATCCACGGACGCGTACGCAACCATTTGGGCGACACCACCGCATACTGCTGCCAAAGGAAAATAATAATCGTCAACACTGCGCAGCTACCGGTTATGGTGATGAGTTTAGCTGCCGTCATGTCGTGATTGCCCACGATGACGTCCCATACAGTCTGTACGGCCCAACTGCCAATTAACTGAATGGCAATAAATACCAATATATAAATGATTGCTTTCTTCATAGTTCGTCAATGTCTTGAGTCAATATCTGTTCTGCTAATACGGCATCCTGCTGAAGCTGGCTTATTAGGGCTTCGGCACTCTCAAAGCGCTGTTCCTCGCGGAGCCGTTCTACAAACGAGACCAGTAGCATCTGGCCATACAAATCCTCATTCAGCCGGAAAACGTGAACCTCCAACGTCCTGCGCTGACCATTAAAAGTGGGGCGCATGCCGATATTCATCATGCCGTGCTTCCACTCTACACTATTCTCCATCCTCACCTTCACAGCATAGGCACCGGCAGCCGGTATCAGCTGATTGTCATCCACCAGCACCAAGTTGGCAGTCGGAAAGCCCAGCTTCGAACCCACATGTTCGCCATGCTCCACACGTCCTAAAATAGAGTACGGATAGCCCAACCCCTCGGAAGCCTTGCCGACATGTCCCTCGCTCAACAACTGCCGGATATACGATGACGAGAGCGTAGGTTCTTCACCCATACCCATACCATTGGATGGTGCGGCAGGCAACCGTCTGACCTCAATCCCTAAGACCCGGCCATATCTGACGTAGTCCTCATAGCCCTCCTCGCGGTTATGCCCGAAACGGTTATCATAGCCCGTCAGCAGCACTTTGACATCCAACTGATCTCTGAGCACGTGCTCCATAAATTCGCGTGCCGTCATCTGGCGCAACGCATCGTTAAAGGGCAACACCTCTATACGGTCAACGCCCGTCTTTGAAAGCAACAGGCGCTTGGCACTGAGAGACGTCAGCACCATATCGCGATGCAGGGTATGGTCGAAAGTGATAGCCATCGACCCCAATCCAAGCTCACGAGCACTCTCCACAACATGATGCAGCACAAACTGGTGACCCAGATGGACGCCGTCAAACATTCCTATCGTAGCTACATATCCCATTCACTATCTCTTTTTTCGAGTACAAAGGTACAATTAACTGGGCAAAACACCAAATTTCTACCAAAATATTTGGATATTTCCCAAAAACTCTTTACCTTTGCACCGCTTTTTCTACAAAGCACTGGACTTGTAGCTCAGTTGGTTAGAGCAACAGACTCATAATCTGGAGGTCCCAGGTTCAAGCCCTGGCTGGTCCACATTGAAAATCAAGCACTTACGAGTTTCTCGCAAGTGCTTTTTTCATGTCTGCGTAAACAATGCGTAAACAAACTGTTTCAGTCCCCGCTTTTGTGTCATAGATAGTCACGGAGTCTCTGTGGAACTAACCAATGAATAAAAGGAAAATAAAATGCCATAACGATTCACATCGCCATGGCACAATCCTTAAAGAAGTTGCAATCATTTTTTCTTTTGACCTTTACAATCGCTTCGATTGCTTCTGACATGAGCAGACACATGAATGGTCTTGCCATTCTGGACTCGATCATATTCAGGAATGCGATTGAATTTACGGCCATCGCTGTCCTTTGCCATAATCATTGTAACCCGTCCTGTGGCGGGGATCCCTAATTGGCTGCATGTTTCAGGCAACCGTGATTTAGCCTATATCAATCAAAATTTATCTATTATTTTTTTGATATCACTCTCTACCGTTACCGTACCATCATCATCAATAAAGATATGACCCTGAGAAGTCTTTCTTTGGCAAACGATATTGTCTTCTGTACTCAGGTTATTGTCACCCTCACAATAATCAGTAGAACTATACCTACTATCTACATTTCTTTTGTCATCAGTAGCAGATTTCTCTGACACAATATTTAGTTTCTTTGTCTTGCCATCTTTCATCGCGTCGAAAAGTTCAGTACTGAACGAAGAACGCAAACCATG
>DFGF01000112.1 GCA_002371715.1 Prevotella sp. UBA3757
GTCAGTGCTGCCAACCGCTATTTCTCCGTCAACAACAAGAGTTTGCGTATGGCTCTTGACAGTCTGGCTGACCGTTCTGTTGCCGGAGAGGTGATTACGTTAAGTGACGTGGAGGCTGCTATCTGTGCCTATGCTGTCGAGCATCCCGATGCCATCTGCATAGCATCCGTAACAGGCTATCAGGAGCAGTACCTCACTGGCGAGTGGCCAACGGTCATTACCCTCAAGGCTCTAAAAGGCAAGGACACCATTACGATTGTTGTAAAGTGACGTGAGTCCCCTGATCCATAGGGGGGAGGCCGTCTGGCTGACGGTTAAATAAAGCCCCCTTGGAAATCTATACGCTGAACCATCTTTTGAACTCGTTTTAAGATATATTATAAACATTATTAATTTCGACGGCAAAATTACGAAAATCGGACAGAAATGACTACCTTTGCAAAAGAATTTTGCGAAAACAGGCTGCACTGTTTTTGTCCGATGATTTAAAAAAAGTTTAGTATGATAGACCAAATAATAGCCTACAACAAGACCTTCGTGGCCCAGAAAGGCTACGACGAATGACAACGAAGGACAGCATAGAGACGGCCTGCAGTTTTCTGCATCAGAAGCGACAGGTCTATAACGAAGATAAAAGACGATGAAAAGACCGGTTATCACGGAACAAAACAACGATGATGAAACAGACAAAACTTTTGATTCTGGCAGCACTCGCCATCATCTGCAGTGCTACCCTGTCGGCACAGACTGCCGATGATTTCTTGTACGTAACCCTTGACGACCAGCCCGACGCCACCTACTTCCTGCCGCCGCCACCGAGCATCGGAAGTGCAGAATTCGTGGACGACCTGGTGCAGTTCCAGTGGGGCAAGACACAGCGTAACACTCCCCGTGGCGAGCAGGCCAGCGAGGAGTCGCTGCACACTCCGGAGGCATGGGGCACAATCCTGTCAGAGGTTCTCGGACTCGACGCTATCAGCGACGAGGCGACACCGGCGCTGTCGCGACTGCTGCAAAAGAGCTTCTTCACGGGCGGCGCCTGCACCTTGAAAGCCAAGGACGTATATATGCGCACACGGCCTTTCGTGCAGATGAACGATCCGATATGGGCAAAATATGACGACGAGCTGATTCGCCTGAGTGGCTCCTATCCCTCCGGACATACTGCCTTAGGATGGTTCACCGCACTCGCCTTTGCCGAGATGTGGCCCGCCTTGCAGGACGACATCCTGCGCCGGGGATTCATGTTTGGCGAAAGCCGCGTCATCGTGGGTGCCCACTACCAGAGCGACGTGACGGCAGGCTATCTCTGCGCAGCGGCAACCTTTGCACGTGCCCATGCGAATCCGGACTTCCAGCAGGACATACAGGCCGCGCGCGCCGAATATGCCCGGCTGAAGGGGATGCCTGCTGACAGCAATCCTGCCGAGGGCACTGACGTGCCTCACGGCGAGAAATTCCTGGGAAGCCCCGTTGACACCACCAGCTACCGGTACATCAGCGACCTCACCCTCTACTGGGACGGCAAGGCCCTGCGCGACACTAAGCGCGGAGAGCAAGCATCCCACGAGGCCGACTACAGCGCAGAGATGATGTACGAGATATTCAGCGAGGCCACCGGAACGACCATCAGCGCGGAGAAGACACCTGCCATCAGCAAGCTCATAGGCTATGTGCTGGACAAGTGCAGCGTGACAGCCGACCGACTGAAGGAAATCCGCTTCCGCAAGCGCCCGTTCGTCCAGTTGGGCGAGCCCTCGTTTGTGCCGGGTGACGAAGAGAAAGAGCGCGGCAAGAGCAGCTTCCCCTCCGGCCATACCAATCTGGGCTGGACAGAGGCGCTCGTCATGACCGAGCTGGCACCCGACCATCAGAACGAAATCCTCAAATGCGGCTATGAATACGGCTACAACCGCCAGATAGTAGGCTACCACTGGTTTACCGATGTCATTGCCACGCGCCAGTTAGCATCGGCCCTCTATGCCTATCTGCACAGCGATGCCGAGTTCCAAAAACTCATGCAGGAAGCGCGCAAGGAGTATCAGTCGATGACCGCATCGGCTATACGGACCGTCACGCCCGACGACAACGACAGCCGCCGGGCAGCCATCTATACCCTCGATGGACGCAGAGTGTATGGCAAGCCCGCCAGAAAAGGCATCTACATCAGCGATGGGAAGAAAGTCGTAAACTGAATTGCAAATGAACAACGGCGGAAAGCAGATTATGCAGCATGCCATCGATACGGCCATTCTGCATTTCGACGCAACACTCATAGGCATCGAGGCATAGGAGTATGCCAAGAGCTTCTATGAGAAAGTTGGCTTCAAACAGTCATCCGCCACCTTCATGCTCGATGGTATTCCACACATCAAGATGACTTGGAGGAAATAAATGTTTAAACGAGTTTAATAAACTGTCAGCATAGTTTAAGCGAGTTTAAATTCCGTGCCAGATTGACTTTCACGATTGTCATTCTGGCACGGATTTGTTCCATAGGCATGTACTTTGCTTATCTGTTAGTGAAAGCTGAAGCGAAAGGCCACGGGTAGGCGAGCTTGCTCGGGAATGAGCCGAGGCAATCAA
>DFGF01000071.1 GCA_002371715.1 Prevotella sp. UBA3757
CTGGCAGTATAGAGAATGTTGTAGATGACCTCGTCCAGCAGCCCGCGCTGGTAGACATATCGCTTGCGCACGATTTCCTGCATCGTCTTGGCGGCGTCGGCCAGCGTACTCTTGTCCTTGCGCAGTATCATGGCCTTGGGGACGCTGGCAGGCTTCATCTCGAAAGTCTTCAGCTGGAACGACGAGTAGACGGTGCCGTCGTCGGCGGCCACGGCAAACTGGTGGCTCTGCTTGATGCCGCCCAGACCGTCGCTAAACACCGAGTCCTGGGTGAAGGCGCGGCGCTCGGTCTCGTTGACGTCCTTTTCCAGATAGCGGGCCGTCTCGTTGATTTCCAGATTGTGCGAGGCCTGGTAGAGCGAACGGTAGACGCTCTCGTCAAACTGCTCCTTCTTCATCTTGACCATCTCCTCGACATACGAGAACTGGAGGTAGAGCAGCGCCAGGAACGAGAATCCCATGATGACGGCTATGATCCAAATAGTAGACTTCTTCATATTTGCACTAAAAAAACTTCTTCATATCGGGTGCAAAGATAGCATTTATCCCGATACGAAGAAGCCGAATCGCTAATTATTTCCGTTAATTTTAACGTCTTTAACGGAATCAGCGCGTTTTAGTTAAAAATGTAGCTTTAAGTCGACGCCCATCTGGAACGGATTGCCGCGCTGTGCAACGTAAATGGTTTCGCCGCCGAAATTGCTGTCGATGGCAAAGACGTTGTAGTTCGTATTGGCCAGGTTGCGGCCCCATACGGAGACGGTCACAGGCGACAGGTCAGCGTCGATATGGGCGCCAAGCACGGTGTAGAGCTTCTGGCTGTACGTGTTGGCCGAATCCCAGTAGGTCTTACCCTGAGCCGTACAGTTGACACCCAGCGTCACGCTGCGCAGCACGTCGCTGCCCAGGTCGAAACGGTAGTCAGCGGCAGCGGCAATGGTGTGCTGGGGCACGAAGGGCACCCACTTGTCCTTGTAGTCCACGGGGCTGACCTGACCATCGACGGTCACGCTGTCCATATACTCCTTAAATTTCGCGCGCGTGTAGCCATAGCTTACTGCCCAGTTCAGCCGGTTGTCAATGGCACTGCCGCGCAGCGTGGCCTCCACGCCGCAGCTGTAGCTCTTGCCGGCATTAACCATCGAGCGACCGAAACCATACTGGGTGGCAAAGACCGTCAGCTGCTGGTTACGAATCTGCATGTAATAGCCAGAGAGGTCGAGTTGCAGCGAGTTGTTGAACAGGTTCAGGTGTGTGCCGAACTCATAGTTCCACGACTCCTCAGGCTTGTATTGTATGGTGTTGCGGATGTTGTCGTAGGCCTTGGCGTCGTGGCTGATTTCCATGTCGCCACGGGCTGACTGGGCAGCCCCCCTCAACTCTGACTGCAGGATGTCGCTGAACATCTGGATGTTGAAACCGCCGGCACGATAGCCTTTCGATACCATTGCATAGATGTTGCTGCCACTGTTGCCGATGGTGTATGTCAGTCCCACCTTGGGCAGGAACTGTTCGAAGGAGGCATCCTCCTCGTGCTCCAGCACGGAGCGCACATTGGCCTTCACGTTGACGCCCATCACGCTCTCGTCCAGATGGGTCACCGCGCTGGTGGCGTAGTCTATAGAGGTCTGGGTGATGTCGTAGCGGAAGCCAAGGGTAGCCATCAGCCTGTCTGTCAGGTGCAGGTTCGACTCGTGGAAGAATCCGTAGTTGGTCAGTGGCGTGTGGAAGAGTCCAGGTATGGTCTCCGTCTCCATCGTGATGTGGCATCCGCCGGCGCGTGCTATCATTGCCGTGGCGGCCTCCATGCCCATGCGCTTTGCCATCGAGTTGAGCATGCCGTAGTAGGCATAGTCCTCAATCTGCTTCGACAGGAACTGGTTCATGTCGGGGTCAAAATATACGGGGGCATTCGTCTTCTGCCACTGGTGGGAAAAGAAAGCACCCGTCGTGCCCTGCCAGATGCCCATGCGCTGGCTCTTCAGCACAAGTTCCTGCGTGACGGCATTCTGCAGCTGCTTCTCCTCCATGTGCATGTAGTCGGCTGGGCGGTAGTCGATGTCCATCAGCATGTCGTCGTTCAGGTATTGCCAGCTGGCGGTGTAGATCATGTCGGCCCAGTCGCCGGCATACGTCAGGTTGACACCGGCGTTCGCCATGTGGCGTCTGTAGTTGCCCTGCCAGTTGGTCGAGGGGTTTGCGGCACGCTCCTTGTTGTCGTCCAGCTGGCCATAGGGGAAACCGTTCTGCTTGACATACTGATAGTCGCCAACGAGGTCGAGCGTGAGCCGGTCTGAAAGCTTGGTCACCAGGCGCAGCCTGCCGCCGGCCTCGTCCATCTTGTCGGCGCGCTCATTATTAAAGTCGTTGCGGAAGAAACCGTTCGTGCCGTTGTAGAAAGCAGCCAGCGAGAGGGCTGCCCGGTCGCTGAACTTATGGTAGAAGGCCACGTCGGCATTGCGCTGGAAGTGGGTACCCACGCCAAGACGGATGTCGGTGCCTTGGTAGGTCATGGGATTTTTGGTGAACACTCTGACCAGTCCACCCTCGGTGTTCATGCCGTAGAGCGTACCCTGCGGACCGCGCAGCACGTCGACACGGTCAAGTCCGTAGAAGTGGCTGTTGTATGTCGACTTGCTCATCAGGGGGATATTGTCGACGTATATGCCCATCGAAGGACTGTTGACGCGCGAACCGATACCTCTGACGTACATCGACGATGTGTAGCGCGAACCGTATGCCGGCATCACGAACGAAGGCACGAAACTGGAAACCTCGCGCAGGTCGCTGATGTTCAGTCGGTTCAACTCGCTGGTCGTCAGCACGTTGCTGCTCAACGGCTGCTGGCGCAACTTATAATAATCTTTCGACTGAGCTACTACCACCACTTCGTCAAGGTCGTGGACGCGCGAAGAGTCTGCCACTACGCCAATGTTCTCTGCCCCTGCGGGCAACAGCATACTGGCAGCTACTGATAAAAGAATCACTTTTTTCATTATTAAAAAGGACTAAAAATTAATTATGTGTTTAAAACCGGGTGCAAAGGTACGCACTTTTTTTTGTTCTTACAATCCATATTTATAGGGATTTTTACCGTTGTAAGGCCCAAAAACAAAAAAAATGCAGTAAAAGGCAAAAAAAGTTGCCGAAAAATTTGGAGGAATAAAAAAAACTCCGTACCTTTGCACCCGCAAATCAGATAACGGAGGTTCCGTAGCTCAACTGAATAGAGCATCTGACTACGGATCAGAAGGTTGTGGGTTTGAATCCCGCCGGAATCACAAAAGAGAGGTCGTTGACCTCTCTTTTTCTTGTTCTGCTCTTCTTTTGTTCGAAAATAAAAAGAAAAACAGGTTTTCCTTTTGTATTTTGCTCACTTATTCGTACCTTTGCAGGAAATAAAGTTAATTATACCTATTTTATATTATGAAACTCAACGAAATACTGAGCGGCCAGTTGAACGCCGCAGAGTGGGAAGCGAAAGGCTATGAGCTGCCCAAGTTTGACATTGCAAAACTTCGCGAGAAGACGGCCAAGGAGCCGACATGGGTTCACTTCGGTGGTGGCAACATCTTCAGGGCCTTTCCTGCAGCCATCCTGAACGACGCACTGAACACGGGCAAGTACGACCGTGGCGTCATCGTCGCTGAAACCTTCGACTTCGAGGTCATTGACAAGGCCTATTCACCCTACAACAACCTGTCGCTGCTGGTGTCGCTGCAGTCAACAGGCACCATCGAAAAAAAGGTGATAGCCTCGGTGAC
This sequence comes from Prevotella sp. UBA3757, assembly GCA_002371715.1. GTDB lineage: Bacteria > Bacteroidota > Bacteroidia > Bacteroidales > Bacteroidaceae > Prevotella. Next base: position 3,765 of record DFGF01000071.1, read on the forward strand.
CGAGGCACTCAAGGCCGACCCGCAGTTTCCTGACTGGCAGCGGCTGGTGGACATCTTCAGGAATCCGAGCCTCCAGATGATTTCGTTCACCATTACCGAAAAGGGCTACACGTTCAACGAGGCCGATCTGGCTCGCGGCATGAGTCCGCTGTTTGCCATGGGCAAGGTGTGTGCCCTGCTCTACGAGCGCTTCCAGGCCGGCGCACTGCCGCTGACGGTGCAGTCGATGGACAACTGTTCGCACAATGGCGACAAGGTGAAGGCCGGTGTCTTTGCCTATGCTGAACGCTGGCTGAAGGACGGACTCGTGCCACAGGCTTTCCTCGACTACCTGAAGGACGAGATGAAGGTGACCTTCCCATGGTCAATGATCGACAAGATTACGCCGCGCCCCCATGAGAAGGTCAAGGAACTGCTGGCCAAGGACGGCTTCGAGGACAACAACTATATTGAGACTGAGAAACACACCTTTACGGCCCCCTTCGTCAATGCTGAGGAGGTGCAATACCTGGTCATCGAGGACAACTACACCAATGGTCGTCCCCCACTCGACTTGGGCGGTGCGCTTTACACTACGCGCGAGACCGTCGACAAAGTTGAGACCATGAAGGTTACCACCTGCCTGAACCCGCTTCATACGGCCATGAGCATCTACGGATGCATGCTGGGCTACACGCTCATCTCGGCCGAGATGAAGGACGACGACCTGAGGGCCTTCATCCAGAAGATAGGCTATATAGAGGCCATGCCCGTGGTGGTTGACCCAGGCGTGCTGAACCCCTACGAGTTCATCGGAGCCGTCATCAACCGCCGACTGCCCAACCCTTTCATGCCAGACGCACCACAACGCATAGCCATGGATACCAGCCAGAAATTGCCGATACGCTTTGGCGAGACACTGAAGAAGTACATAGCACGTGGTCTCGACATGTCGAACCTCGTGCTGATACCCCTCACGCTGGCCGGATATGCCCGCTACCTGAAGGGCATCAAGGACGACGGTACACCCTTCGACCCCTCACCCGACCCCATGCTCGAGGAACTGCAGGCCATCGTGGCTCCACTCGAGATTGGCAAGGCCGACCAGGACTGGAGTCCGCTGCGCCAGCTCTATACGCGCAAGGACATCTTCGGACTCGACCTTTACGAAGCCGGCCTTGGCAACCAGATTGAGGGCATGGTCAAGGAGCTCTTTGCTGGCAACGGAGCCGTTCGTGCCACGCTGCACAAGTATGTCAGCCAGCGGTAAGTATCGATAATAACAAGGAAACAACAACATCAAAAAACAATAAACTGAAGAACGATATGAAAAGCGATCCCAAAGAGTGCTTGTACTGCACCAATAACGAGACCCTTCACAATCTGATGATTGAGTTTGCACAACTGCGCGTTTCGCGTGCTTTCCTGTTCAAGGAGCAGACCTACCGCGGACGTTGCCTCGTGGCCTACAAAGACCACGTCAACGACCTCAACGAACTGAGTGACGACGACCGCAATGCCTTCATGGCCGACGTGGCCCAGGTGACGCGCGCCATGCAGAAAGCCTTTAATCCCGAAAAGATTAACTACGGAGCATACAGCGACAAGCTGTCGCACCTGCACTTCCACCTGGCTCCGAAGTATATTGACGGTCCAGACTACGGCGGCACGTTCCAGATGAATCCCGGCAAGGTGTATCTGAGCGACGCCGAGTACAAGGAGATGATAGAGAAGATCAAGGCCAACCTGTAAAATCGTCAAATCGAAAATCAATATGGCTATCGTAAAACCATTCAAAGGAATACGCCCACCGCGCGAACTGGTAGAGCAGGTAGAAAGCCGTCCCTACGACGTGCTCAACTCTGAGGAGGCACGTGCCGAGGCCGGCGACAACGAGAAGAGCCTCTACCACATCATCAAACCCGAGATAGACTTCCCCGAAGGGACATCGGAGTACGACCCGCGCGTCTACGAGCAGGCTGCCCGCAACTTCCAGAAATTCCAGGACAAGGGCTGGCTCGTGCAGGATGCCGACGACCACTACTACATCTACGCTCAGACCATGCAGGGCAAGACGCAGTACGGACTCGTGGTGTGCGCGCATACCGACGACTACCAGAAGGGGCACATCAAGAAGCACGAGCTGACGCGCCGCGACAAGGAGGAGGACCGCATGAAGCACGTCCGCGTCAACAATGCCAACATCGAGCCGGTGTTCTTTGCCTATCCTGACAACCAGGTGCTCGACGCGCTCATCATGCGCTACGCCCAGACGGAACCAGAATACGACTTTGTGGCTCCCATCGACGGTTTCCGCCACCAGTTCTGGGTTATCTCCGACCGCCAGGACATGGACACCATCACCAGGGAGTTTGCCCAGATGCCCAGCCTCTACATTGCCGACGGACACCACCGCTCGGCAGCCGCAGCCCTGGTGGGCCAGGAGCGCCAGCAGCAGAACCCCAACCACCGTGGCGACGAGGAGTACAACTACTTCATGGCCGTCTGTTTCCAGGCCAGCCAGCTGACCATACTGGACTACAATCGCGTCGTGAAAGACCTGAACGGACTGTCGTCAGAGGAATTTCTGGCTGCCCTGCAGGTCAACTTCCTGGTCGAGGACAAAGGCACCGACATCTACAAGCCCCAGCGGCTGCACGAGTTCTCGCTCTACCTTGACCAGCACTGGTACAGCCTTACGGCCAAGGAGGGCACCTACGACAACAACGACCCCATTGGCGTGCTCGACGTCGACATTTCAAGCCGTCTCATCCTGGACGAGATTCTCAACATTGGCGACCTGCGTTCCTCGCAGCGCATCGACTTCGTCGGAGGTCTGCGCGGGCTAGGCGAACTGAAGCGCCGTGTTGACAGCGGCGAGATGCGGGCAGCACTGGCCCTGTATCCTGTGTCCATGCAGCAAATCATGGACATTGCCGATTCGGGCAAGATCATGCCGCCGAAGGCCACCTGGTTTGAACCAAAACTGCGTTCAGGACTTGTCATTCACAAGCTTTCATGACCGACGAATACAAAACCATCACAGGCATAAGCGAGGGGTACTACACCGAGAAGCGTAGCAAGTTCCTCGCTTATGCCCATCATGTGGATAGCGCAGAGGAGGCCAAGGACATCGTGGCACGCTATCGCAAGAAATACTACGATGCACGCCACGTATGTTATGCCTACATGCTGGGCCCGGAGCGCACGGAGTTCAGGGTCAATGACGACGGCGAACCATCGTCGACGGCAGGCAAGCCCATACTCGGACAAATCAACTCGGCCGAACTGACCAACATCCTCATCGTGGTCATACGCTATTATGGCGGCGTCAACCTGGGCACCAGCGGACTCATCGTGGCCTATCGCGAGGCGGCAGCCGACGCATTGTCCCACGCCACCATCGAAATACGCCAGGTCGAGGAAACCATCACATACACCTTCACCTACCCGCAGATGAACGATGTCATGCGCGTGGTCAAGGAGATGAATCCGCGCATCGTTTCTCAGCAGTTCGACAACACTTGCGAAATCGTGCTCAGCATTCGCAAGAGCGTGGCCGGCCAGTTGCGCCAGAAGCTGGCCAAGCTCTCGTTCGAATAATTTTTTTGCAACTTTTGGCCAATTCCTTTGGTGATTTCAAATAAAAGTATTACCTTTGCACCCGATTTCAACGAAGGTCTGCTTGTTGACAATTGGAAGGTTGGCAGAGTGATCGATCGCGCTGGACTCGAAATCCGGTATACCCCTTTCGGGTATCGGGGGTTTGAATCCCTCACCTTCCGCCAAAGGAGCATCACGCTCCGCTTATCTGCACAAAAGGGAACCCAATCGGTTCCCTTTTTTAGTACCTCAAAACCAGCTGCTTTCGCTTATAAGTCCCTGAAACAGAGGATATATAAGGGGAAGGAGTTCTCTAACAATACATGGTACATCATATAACATAAAAAGTCATCATGATGCGCCAAAGGTATTACAGAAGGAATAACAACCCTCACGTGAAATAATAATTTGAAAAAAACTTCGACCTGTCACGTAATCCTAAAAAGACACGCTCATGAACTTATAGTAAACGACAAAGCAATTTTCCCAAACACTGGCCGCTGGTGAT
>DFGF01000102.1 GCA_002371715.1 Prevotella sp. UBA3757
GCACCTCAATGTCAATACTGTTTTTTCCGAATTTCTGTTCCATCGTTAGTGGTTGTTTGGCTGCAAAGTTACTCCAATTCTTTGAATCACCCAAATGTTTTGCTATTTATATAAGGACTCATACTTCTTTTCTCGTTTAAAGGGTTGCACTTCATGTTATTTTATGCGAATTCTTTGTTTATTCGATTTTTCTTTGTCTGGTGTTTCATTTCAGTAATTATATGAGAGGGCGAGCAACAAATTTACATATCGCTCCTGCCCCCTTGTAACCGCCAAAAATTTAATTGCAATTCAGATTAAAAACAAGGAAGTGACTGATGTTCAGTCACTTCCTCTGCTTTCCGACTTTGTGATTGTCGGGATGAGGCGACTCGAACGCCCGACCCCTACGTCCCGAACGTAGTGCGCTACCAACTGCGCTACATCCCGATTTCTCGTTAGCGGGTGCAAAAGTACAAAAAATTTTTGTAATCTCAAAATTTTTTCGTACTTTTGCACACAAAACTAACCAAAATGAAACAAATTCTACTGATGGTAGCCTGTTTGACGGTAGCACTGGCCACTAAAGCACAGAAAGTTATCGTTGTGGAAAAGAGTAGCGCGCAAAGCCTACTTGACGCCATCAGCCGTGCCAACGCAGAGAATGCCGACACGCTGTCGGAACGATTGTTCATACTGATACCCGACGGTCTGTATGATTTGGGCGAGACGGTGTTGACACGCATTTCGGGGCATAATGTGGCTGTAATAGGACAGAGCATGGAGGGCACCATCATCCGCAACCAGCCCGACGTCAAGATTGAAAGCATCAGCAAGACGGCCGTCTTCCAGAACCGGGGACGCAACAACTACTATCAGGACCTGACACTGAAGAACGACCTGGACTATTATGCCGCAGTGCCCGACGGGCGAGCCGTATGCCTGCAGGACAAAGGTATGCGCACCATCTGCAACCGCGTACGTATGTTGTCGTATCAGGACACTTACTATTCCGACAACGAGAAATGCCAGCACTACATGCAGGACACGGAGATTCACGGCACCATCGACTTTATCTGCGGAGCCGGCGACGTATGGTTCGAACGTTGCCGCATCGTGACGGAGAAGCGCACCCTGGGCGGCGATGGCGTCAACATCATCACCGCCACCCGCACCTCGGACACACCCTGGGGCTATGTCTTCAACCGCTGCACGATAGAGAACAAGGTGTCGATGTTCAACTACGGACGCTCGTGGCACACCGACCCGCGCTGCGTATGGCTCTACACCACCCTGCTGACGCCCGAGAAACTGGAGCCGACACGCTTTGAAGACGAAGGCATGAAGATTTCGAGCAACTACTTCAAGGAGTACGGCACGATGGATGCCCAGGGACGCAACATTACCCCGAAGAGCAACGTGGTGACCTTTACGCTCAGAGACCACACCCACCCCTTCGTGGCAGAGACCATCATGAGCAAGCAGGAAGCCAAACAATACACGCTGGAGCGCATCTTCGGCGACTGGCAGCCTGACAGGGAGCTGAAGACCCTGGAGAAGCAAAGCAAAAAACTCAAAAAACAATATAAAATGAACTGACTATGAAAAAATATGTTCTACTGGCCTTATGCCTGCTGGTCGGTGCTGCCAGCAAAGCACAGCAAGTGATAACAGTAAAGAAGGGCGACGCCAAAAGCCTGATAGAGGCTATCGGACAGGCTAACAAACTGAACGCTGACAAGAACGCCAAGCAGCTCTTCATACTGATTCCCGACGGATTCTACGACCTGGGCAAGACGGTGCTGACACGCATCACCGGCCACAACATAGCCCTGATAGGGCAGAGCATGGAGGGTACCATCATCCAGAACAAACCTGACACCAAGGATGAGGGCATCTCAAAGACTGCCATCTTCCAGAACCGAGGCTCGAACAACTACCTGCAGGACATGACGCTGAAGAATGCCCTCGACTACTATGTCGCCGGATCAGCAGGACGCGCCGTGACACTGCATGACAAGGGCACGCGTACCATCTGCAACCGCGTGCGGCTGCTGTCGTATCAGGACACTTACTATAGTGACGGAGAGGACTGCCAGCTCTACTTCCAGGACTCAGAGATTCACGGTACGGTAGACTTTATATGTGGTGCTGGCGACGTATGGTTTGAGCGTTGCAGGATAGTGACCGAGAAGCGCACCGCCGACGGCAGCGGACGCAACGTGATAGCAGCACCGAGAACGTCGCTCACCCAATGGGGCTACATATTCAACCGCTGCACGGTTGAAAATATCGTCTCGGACTTCGAGTATGCCCGAGGATGGAACAAGACGCCCCACTGCGCATTCCTCTACACCACCCTGCTGACGCCTGAGAAGCTGAACAAGAACCGCTTCGACGTCAGGGGTATGAGCACCGTACGAAGTGACTTCAAGGAATACGGCACGATGGACGCCCAGGGGCGCGACATCACGCCGAAGAGTAATGTGCTGACCTTTGCCATGACCAAGAAGAAGACCGACGGCAACAAGGAAATCACGACGGAGAGCAAATGTACGGATGAAACCATACTGACAGCCGACCAAGCTGCCGCCTACACGATAGAAAACGTGTACGGCTGCTGGCAGCCCGACAAGATTCTCAGCAAGACGGAGAAGAAAGCCCGTAAACTCATGAAGCGCCTACAGTAGGCGCTTCAATTCTTCAAGCTCGTCGGGTGTCGTTGCCCAACTGGTGACAAAACGGCAGATGGTGCGATGCCCAGTGGTCTGTCCCCAATGGCTGAACCCGACCTTGTCGCCCAGCGCATCCACTTTCTCATTGGGCAGGATGACAAACTGCTGATTGGTAGGCGAGTCGAGCCAGAACTCGTAACCTTTCTCCCTGAAGATACCCTTCATCACCATGGCCATCTCGATGGCATGACGCGCCAGGTCGAGATAGAGGTTGTCGGTAAAGAGGGCCTCAAACTGCAAGCCTATCAGCGCACCCTTGGCAATGACGGCACCGTGCTGCTTCTGGATGCTGAAGAAATGCTTATGGGCACGGCGGTTGGTGAAGACGACAGCCTCACCACACAAAGCCCCAATCTTAGTTCCTCCGATGTAGAACACGTCGCAATGGCGGGCCAGATAGGGCATAGTGATGTCGCAGCCCTCGGCCATCAGGCCATAGCCCAGCCGGGCCCCGTCGATATACAATGGAATATCGTAACGCTGACAGACCTGATACAGCTCGTCCAACTCGCGCGCCGTATAGAGCGTGCCAAGCTCGGTGGGAAAGGTGATATACACTAGACCGGGGTGTACGGCATGGTCGCGGTTACCATCATGATGGAAGTCGTCCAGATACTGGTGCAGCTGTCGCGCTTCCATCTTCCCCTCAGAGTCGGGAATGGTAATAATCTTGTGCTCGGTAAACTCTACGGCTCCAGCCTCATGCACATTGATGTGGCCCGAACCGACACAGATGACACCTTCGTACTGATAGAGCATCGAGTCGATGGTGGTGGCATTGGTCTGGGTGCCACCCGTCAGGAAGAAAATCTGTGCGTCAGGCATGCCGATGGCCTCACGGATACGCTTCTTGGCCCGCTCGGAGAACTCGTCGTAGCCATACGGCGTCGGTTTGGCATCATTATGCCTGACCAGGTTTTCCAGCACCTTGGGGTGGGCACCGTTATTATAGTCGCAGTCAAACGATATCATAGGGCTTCGAGCATACGCTTGATGACTACCGAACAGCTGATTTCACGATTGGCTGCCTCGGGGATGACGATGGAATTTTCCGACTCAATGACATCGTCGGTCACAATCAGTCCGCGACGAACAGGCAGGCAGTGCATGAACTTACCGTTATTCGTCCACGACATGTGTTCCGTATCCACTGTCCACGACATATCCTTCGACGTAATCTTGCCGTAGTCGGCCGGATTCGTCACACCAGGGTTCGACCAGTTCTTGGCATAGATGAAGTCGGCACCCTCAAAGGCCTTGCGCTGGTCGTACTCCACGCGGGCATTGCCAGCAAATTTCGGATCGAGCTCATAGCCCTCAGGATGGGTAATGACGAAGTCCACGTCGGCAGCATTCATCCACTGGGCAAACGAGTTGGGCACGGCTTGGGGCAGCGCACGGCAGTGGGGTGCCCACGTCAGGACAACCTTCGGACGCTCCACCTTTTTATACTCATCGATGGTTATCAGGTCGGCAAAGGCCTGCAGGGGATGGACGGTAGCTGTCTCCATGGCGAAGACGGGCTTGCCGCTATACTTGATAAACTGGTTGAGCACCGTCTCGGCATAGTCATACTCGCGGTCGGTCAATCCTGCAAACGAGCGCACGCCAATCATGTCGCAGTAGCAGCCCATGACGGGGATAGCCTCCAGCAGGTGCTCCGACTTGTCGCCATCCATGATGACGCCACGCTCCGTCTCCAGTTTCCAGGCACCGGCATTGACGTCGAGCACGATGACGTTCATGCCCAGGTTCATGGCCGCCTTCTGGGTTGACAGGCGCGTACGCAGCGAATTATTAAAGAAAATCATCATCAGCGTCTTGTTCTTGCCCAGATGCTGATACTTGAATCGGTCGTTCTTAATCTCCTGTGCCTCGGCCAGTGCCTGACGGAGGTCGCCGATATCCTCCACATTAATAAATGAACGGAAGTTGTTACTCATTGGGTGATATATCATATATAGTTCAACTTAAAATTATCGTTGCAAAGGTAAACAATGGATGCTTACGGGCGCGTCTGTCCGTCGCCCTCGATAATCCACTTGTAGGTAGTCATCTCCTCCAAGGCCATGGGACCACGGGGGCCGAGCTTCTGGGTGGAGATGCCTATCTCAGCGCCAAGGCCGAACTGGGCACCGTCGGTAAACGACGTGGGGGCATTCCAATAGACGCAGGCAGCATCGACGTGCGCCTGGAAGCGGCGTGCCGCCTGCTCGTTCTCGGTGATGATGGCCTCACTGTGGCCACTGCCGTACTGGTCGATGTGCGCCAAGGCCTCGTCAAGCGATGCCACGGTGCGCACGGCCATCTTGTAGTCCATGAACTCGGTGCCGAAGCTCTCGGCTGTGGCCTGCTGCAGTAGGATTTCAGGATATTGTCCTTTGAGCAGCTGGTAGGCTGGGCCGTCGACGTAGAGCGTCACCTTGTGGTCAAGCAGCGGCTTCACCAGTTCGAAGAGGTCGCCCAACCGCTTCTCATGGATAATCAGGCAGTCGAGGGCATTGCACACGCTGACGCGACGGGTCTTGGCATTACAGACGATGGCCTTGCCTTTCTCCAAATCGCCGTCCTTGTCGAAATACGTGTTCACCACGCCGGCACCCGTCTCGATGACTGGTATGCGGGCCGTATCGCGCACGAAGTCAATGAGCCGCCGTCCGCCCCGTGGGATGCAGACGTCTATGTAGCCCACGGCGTTCAGCATCTCGCCGGTAGCCTCATGGGTGGCAGGCAGCAGGGTGACGACAGCCGGGTCGACACCGTAATGCTCCAGCACCTCATGAATCAGCTCCACCGAAGCCTGATTCGAGAAGTCGGCATCCGAACCGCCTTTCAGCACGCAGGCATTACCGCTCTTGAAGCATAGCGAGAATACGTCGTAGGTCACGTTGGGACGTGCCTCGTAGATGACGCCGATGACGCCGAACGGAACGGACACGCGGTGCAAGCGAAGCCCATTGGGCAGCGTATTCGCCTTGGTGACATGGCCTAAGGGCGATGGTAGCCCAGCCACATGGCGCATGTCGGAGGCTATGTCGTCGAGCCGCCTGGCAGTCAGCTGCAGCCGGTCGTACAGCGGATTCTTGGAATCCATCTTCATCAGGTCCTTCTCGTTGGCCTCAAGGATACGGGCCTTGTTGGCTGACACGGCATCGGCCACAGCCAGCAGGATTTCGTTTCGCAACTCCTCAGATACCAATGCCAGCGAACGGCTGGCCGCCTTGGCACTTTTAAATGTATCAATCAATTCCATAAGGTATGAATTCTGTATGTGGTACGTTGTTTTTGTCTTGCACTAAGTCTACTAATATATTCTCGCGCTCGCCATTGGCAATGATGACGCGAATGCCTGCTTTCTGCACCTTCGTGGCGGTGGTATATTTTGAGTGCATGCCTCCGCGGCCAAAGGCGCTCTTCTCGGCCTTGATATATTGCGAGAGGTCGCTGCCGGGAGCCACCTGCGGAATGATGTGCGAATCGGGGCTGTCGGGATGGCCGTCGTAGATGCCGTCAATGTTCGACAGCAGAATCAGCGTGTCGGCCCGCATCATTTGGGCTATCAGGCCCGACAGCTCGTCGTTGTCGGTAAACATCAGCTCTGTCACCGAGACGGTATCGTTCTCATTGACGATGGGCAGCACGTCGTTCTCCAGCATCACGGTCATGCAGGCCCGCTGATTGCGGTACTGCTCGCCTGGCTCGAAATTCTCCTTCATGGTCAGCACCTGACCGACATGCACGTGAAACTCCCTGAACAGGTCGTAATACAGCCCCACAAGCTTTACCTGGCCCACGGCAGAAAACAACTGCCGCTGCTCCACACTGTCCAGGTCGTGGGTCACCTTCAGTTCGCCACGCCCCGAAGCCATGGCACCACTCGACACCAGAATGACCTCAATGCCCTGGCTGCGCAGCCAGGCTATCTGGTCGACCAATGCCGACATGCGCGTCACGTCGAGCTTTCCGTCAGCACGTGTCAGCACGTTGGAACCTACTTTAACAACAATTCTTCTTCTCATCATACGGTTAAGTCTAATAAAGTGGAACGTCCGTCAGATGGTTAAACTCAGGAGCAGCAGCCCCCATTGTCCCTACTACCGTGACAACATCGAAACGGACATCCCTGTCTACATGGAAATATTTAATATAATGATTGATGGCCGACTGCAGATTACGCAGTTTGAAATAGTCGACGGCCTGTTCCGGGTCAGTGTAGTTCCGGTTACTACGCGTTTTCACCTCAACAAACACCATCGTGTCGCCGTCAATGGCCACGATGTCTATGTCGCGGTGACCGGACTTCCAGTCACGCGCAACAATCGTGTAGCCTAAGCTCCGAAGATAGTCAGCCGCACGGTCTTCACCCCATTTACCCAAGTCATTATGAGCCGCCATCCAACAAAAAGTAATTAATATTTGTTTGCAAAGGTACTAACTAATTCTCAAAAAGCCAAAAAAAGCGGCAGAAACATTTCAATATCCATCACCATTCAGGTACTTTTCCACCAATCTTTACACTCAACCAATGCATCGCATGATGTCTGCTGTTCTGTTGAGATATTGCATATGTTCGTTATTTAATTTGCCAGTACCTACCCAAAATTTGTCCCTGTTATCCTATTGTATATCAAGCAACTACAAAACAGCATTAACGGAATTCAAACCTGTATTTTAGCAGAAAATAACGTTTTTCAAACCTGGACAACGCCGCCCATATGCCTAATGGCTCGGCAGATTGCGTCACGCACTCACCTTCACCACACCTTCACCACACCGCCCCTCCGTTCCCGCCACTTACCGACACCCATACCCACCCCCTACTACATCCCCCACCTCTCTTTGAGAGAGGAG
>DFGF01000075.1:0-21929 GCA_002371715.1 Prevotella sp. UBA3757
ACGCGCTCGAAGTTGGGCTTGAAGAGCTTGAAGATGTCGCGGTAGAAGCCCTCGCCATGCGTCAGGCCCGTATAGATGTCCTGACCGTGCTGGTTGAGCACGGTGTTGGTAAAGTTGTCGTACTCGTCGATGATGAGGTAGAGCGGCACATTGTAGTACTTTGCCCGGTCGCCGAGGAAATTCAGTTTCTTCGTAGCCCAATCACGCTGCTTCATGTCATTGGCAAAACCATCGTAGAACAAATACTCGTACTGCTGGGCAAAGCCGTCAAGCTTAATGCCACAATAGTCATCGAAGTTGGCCTTCAACTCGTCGATAGTTCCCGTCACCTGCGAGAAGTCAAGATGCAGCACGGCATAGCGGTTGCGATACGGCGTGGGATGGCTCCCTATCCACAGCTGTCCGAAGTACTCGTCGAAGCGGTCTTTCTCGTTGATGTCGTAGTAGCTTTTCAGCATGCTCAGCAGCAGTGACTTGCCGAAGCGCCGCGGACGGACGAGGAACAGATAGTTGCTCGCCATCTCCAGGCGAGGAATGTACATGGTTTTGTCTACATAATAGCAGCCTTGTCTAATCACAAGTCCGAAGTCGGAAATGCCGAGGGGCAGCTGCCTGACACTGTTTGCTGATGATGAAATAGTCTCCATAGCTCTATACAACTTTAATCTGCATGCAAAGATAAACAAAAAAACCGGAAGCACAAAACTTCCTGCTCATTTTTCAGGAAAAAGATGGATTGTCCTGATAAGAATAAATACGACGTGAGAATTTTACCAAATCAAATAGATTTTCCCCCAAAAGTATGATGAAGGTCGGAATAATTCATTAACTTTGCAACCGACTACGGCCAGCCGCAGTGAAATAACTGTTAGACAAACAGACGAAGTAACTTAGTAAACCAAAGGAAGCAATGAAGAAACGATTGACCCAGAACATGATTGTTGCAGCTGCCTGCTGCGTGGCACTGGCCACGGCGTGCAGCCAGAAGGTGGAGCAAGCCGCCGAGACGGAACCCACCACGGTAGGTAACCCGTACATGCCCCTGTGGGAGCACATTCCCGACGGCGAGCCCTACGTGTTTGAAGACCCCGACCAGCCAGGGAAGTACCGCGTCTACGTCTACGGCTCGCACGACGACCTGGTGGACGGCTACTGCGGGCGCAACCAGGTGGTGTGGTCGGCATCGGTCGACAGCCTGAACCGCTGGCGCTACGACGGCATCATCCTCGTGGTTGACAGGAATGCCAACGGCGAGCCGTTCGACTCGGCCAGCACGGCCGACGTGCTCTACGCCCCTGACGTCACGCTGGTGACCGACGAGGTAGGCCGGAAGACCTACTACCTGTTTCCCAATGACCAGAACGGACAGCGCAACGGGCTGATAGCCAAGAGTTCACGACCCGACGGCCCCTTCGAGGTGTGCAACTGGAGCAAGGACAATCCGAACACGGCGGACGGCGTGCTGCAGTTTGACCCCGCCGTCTTCGTCGACGACGATGGGCGCGTGTACGGCTACTGGGGCTTCGAACGCTCCTACGCTGCGGAGTTCGACCCTGCGACGATGGCCACCGTCAAGCCTGGCACGCAGGTCATTGAGGACATGGTGTCGGGGCGTAACCAGCCGGGACAGTTCCGGTTCTTCGAGGCCTCCAGCATCCGCAAGATCAAGGATAAGTACGTGTTCATCTACAGCCGCTTCACCGAGGACGGCGAGTTCGGGCTGCCCACGTCGAACTACACGCTGGCCTATGCCTACAGCGATGCACCGCTCGGTCCCTGGACCTACGGCGGCACCATCATCGACGGTCGTGCCCGCGAAAAGGACGAGCAGGGACGCGTCATTGCCTCGGCCACTCCCGACGGCAACACCCACGGCTCCATCTGCGAGGTGAACGGCCAGTGGTACGTCTTCTACCACCGCCAGACCGGCACCAACGAGTATGCCCGCCAAGCTATGGTGGCCCCCATCGACGTCAAGGTTGAGGAGGGCCCGGGCGGCCGCGTCGTCATCAGTGAGGGCGAATACAACAGCCTGGGCTTTGCACTGGAGGGGCTGGACCCCTTCGAACGCCACTCTGCGGGCATAGCCTGCTGGTATACCGGTCCGAAACCCGCCACGCACGAATGGCCCAACAACACGTTCTACGGTTCCTACGTGGCAGCCACCTACGGCTCTGAAGCCACGGTACGCACTACGGCCGACACCTACAAGCCCGCCGAGAAATACGAGAAGCCCTACGACCTGCGCTACAACACCAATCCCGTGGTCAACAACACCGACGGCAGCATCGTGGGCTACAAGTACTTCCGCTTCGATGCCGAGCGGCTGACGGGTCGGCTGCTGCTGCACCTGAACGCCACGCCCCTGGGCGCTGACGCCACCATCGACATCATGGCCGACCGCCCCTGGGCGTCACAGGGCGGACGGCGCATCGGCACGATAGCACTGAAGGCTGGCATGCCCAGACAGAAGACCGACCTCACGGCCACTATCGACAATCCCGCCCAGCTGGCCGGCCGTCACGCCATCTTCTTTGTCTTCCGGTCGGCCGTCAAGGAGCAGTCGCTCTGCACACTGCACGATTTTGTGTTTACGGCCGAGTAAGGCTGAGAAAAGTAAAGATACAGCGTACTCTCTCGTTCGAAAAAGCCAAAAACATTTGGCTTTTTGCTTACTTATTCGTACCTTTGCAGCCCAAATAGTGTGAACGTAAACTTCAAAATAGAAATTATGGCAAAGAAAGCATTACTCATGATTCTCGACGGATGGGGAATCGGAAAGCACGGTAAGGGCGACGTCATCTACAACACGCCGACACCCTACCTCGACCTGTTGACAGCAACATCAGCTCACTCTCAGCTCGCAGCATCGGGCGAAGACGTCGGACTGCCCGACGGCCAGATGGGCAACTCAGAGGTGGGCCACCTGAACATCGGTGCGGGCCGCATCGTCTATCAGGACCTCGTCAAGATTAACCGCGCCTGCAAGGACGGCTCCATCATGGAGAACCCGCAGGTGAAGGCTGCCTATACCTACGCCAAGGAGCAGGGCAAGAAGCTCCACCTGATGGGCCTCTGCTCGGACGGCGGCGTACACTCCAGCCTGGACCACCTCTTCAAGCTCATCGAGATTGGCAAGGCCTACGGGCTGAAGCAGCAGGTCTTCGTCCACTGCTACATGGACGGACGCGACACCGACCCCCACAGCGGCAAGGGATTCATTGAGCAGGTCACCAAGGTCTGCCATGACAACGATGCTGCCATCGCCAGCATCGTGGGCCGCTTCTACGCCATGGACCGCGACAAGCGCTGGGAGCGCGTCAAGGAAGGCTACGACCTGATAGTCAACGGCACGGGCAAGCAGGCCACGGACATGGTGCAGGCCATGCAGGAGTCGTATGACGACGGCGTGACCGACGAGTTCATCAAGCCCATCCACAACGCCACGGTCAACGGCTGCATTGAGGAGGGCGACGTCGTCATCTTCATCAACTTCCGTAACGACCGCGCCAAGGAGATGACCATTGCGCTGACCCAGGAGGACATGCCTGAGCACGGCATGAAGACCATACCCAACCTGCAGTACTACTGCATGACGCCCTACGACGCCAAGTTCCAGGGCGTCCACATCCTCTTCCCCAAGGAGAACGTAGAGGACACGCTGGGCGAATACCTCTCGAAGCTGGGCAAGAAGCAGCTGCACACCGCCGAGACCGAGAAGTACGCCCACGTCACCTTCTTCTTCAACGGCGGACGCGAGGCTCCCTACGAGGGTGAGGACCGCATCCTGGTGGCTTCGCCCAAGGTGGCTACCTACGACCTGAAGCCCGAAATGTCGGCCTACGAGGTCAAGGACAAGCTGGTAGGTGCCATCAACACCCAGGAGTACGACTTCATCGTGGTCAACTTCGCCAATGGCGACATGGTGGGCCATACGGGCGTCTACAACGCCATAGCCAAGGCCGTCTGGGCCGTCGACAACTGCGTGCGCGAGGTCATCGAGGCCGCCAAGGCCAACGACTACGAGGCCATCATCATAGCCGACCACGGCAATGCCGACAACGCCATCAATCCGGACGGCACGCCCAATACGGCCCACTCACTGAACCCCGTACCCTTCATCTATGTCACCAACAACAACTCGGCCACGGTGAAGGACGGTCGTCTGGCCGACGTGGCACCCTCCATCCTCCACATCATGGGACTGGAGCAGCCGGCTGACATGACGGGCCAGTGCCTGATAACAGATTGAACGTTGAACATTGAACGTTGAACATTGAACGTCTTTCATAAAGCACCACTACTGATACCCGCCGTCTCGCTGATGGCGGGTATTGTTTTAGGCAGCCACCTCCAGCCGCCAGTAGGCTGGTGCCTGCTGGTGCTGGCCGTCATGGTCGCCACCACGGCACTGATGGGGCGCTGGCGGCAGTCGCAGACGGTGGCCATCATGCTCTGTATGGTGGTGCTGGGCGTGCTGGTGGTCAGTATGGATGATGGGAGATGGATGAGGGATGATGGAAGATGGATGAGGGATGATGGAAGAGGAACGCTGGTGGGCCAGCGCGTGGAGCGCACCCGGCAGTACTTTCTGAACCAGCGGTCCCGCCTGTTGCAACGCTTAGAGTCGGCAGGCCTTACCACCGATGCCTACGCCGTGGTGGCGGCCATGGCCCTGGGCGACAAGTCCGCCCTGACGCACGACCTCAAGGACACCTACTCACGGACCGGTGCCTCGCACGTCCTGGCCCTGAGCGGCCTGCACCTCGGCATCATCTATACACTGCTGTCCATGCTGGTGGTGGGACGCCGCTGGCAAACCGTCACGCAGGTCATCATGATTATCAGCATCTGGGCTTTCGTCTTCCTGGTAGGCATGCCGACCAGCGTCGTGCGCGCAGCCGTCATGCTCACCGTCTATGCACTGCTGGCCCTGGGCCACCGTCGCCGCATGTCGGTCAACACACTGGCCTTTACCGCTATTGCCATGCTGCTGGTGTCGCCTCGGGCGCTGTTCGATGTCGGGTTCCAGATGTCGTTCATGGCCGTCTTCTGCATCCTGCTGTTTGTGCCGCTGTTCTTAAGGCCCGTCTCTGCCCGCTACCTGATGACCCACCGCCTCGCGAGGTGGCTGCTGAGCATGGTAGCGGTATCCGTGGCTGCCCAGATTGGGGTGGCACCGCTCATAGCCTACTACTTCGGCCGCTTCTCGTGCTACTTCCTGCTGACGAACTTCATCGTCATCCCTGCCGCCACGGCCATCCTCTACCTGACGCTGGCCACCCTGCTCCTGCCCCCTCTGGGCATCGTGCTGTCGTGGGTCGTCACCGGGCTGAACGCCACCTTATTATATATAGCCGCCATGCCTGGCGCCACCATCGATGGCCTCCACCCGTCCGTCGGCCTCACCGTCTCGCTCTATGGCGTCATCCTGGCCACTTACTACCTGCTGTCGCTCACCATTCAGCAGGCTGATGACTAAAAAGGGCTATGGCCGGCTCTCGCCCTCTACATACTCCTCGAGGAACATGTGCTCACCGTCGTAGACGGCGTAGGTGAACTGGCTGATCCAGTCGCCAAGAATCATCATGCGCGCCTTGTGGCCTGGTACCTCGACAGGGCGGGCCAGCTTGATGTCGAGTTCTATGTGGCGGTGGCCAAAGATGAAGTAGTCGATGTTGGGATGCTCCTGGATGTAGTTCTTGGCAAAGAGCACCAGGTGCTCCTTGTCCTCTCCCAGATAATAGACGTCGTTGTTCTCCTTGTGCTTGATGTAGCTGTGCCTGGCCCAGTTGAGTCCGAAGCTCATGCCCCAGCGCGGATGGAGTGCCGAGAAGAGCCACTGGCACACGCGGTTATGGAAGACGGCGCGGATGACCTTGAACGACTTGTTAGGGTCGCCCATGCCGTCGCCGTGAGCCAGGAAGAACTCGTGGCCGTAGATTTCCGTCGTCTCCTCCTTCTTATGGAGCGTCACGCCACACTCCTTAGCCAGGTAGTCGTAGGCCCAGATGTCGTGGTTGCCGGTGAAATAATGCACCTCGACGCCCATGTCCGTCAGCTCCGACAGTTTGCCAAGGAAACGGGTGAAGCCTTTGGGCACAACGTACTTGTATTCGTACCAGAAATCGAACATGTCGCCAAGCAGATAGATGGCAGCGGCCTTCTCCTTGATGCTGTCAAGGAAGCGCACCAGACGCCGCTCCTGCATGCGCTGGTGGGGGATGGCCAGTGAGCCCAGATGGGCATCGGATAAGAAATATACATTTTTCATAACTGAGAATTGAGAACTGAGAACTGAGAGGTGTGATTACTGTTGCCCCTTAAGTGTTTTAATGGACCTAACCAATATCTTAACCAGTTCGTCAGCATCATTAATTGATAGATTCATATCAGTCAAATCCCAGCTCGACCCTTGCCTCTTCAGACATCATGGACTGGTCCCAGGCCGGTTCGAACACCAGGTTGACGT
Source organism: Prevotella sp. UBA3757 (assembly GCA_002371715.1). GTDB lineage: Bacteria > Bacteroidota > Bacteroidia > Bacteroidales > Bacteroidaceae > Prevotella. The sequence goes on from DFGF01000075.1 coordinate 6,473, forward strand.
TGGCACCCTTGATACCGTCGACCGACTCGACCTTCGTGCGTACGTCTTCTAATATAAAGTCGGCAGCAGGACAGTTGGGAGCCGTGAAGGTCATGTCAAGGTCAACACTGCTGTCGTCCTGGACATCAATCTTGTAAATCATGCCCAGGTCGTAGATGTTGACAGGAATCTCAGGGTCGTAGACGGTCTTCAGGACGTCAACGATGCGTTCCTCCAACAGGGTCTTTTCTTCTTGCGTCATGATTCAATATTCTATTCGTTTTACAAATCCACATCCAAAGTAATCATACCTCTCAGTTCTCACCTCTCACTTTTCACCTCTCACCTATCACTTTAAGAATGGTGTCGACCACGGTCTGCGTCTGCTCCTTGCGGCCCAGCGTGATGCGCAGACAGGACTCCAGGCCTTTGTCGCCCATGAACTTGATCTTGTAGTCCTGAATCTTCAGGGCCTGCATCAGCTGGTCCTTGATTTCTATGGGGTACTTGATCAGGATGAAGTTGGCCACGCTCTTATAGACCTTGAAGCCGGGCAGCGAGCCCAGTGCCTTCTTATACAGCTGGCGGCCCCACTCCATGTCGTCGGCTACGCGGCGATAGTGGTCATCGCTGTCGAGTGCTGCCAGTGCCACGGCCTCAGAGAAGCGGTTGTAGCCCAGATACTTGTTGACATAGCTCAGGAACTGGTCGTGACCCTTGCCGATGAAGCCGTAGCCACAGCGCAGTCCTGGCAGGCCATAGAACTTTGACAGCGTGCGCGAGATAATCAGGTTATTGTATTTCTCGACCAGCGGAGCGATATAGTCCGTATCGGTAGAGATGAAGCTGGCGTAAGCCTCGTCGATGAGTACCATCGTGTCTGCGGGTATGTGCTCCATGATGCGGCCGGTCTCCTCGGGTGTCAGTCCGTTGCCGGTGGGATTGTTGGGCGAGGCCAGCAACAGCATGCGGGGGTGGACGCGATTGGTGTACTCTATCACCTCGTCGACATCATAGGCGAAGGTGTCGTCCAACTCGTGAAGGGGGTACATCTCGAAGGTGCCGCCACACTCGGAGGCCACGCGGTTGTAGTACCACCAGGAGAACTCCGGAATCAGTATCTTCTTGTTGTCGCCCAGCATCAGGAAGTAGTGGATGGCATTCTTCAGCATGTCCTCGCCGCCGTACGTCAGTAGCACTTGCTCCTCGGGGACGTGATAGATTTCGCTGAGTCGCACGCTGATGACGCTCTTCTTGCCCTCGTCATAGATGCGGGTGTAGAAGCACAGCGTCTTAGGGTCGAAATTCTTAATAGCGTCGACAACCTTTTGACTTGGTTCAAAATTAAACTCGTTTCTGTCGAGATAATTCATTTGCTTTTCCATAATTATATATCTTTCTTATTTAAGTTTCATCAACATGATACCGACAATGATCCAGATGATTTCGCGCACACGGCAGATGATGCTTACGAATATGCCCAAGGCTGCCGAGAGCCCCAACGCAGCGATGGAGAGCACAAAGCCGCCCTCCTGGACGCCAAGCTGCATGGGCAGGAAACCTATCAGGTTGGCAAACAGCGTGGTAAACGCCACGATGAGTATGGAGTGAAGGTAGGTCAGCATGATGCCGGCCAGACCGCCTCCGTTGTCAATACCAAAAAGCAACAGCATAAACAGCACCTCGGAACTCTGCAGCACTCGCGACAGAAACTCCAGCAGCAGGCTCTTGTAGAAGGCTTCACGGTCCTGGCCTCGGAGCGAGGCTATCTGCCGGTCAATATTCTCGATGGCTTCCGAATGGCGCGCCCAGAAGCGCAGCGTCCAGCGCCGCAAACCGGGAATACGGCTCAGCAGCCCCAGCACATACTTTACAAGGCCGTTACGGTAGCCTCTGGAGAACAGATAGAAAGCCAGGAGGCAGAACACCACGATGACGCCCAGCACGGTAGCGATAAACGTATTGATGGGCATATCGCCTACGGCCACCAAGGCCAGATAGATGAATATGCTGACAAACCAAAACCAGAAATGGGCCAGGAAATGCATCATGGCGTAGAGGATGACGCTCGACGTGGCATGCTCTTTATCAATATCCTTCGACAGTTCCAGGATGCGATACGGTTCACCGCCCAGCCCGCCTACGGGCGTGGCATAGTTCAAGGCATAGCCCGTGATGGTCAGGCGATAGATGCGCCAGAAGCTGACGGGCGACTTGCCTCCCAGGTTGCCCTCGATAATGGACTGCCAGGCCAGCGCGTTGAGGCCATAGACAAAAAACCAGACGCCAACGATGGGTATGAGCCAGTAGCCTGCATGGCACAGGTGCTGCCAAAGCTCGACGAAGCTGACATCGAACGTCAGCAGCATGACCACCACGGCTGCCACGCCGACGATGAAGAAGAGATTATTGAGCCGTTGTTTGGACCAGACCATCTTGTTTACAATTTATCGGCAATGCGCTTGCAGAAGGCTTCGTGACGCTGGTTGACGTAGCATGCCAGCAGGCCCATGGCCACGATCTCCCACAGGAAGTTCATGACAGGGACGTCGAGCAGGCAGAACAGGAACAGCCAGAACGAACGGAAATTGAAGGTCAGCAGTCCGTTCCACTTGATGACGGGCAGCGAGGCATCATGAAACTCGCGGCGAACAGACTCAGGGATGTTGTCGGCAGTGCCGAACTTCTCGCGGATTGTCTGCATCAGGCGCTGGAACTGCGGCGTGCGCTTCTCCTGCTTTCGGGTATAGTCGATATACGACTTCTGAAAATAGCGCTCAGCGGCAGGCGTATGCTCGTCCATCTGGTCGTAAATCTCCTGCTGGCGCTTCGAGTTGTCCAGTTCGGACCCTTTCTCGCCCTTCAGGAAGAAAAGGTGTACCTGGATGTAGTAATCGGCCAGTCGCTGCTGGCCAGCCAGTCCGGCGACACCCGAAATGATTCCTAATACGTAAACTATAGCCGTTGCTATCAGCGCATTCTCAGGTGTATCGGCAATGCCTAACCATCCGAACTCCAAGTCATGATGGATATAGAACCGGTAGACCAGCGCATGGTAGATGGGGATGAACCAGGCAAAGCCGGCCACACCGTCGAGGATGCGACCCAGGCGGCTCTTTTTGCCCGTCATGCGAGCCAGCTGCCCGTCGGTGCAGTCGAAGATGTCGGCCAGACAGAGCAGCAGGATGGCGATGACGTTCATGACGAGTCCCCACGTGCCAGAATAATAGAAGCTGCCACAACCGAAGAAGATGGCACTGGCAGCACCGATGAACATAGAAAGGATGGTAACGGTGTTGGGATGAATGCCGAGCTTGGCAAAGAAAACGGCCCAATAGTAACAGAACGGGCGTACTACGTGCAAATCAAGCCAGTCTTCCGTCTCAACCGATTTCAGCGTCTTATTGAATTTTTCGTTCATTTCACAATGTCATTTACAATTCAATCTGCAAAGGTACTGCAAACCGAGTGAAATGCAAAATAAATTAGGATTTATTTTCATTTCCGAGGTGTAGCGTACCTTCTTGCAAAGCAAAAAGGTACGAATAAGTGAGAACAATATAAATAGAGGCTTATTTTCGGCGAAGCGCATGGAACATGAGGCCGTAAGCCACGGCCAGGGTGACGCCCGTGCTGTTGGCCGCCATGTCGAGCCACTCGCCGCTGCGATACGTCGTGGCATACTCCTGCAGCAGCTCCAGCACGCCGCTCATCAGGATGGGCAGCAACCAGGCATAGAACAGCAGTTTCTCGCCGTCCAGCGACAGGTGGCTGCGCACGTATTCCGTCCAGATGACACAGCACGTACCACCATACATGACGACGTGCGTCCACTTGTCAACAAAGGGTACGCCCTCCAAAGGCTCCACCTCGGCTATTGGGAAAAGCGACAACCCCCAAATCAGCACCAGACAACAGACGCTGAAGGGGTACTTTTTGACATAATGCGCCATTTTTTGCAGAATATCTCTCATTTCGGTTGCAAAAGTAAGAAATATTTTATACTTTTGCAAGCGAATATGAAAAAAACTGAAATGGCAAAACTAGAGCGAGTAAACTTCGGCAGCAAACTGGGCGTCATTCTGGCTACGGCCGGTAGTGCTGTCGGACTGGGCAACGTATGGCGATTTCCCTACATGACAGGCGAAAATGGCGGCGCTGTCTTTATTATTATTTATGTGGCCAGTGTCCTGCTGCTGGGCATCCCCTGCATGATCAGCGAATTCATAGTAGGCCGTGCAGGCAGGGCCAATACGGCGCGAGCCTACAGAAAGCTGTCCGGCGGCAGCTTCTGGACCGTCATCGGATACATGGGTGTGCTGACGGGATTCCTCATTACAGGCTACTATGCCGTAGTGGCAGGATGGTGCCTGCAGTACATCTGGGCCTCACTGATTGGCCACATGACGGGTTCGCCCGAATACTTCCGGCAATACTTTGCCTCGCTATCGTCTGACCCGATAAAACCCGTGTTCTGGACGGTTATCATTCTTGGCATCACCTACCTGGTAATCAAGAACGGCGTACGCGATGGTATAGAAAGGGCATCGAAGGCAATGATGCCAACCCTCTTCCTGCTGCTACTCGTCATTGTGGTTGCATCCTGCATGCTGCCTGGGGCTGAGAAGGGCATCAACTTCCTGTTCAAGCCCGACTTCACAAAGATTAACGGCAATGTCTTCCTGGCTGCCCTGGGCCAGTCGTTCTATTCGTTGAGCATAGCCATGGGATGTCTGTGTACCTATGCCAGCTACTTCTCGAAGCAAACCAACCTCACCAAATCTGCCGTGCAGATAGCTGTCATCGACTGTCTGGTGGCCATCCTGGCCGGACTCATGATTTTCCCCGCTGCATTCTCTGTAGGCGTCAATCCCGACTCAGGGCCGTCGCTCATCTTCATCACCTTGCCCAACGTTTTCCAGCAGGCCTTCGGCGCCATGCCTGTCGTGGGCTATCTGGTGTCGCTGCTGTTCTTTGTGCTGTTGTCGCTGGCAGCCCTGACGTCACTGATATCCCTCCATGAGGTGTCTACGGCTTTCTTGCAGGAGGAGATGGTCATCACGCGCAGGAAAGCAGCAGTTGTTGTCACCGTCTCCACCGCCGTCATCGGAGCCTTTTGCTCGCTGTCGCTTGGTGCCGTCGAGGGCTTGTCAATATTTGGTAAATCGCTGTTCGACTGGTTCGACTTCGTCACCGGACAGATATTCCTGCCCCTCGTAGGTTTCATGACCTGCATCTTCATTGGCTGGTTCCTGCCCCACAAACTGGTGCGCGACGAGTTCACCAACTGGGGAACGTTGCGCGGACGTTTTTTCCACCCCTATCTGCTGCTCATCAAGTATGTCTGCCCGTTGGCCATCCTGTTCATCTTCCTGCATCAGTTAGGAATGCTGTAATAATGATCAATTAACAAAGAATGAGTAATCGCGGTAATTTCGGCAGCAAAATAGGCATCGTGCTGGCTACGGCAGGCAGTGCTGTCGGACTGGGTAACGTCTGGCGGTTTCCGTATATGGTGGGCGAGAACGGCGGTGCAGCATTTATCCTGGTTTACATCGTCTGCATCCTGCTACTCGGACTGCCGGGCATGATTAGTGAGTTCATCGTCGGGCGCCATGCCCAGGCCAATGCAGCGGCGGCTTACGACAAGCTGTCCGGCGGGCGCCCATGGAAACTGGTGGGCTATCTGGGCATCCTCACCTCAACCATCATCCTGGGTTTCTATGCCGTTGTGGCCGGATGGTGCCTGCAGTACCTTTATGCGTCGTTAGCCGGACAGCTCATTGGCGATGCCAACTATGTGAAGACTTATTTCACCACCTTTGCCTGCGACCTCATACGACCGGTATTGTTAGGCGCAGTCTTTATCCTGCTGACCCACCTGGTGGTAGTCAGGGGTGTCCGTGGCGGCATCGAGCGAGCCTCTAAAATGCTTATGCCCATCCTGTTCGTGCTGTTGGTCATCCTGGTGGTTGCCTCGTGCCTTCTGCCTGGAGCCATGGAGGGCGTGCGGTTCCTGTTCAAGCCGGACTTCAGCAAGCTGTCAAGCCACGTCATGCTGGATGCACTGGGACAGGCCTTTTTCTCGCTGTCGTTAGGCACCGCGTGCCTGTGCACCTATGCCAGCTATTTCTCACGCGACACCAACCTGCAGGCGTCTGCCGTTCAGATAGCCCTGCTCGACACGCTGATAGCCATCCTTTCCGGCCTGATGATTTTCCCTGCGGCGGCATCGGTCGGCATCAGTCCAGACTCTGGGCCCTCTCTGATTTTCATCACCCTGCCCAACGTGTTTCAGCAGGCCTTTGCCGCTATGCCTGCCGTGGGCTACGTGGTCAGCCTCATGTTCTTTGCCCTGCTGGTCTTCGCGGCTCTCACGTCAACCATCTCCATGCACGAGATAGGAACGGCATTCTTTACGGAAGAATGGAACCTGCCCCGACGGCGCTCCGCCTGGATCATCACCGCCGTGGCATCGATTATCTGTATCGTCTGCTCACTCTCGGTTGGGGCTGTGGACGAACTGAAAATCCTGGGCCTCTCCGTCATGGACTTTTGCGACAAGCTGACGGCAAACTTCATGCTGCCGACAGGTGCCATGCTGGCCTGCCTCTTCGTAGGCTGGTACATACCGAGGCAGATAGCTCACGACGAATTTACCAACAGGGGCCACCACGGCGAGCGCCTCTTTCTGTTCTTTCTCTTCGCAGTCCGATTTGTCTGTCCGATTTGCATCGTGCTCGTCTTCCTCCACCAACTGGGAATTATATGATTAACAACGACCGTAAGATAGCAATTGCACTCCTGATGTTGGCAGTGGCCTTTACTGCCTTCTTTTGGGTGTTTGGCAACGATACGGACGAAACACAACGACCTACTGCCGACAGCATATCCGGTCAGCGTAGACACACCCGCGCCGAACGACCAACACAGTATTATGCCACGCCGGAACGACGAGTTGAGCGCTTTCCGTTCGACCCTAACACCGCCGACAGCACACAACTGCTGCGCCTTGGCCTGCAACCCTGGCAGGTGCGTAATATATATAAGTATCGCGCCAGGGGCGGCATCTACAGGCAGAAGGAGGACTTTGCACGACTCTATGGGCTGACCGTCAAACAATATCGCGAACTGGAGCCCTTTATACGCATCTCCAGCGACTATCTGCCCGCATCCACACTGGTGAAAGACCGCCAACCGTCAGAGCGCGACACGCTGCGCTATCCTGTCAAGCTCAAGGCCGACGAGCACGTCGTGCTGAATACTGCTGATACCACCCAACTGAAGAAAGTGCCTGGCATCGGCTCCTACTACGCTGCCGAAATCATGCGCTATGGCCAACGGTTAGGGGGGTATGTCAGCGTCAACCAACTGGACGAGATTGACGACCTGCCCAAGGATGCCAAAAAATATTTTGTCATTGCCAATGCTGCACCTAAGCGGTTGAACGTCAACCGGCTCACGCTGCAACAGCTGCGCCGCCATCCTTATATCAACTTTTATCAGGCCAAGGCCATCACTGACTATCGCCGACTGCATGGCAACATCAAAAGCCTCAGCGAGCTACGCCTCAGCAAAGACTTCACCGACGAGGCCATCCAGCGGTTAGAACCTTACATCGAATATTAGCATACTATGAGTCCACTCCGTCAATGGCTCGTATGGTTGAGCCGCATTCACCGTTGTCAGGGTTTTGGCATCCAGTCGCCCTCAGACTTTGCCTTTGTGCGCCAAGTGGTCAACGAGCACGCACCCTACTATGCCTACGCCGAACTGCATGAGCCGGACTGGCTCAAGCGTCATCTTGGAAAACTATATCTGCGCATAGCCAACTGGCGACAGCCTGCCACCATCATCACCGACAACTTCCAACCATGGTTCCAGGCCGGATGCCATAAGTCCCAGATTGTCTCCGAACCTGACGGCCAACCGCTACAACTGGCCCGTATCGGTATCGATCAGCACGCACGGTTAGCCCAGCTCTATCCCTATTGCCAACAGCTGTCTGTCATCATCGTAGAAGGTATCTACCGCAACTGGCAAGCCTGGCATGCCATTGAGCGAGACAGCCGTACGGGCACCACCTTCGACCTCTACTATTGCGGTATCGTATTTTTCGATACTCAACGCTACAAACACAACTACCGCATTAATTTTTAAAACGCTACTAATATGAAAATAACAAAAGTTTACACGCGCACCGGCGACCAGGGACTAACCTCACTGGTTGGCGGACAGCGCGTGTCAAAAGCCAGTCCGCGCCTGGAAGCATACGGCACGGTCGATGAACTCAGTGCACACCTGGGACTCCTGGCCTCGATGCTGGCTGCCGACAGCCATGAGCAGCAGATGGTGATCCGCATACAGAACTGCCTGTTCAACGTCTGCACCAATTTGGCCACCGACCAGTCGGAAACACCACTCTATCCGTCGGCCCACCTGCCTGAAGGAGAGACAGAGCTGCTGGAGCACGAGGTTGACACCATCATGCACGAACTGCCCGAATGCCAGGGTTTCGTATTGCCAGGAGGATGCCGGGAGGCCTCTCAGGCTCATGTCTGCCGAACCGTCTGCAGGCGTGCCGAGCGTTGCATCGTTGCCCTTTCTGAAGTGGCTATAGTGTCACCAGAAGTGCAGCAATACGTCAATCGACTAAGCGATTATTTGTTCGTTTTAGCCAAAAAGTTGAATTTTCTTCAAGGAATCGAAGAAAAAATATGGCAGAATGCTTGTAAATAAGAAAAAAAATATTACTTTTGCGGACGAATTCAGAAACAATAATAATTAAGACTATGTATTGGACACTTGAATTAGCTTCAAAATTAGAAGATGCTCCTTGGCCTGCAACCAAGGACGAACTGATAGACTATGCTATCCGTTCCGGCGCTCCGCTCGAAGTACTGGAGAACCTACAGGAAATAGAGGACGAAGGCGATATCTACGAAAGTATCGAAGAAATCTGGCCTGACTACCCCACCAAAGAAGACTTCCTTTTCAACGAGGATGAGTATTAAAGAAGAAATGAGGTTTGAATTTTCAAGCCTCATTTCTTCTTTGTAACCATATCGTGAAAGTACTCCCAAATGAATACCATAGACATCGTGTCGAGCTCGCAATAGCGCAGCAGGGCTTGTCGTAGGGCGTCGTTCATGCCTTGGCCCTCGCAGAACATCAGCTTGTTGTAGGCTGTCAAGGCGGCACCACCGTTGGCCACTTCGAAATCCTTCTCGTCAGTGGATAGCTGTTCCATCTGTTCCATCTCTTCTTCGCTCATGCCTATCAGCGCGCCTACTGAAGGCAATTGGTGGTAAGGACTGTCTACGTGACCGTCGGCTTCCAACTTAATCCATGCCAAAGGTTCCGTCTCTTTGATGTTACAGCTTGGGATGATGGAGCCATAAATAGGCTGGCAGTACTTCTGTTTCAGATAGTCGCTACTGTTCAATACGGCTGGCAGGACCTGTTTTATGCTGTTGCTGCCGTGCATCTCGTCCAGTTGGTAGAAGTAGCGCTTGACGACCTGCAACAGGTCCACCATATCGCGTTCGCCCTGATACACCAGATTGTGGTTTTTGTCCTTTTCGTGGGTGATACTGCGAATGAAGGCTATCAACTCGTCCTTGTCTCGTTCATTGCTATCGGCCAACTGACCAGCGATAGCGCGCAAGATGCTGTTTTCGTGGGTAGCATAGCGGAATATGGTGCCTTCGTCATGAGACAACTGCCGACGTAGCTCGCGTACAAACTCGAAATTGGGGAACTTCGTCACATCTTCGTTCAGATACTGTCCGGCATGCTCAATGCGTCCATCCTCGTAGATGATATGGTGCGAGAACTGAAAAGCCACTTGCTCGTAGGGCTTCATACCAATATAATAAGGCAGGGCAACGGCTGTGGTTTCGAAGTCAATCATGTGCAATGGGTACTTCCACTTGGCCATTTCTGTGCGCAGTCCATCTACGTCCAGATAGATATTGCCATTCAGATGCTCTCTGAATCGGCTCAGGATGTCTTCGTTCTTCGTTTCCATACCTATCTGCAGCCATTTTCGCTGATAGTCATCCAAACCTGGGGCATCAGGTGTCTTCTCGTTAAAGGGCTTCAGTTCCGTTTCCGTCAACTGGTCCATGAAGTATTTCCCCTCGCTCACCCATTTTCCACGATTGGTGCTCAGACTGCTACCGTTCAGGGTGGCGATGAGCGGACGATGATCATAATCGTCTTCTGTTACCTGTGTCAGCCAGCATTCACGCTTACCATCCTTCTTGTCGCTATCGGCTATGCAATGGAACTCGCACTTCAGGCATTTGCCTGCCAGTTCTATTGGTGCAGGACAACGTTGGCCATTGCAATAGAAATCGGCTACCCAATGGATAAACGGCACAAAGCGCATCCCCATGCAGGTAGGATTCTTATCTGTTGTCTGCTCAGTGGTTTCGCCAGCAATAATGGTATCGCAGAGTTCATCTACATCAAAAGGTGTTACCACCTGCACCTTACTTTCTGCTATCCGTTGGCGAGCATCGGATGCCATCACGGCTTCAGCACGACCTTGTTGGTTCTTCTCTATCTTGAACAGTTGGTTCAGACCGTCTATGTCGGCTCGTTTGCTCTTGTCGGCCATCATCAGGAAAGCCTTGACGCTGTAGTCCTCGTTGGGATACAACTCTTTCAGGGCTTGGCATACCACATACTTCTGGAAGGCTACATCATAGACGTAGGGACGAATGCCGCTGGCTACTGCTCCCTTGGGCCTAGAACTGATAAAATTATCCGTTTCAGGATTCCACGACTTAGCCTTCACCTCTATCAGTTCGATACGGTTACCATCTTTCTTCAGGATATCCACACGCACAAACAGATTGCCGAAGCAGAAGGCCGCCTCAGCGATGTTCACCTGGTCGCGCTGCATCAGTTCCTGAGTGCGTTGCAGCGACTTCTCGTGGCCCATCAGGTTCTTCAGGTCACAGTCGTCTGGCACATCGCAATAGATCTTTGCCAGTTCACCCACCTGGAAACCGCCTTCAGCCAACGACTCCAAGAACTCGTCGTTGGCATTGGCGTTCTCATACTCGTCAGGTCGTCCGTAGTAATACAGTTTTTGCGGACAACTCAGCGCAATCTTAAAAGCCGATTTGGTCAGATACTTTTTGGTTTCCATCTTAAAGGACGTTTTACTGTTTGAATGCGTTCATGAAGATCATCGATAAAATACTGTATGTCGTTTTTGCCAAGTGAGAACCATTCATCAATGCTTGTTGGTTCGTTATAATCGATGTAGTCACGATATTCTCCCTCTACATCGGCAGCAATACGTTCCAATAGCATCTCATTGACAGCGTCCTTAATGGCTGATGTCAACTTTGGATGGTGAATTTCCAGCCAAGGGAACAATAGACTGTCTATTTCTTCATCACTTTTTCCTTTTAACGGACCTTCCATCGCACAATCATAAGCATAAGTAAGCAATGGGAACAATTCCTGAGGCAAGTCGATGATTTCATCGAAACCAGAGCCATTGACAGACAGACTGATAACAAGTCTTTTTACCTCTTGGAATCCTTCCTCAATATCCTCTGGGGCAAAATACTGAAGATCGTCTCCCATAACCTGAAAACTCAACATATTTACTTCATCAAGTGCGTCAGAAGGATTGTTATCGCCCACCTTCAGTGATATTTCCTCCGCCATAGGAGTGAAGAAATTAGTGTGCAAGGCATCGCAGATGCGCTCAAGCAGTTCTGTGTCAATGCTCTTGCGCTCAAAGATACTATATATATTGGTACGTGTTACCCATATACGTTCTGCCAGTTCACCAGGCTTCAAACCTTGTCTAATCATTTCTTGCTTGATAAGCTTTCCAATGTTTATATGCATAAGTATAATAGTTTTAGATCTTTTAATTGATTTTGCAAAAGTACATAATATCCTTGAACTAAGCAAGTTTATGATTAATTATTTCAGCGAGCGAAGGTATTGAAGAAACGAAATGACCTGTGTCAGCTGGTCAACATCATCTTGATTGTACACTTGGGCTTGTTGTAGTAAAGCCTTCATACCTTCCAAGATGTCTGCAGGTTCTTCGAATGCCATTTTGTTTAGGTGCTCAGGCACTCTTTCAGGATATTCCGGCAGTGCTGTCTCAAGCAGTCGGTAGAGGAATTTGTAATAGAGCATCAATCCAAAGTTGCCAGCCTCGCAAGCCGCCTGATGCTGCATGCTTGCCTGATAGAGGGGTAGATTCCGAAACAGCTGATTGCTAATGCGCTTGGTCCTTTCATTGCGCGAGTCTTTTACAGAAGAAATATCAAATGCCATAATCGTAAATGTTTTAGTTGTTCAACTTTTATTTTCCGCTGCAAAGGTACGACAAATCCCTATTGTCTCCAAACAAATCGTGTCAATCATTCTGACATAGTGTTTTTGACAAAAAACACTTTTTTATTTGACTGTTTGAAAAATAGTTTGTATCTTTGCGGAAATTAATAGAAACGTTTAACTTAAAACATTACAATTATGGCAAAGAAAACAGCAACTCAGTTCCCATCACCTTTAAAAGGTGAATTTACAAATTGGGCAATTCGCCGACTTTCAAAGGATACGGTTGAGAATTATCGTACATATTTGAACCAATTGCCTACGTACTTGCAAGGTGTTTTTTTGAAAAATCACAAGATGCCTAGTTTCCTAAATGATTATCTTGATCTTATCAATGCGTTTGTAAATGCGGGAGATAGACTATATGCATTGAGCGTATATGATAAAATCTATGAGATTGTATATGCAGCAAAGCAGCAATGTCAAGTATCAGATAAAGCCAACTGGAATAATCGTCATTCTGCTATGGTGGCATTGGGAGATTTCCTGAATGAATATGGTTTTATGCCAAATAACACTGTTCCTGTTGACAAATTACGCAAGAAGATCAGCAAGTCTGACTTGAAAAAAGAAGATGGAATGTACGCTCTCCTTTCTGCCATGAAACCAGACATATTTATAAAAATGGCAGTCGAAAGTTCTTATTTTTTTGATCCAGATTTAGTGGATAATACACCTACTAATCTACATCAGGCACGTTTTACGGAAGATCCCACAATAAATATTCAAGGAGCTAAGAAAGGAGCTACAAATGTAACTTACACTATAGATGGATTGAATTTTCCAGGCGTTTCTGTCGATAAAGATGGTAACGCCTTCGTACGGAAACTCATTAATGCCAAGACGGGAGTAACTGTTTCACAAGGTCAGAATTCTCTAATACAAAACGCCATTATTTCACATGTCTGGGGACGGGCCTATGACCCTCGTTATTTCACAAGTTTATGGAATATTGTGCTGATACCTGCTTGGGCTAACAGCCTCATGGACAAAGAAGAAGCTGTTCCTGGTTCGTTAGCCTCAAAAATGCGTGCCACTTATATGGCAATCTGTAGTAAGCTTTATGCTAAAACATTTAATGATCCTAACAAATTGAATGCTATAAATCTTCCGAAGCCTCCTCAAATAAAGAATTCAAATGACGAGATTCATGGTGTATATGATATTAATGTCATTCAAGAGAGTCCTAATCCTAAAAAGATAGTTCATATATCAAAAACTACCAAAAAAATATGAAACTCATCCTCGCTGCTCTTTCGCTCCTGCTGTCAATAGCGCTGGTATGTAGCCCGTTATACTTGGTCTATATTGGGTTCGTGGGATCCTTTGATAGTTTTTGGGTGAGGGTGGTGCTCGTGGTGATAGGGTTGGTGCTTTGCCGAGTGGTAAAGCCCATCTCTATCATCACGGGCAAGGATTGGAAGGTGTTTTAGAAACCTATCTTTGGTCTTTGCTTTTCTAACCGTTCCTGGTCACAATGGCTGATGAGCGTTTGCAGGTCGTCTGCCTTAGTGCCATGAAGGATGCTGTCAATGGCATGGTGACGGGCGATGTTTTCTATCTGACCTCCGCTGAAGTCGTAACGGGTGGCTAACTGGCTGGCTGCATCGGCTGAGAGCGAAGGAATCATGCTCTGCCAGATGTGCTGACGGGCTTCGACGGTAGGCTTATTGAACTTAATCTTATAAAGGAAGCGGCGCTCGAAGGCCTTGTCCATGTTCTGCTCCAGATTGGTGGTGGCGATGAGGATGCCATCAAGGGTTTCCATCTCCTGCAAAATGATGTTCTGGATGCTGTTCTCCATCTTGTCCACACCCCGCTCTGCCATCTCCTGACGACGGTTGATGATGGCATCGGCCTCGTTGAACAACAGGATGGGTGTAAGCTTGCAATCCTTCACCTTCTTGCGATAGTCGTCAAACAGGGCCTTGATGTTCTTCTCCGAGTCACCCACCCACTTGCTCTTTATCTCCGAGACGTTCACCTGCATGATGTCACGATCCGTCTGACGAGCCAACTGCAGCACCGTCTCTGTCTTACCCGTGCCAGGCGAGCCATAGAACAGACAGGTAAATCCGCAACGGAAGCCCTTGTCCTGCAGGCGCTGACGAATCTTTTGGTAGTTATCTTCGCTGAGCAAACCTGTCAGCTCGTTAACTTGACGGCTGGTTGCCTCGTCGTAGAACAGTTGGTGGGCAGTGATGTCGCTGTGACGCATCATACCGCGCTGAGGACGGTCCTCGTCATCCAACTTGACATCCAATTCAGTAAACAGCGCACGCTTGGCCTTCATGGTTAGACAGAAGGCATTGCTCTCGTTAAAGCCCCCATCGTGAGCGTGTTCGACGAGTCCTAACTGCTGCAGCTTACTCTTCTCGTTCTTCAACTGCTGATGAAGCATGCTCCACTCACGGCGACGCTCGTAGAGCTGACTCAGCTGGTGCATCAGGATATGGTTGTCGCTGAAGAGCACACACTGGCTGCACATAAATAAGAGGGTTATGATTTCATCGTCGCTGATCTCGTAGCTCATTACCTGTTCCACGAACCGCAATTCCTGATTGCTGTTGAGCAACGACTTCACACGCAGACGCAGTCCCTCGTAGGTCAGCTCGTGGTCACTGCGCTGGTCGAAGATCTTGTCCAGCTCGTTGATGAGCTCCTCACAGCTCAGACCTGACAACTGACGTTGCTCAGGCACCTTGTTGTCGTTCAGCGCCTCCAAAATATAATAAGGTATACGATAGGTAGGACGGTCGCCACTGTGATTGCACACTACGAAGCCGCGCTCCTCTAGCACATCCATCTCCTTGAGATAGGGCAGCAATGCGATGGGCGTACAGCGCAAGTGGCGTCCGAAGTCGTTCATGTCGATGCGCTGGTCGGCAAAGTTGTTGATGACCAAAGCCAGCATTAGCGCTTGATTGTTGTTAATGTCAAGTCGTTGGGCCACATAGTTCAGCGCCTCTTCAGCCTCGATGAAGAAGTCGCCACACAGTTCCGTGTTCTCCGACAGGTCGATGATGACCTTAATGGCGTCTACCAGTGTCGGTTCCTTGTCACCAAAGGTGAAGCGTTCCACCTCTAACGTATCGCCGTC
>DFGF01000075.1:22046-23131 GCA_002371715.1 Prevotella sp. UBA3757
CTGGGGTGAATGTCTTTTTCAATGTTCATAAGCATCCTTTCTTAATTAATTTAACCTCACGTTTTTGCGCTGCAAAGATAAGGTAAATATAGGAAACTGATGCCGAAAAAGTGTCAATCATTTAGACAGTGCTCGAATCTCCCTATAGAACGGGCATGTGCCACAAATTCATTGTACGATGGATCATCTATAACGAACCCTGCATGTGTGGCTATCAGTAGAATCGCTAAAAAAGTCTAAGACATCACGTAAAAAGAGATTGCTAAGGAAAAAAACTGTATCTTTGCACTCACTATTACAATACTTTATGATTTAGTAGTTTTGAAGAAATGAGAAATAAGTTAATCCTATCATTTTTAGGGGTCTGTCTTGCCCTGACGTTGAACGCCCAGACCTTGCGTCCAAAGGTCGAGCAGAAGAAGGTATATAACGAGGACATCAACCCCATCGAGCAGATAGACCAGACTATAGTGAAGTCTAAGTCTGAGGGAAAGTTCGTCATCTGTCAGGTCGGCGGAAATTGGTGCCCCTGGTGTTTACGCTTTGCTGACTTCATCACAAATGATACGACCATCAGTAAAGTTATTGACGAGAACTTCGTCTATATCCATGTGAACTATAACCCCCGCAAGTCTGAGGGAGAGGAAAAGATGCTGTTAGCGAAGAAGATGCTGGAGCGTCTTAACAACCCTGCGCGTTTCGGCTTCCCAGTGTTTGTTGTGTTGGACGATGATGGTAAAGTCATCCATATTCAAGATTCGAGTTTCTTGGAAGAAGGCCAAGGCTATGACCAGAAGAAAGTGCTGCGTTTCTTCAAGAATTGGACTCCTAAAGCCGTAAAACAAAGTGTAATCGCTAAAAAAGTCTAAGACTTCACATAAAAAAGGGGATTGTTGGGTAAAAAAACTGTATCTTTGCATCATATTAAGGTTTAAATAATAACATTATGACTTTATTCGATCAGATTAGCGAGGACATCAAGTCCGCAATGAAGGCTCGCGACAAGGTTCGTTTGGAGACGCTTCGCAACATTAAGAAAGTATTTCTGGAAGCAAAAACAGCTCCTGGAGCCAACGACACATTGG
>DFGF01000169.1 GCA_002371715.1 Prevotella sp. UBA3757
AACATGGAGCGCAGCCGCTGGCGCCTTCATCGCCCCATAGCCACCAGCGGCAAGCGCATCATTGTCAACATCCCTGCCTACCACCTCTATGCCTACAGCGACGACGAACAACTCGACATGCGCGTGGTGTGCGGAGCCAAAACGACAAAGACACCACTGCTGTCCAGCGCCATAGAGTGGATGGAGGTCAATCCCAAATGGGTGATTCCCAGGAGTATCATTGAGAACGAAGTGTCACGGCGGGCTGGCGACTCTGCCTACTTTGCGCGCCACCGCTATGCCATCATCGACAAAGAGACGCAGAAGGAGGTCAGCGTGGCCGGCGTGTCACGCAAGATGCTGCTCAGCGGTCGCTACCGCGTGGCCCAGGCCGGTGGTGCCGGCAATTCGCTGGGCCGCATCGTGTTCCGATTCAAGAACCGCTTCTCTGTCTTCTTCCACGACACGTCGACGCCCAGTGCCTTCGAGCGCGACAGCCGTTCACTGTCACACGGCTGCGTACGCGTCAGCCGTCCTTTCGACCTGGCCCGTTTCGTGCTTGACGAACCTGACGAATGGCTCCTTGACCGCATCCGCATAGCCATGGGACTGCAGCCCGAGAGCGAACGGGGACAACAGTGGCTCAGCGCACACCCTGATAGCGAAGAACAGAAGAAACTGATAGGCTATGTAGGCGTCAAGCCTCACGTACCTATTTATATTATATATAATACCATGTGGCCCGATGAGACCGGCACATGGCGTTCATGGCCAGATGTCTATGGCTACGACGACATTATTTGGAAACAACTTCAACCCTATCTGCTATGAGTAAGGTCGATGATCAGCTGCTGATGCAGCAACTCTCAAACCCAGCCACCCAGCGTAAGGCTTTCGAACAGGTGGTGCGCCTGTATAGCGAACAACTATACTGGCAGGTGCGGCGCATCGTGCTCACCCATGAAGATGCAAACGACGTCATGCAAAACGTGTTTATCAAGGCATGGACTCACCTCGACAGCTTCCATCAGGACTCGCGGCTCTATACCTGGCTTTACCGCATTGCGGTCAACGAAAGCCTTGACTTCATGCGCCGCCAGAAAAACCAGATGGTCAGTACTGACGATGTAGACTCAGGCGTTGCCAACCGACTGATGGCCGACCGCTATTTCGACGGCGACGAAACGGAAGCCCAGCTTCAGGAAGCTATCAGCCAGCTGCCCGAGGTGCAGCGCCGCGTTTTCACCCTCCGCTACTTCGACGATATGAAATATAGCGATATGAGCCAACTGCTTGACACCAGCGAAGGTTCGCTGAAAGCGTCCTATCATATTGCCGTGAAAAAGATTACAGATTTTTTTAAGCGTCGCGATTAAACCTTTTAACCGCCCGTGCGTCATAATAACAAAACAATACTACAAAGATGGAACACAACGATGAATTATATCTCAAGCAGACAGTGGGCAACAGGAATCCCTTCCAGGTTCCTGAAGGCTACTTCGAGCAGCTGACAGAGCAGGTCATGCAACAGCTGCCCGAGCGTCAGTCCTCGGTCGTGCAGTTGGCTGAGCAGCCGGAGCAGGTGACCACACCGGCCCGCACCCAGCGCCTGCGCCCGTGGTTCTACGCAGCCGCCTGCGTTGCCCTTGCCCTTGTAATGGGGGTGAGCTACTATTTCACCCAGAGCCCGTCCACGACGATGGATGGTGGCCACATGGCAGCAGCCTCAGCACCGGCTGCCGTGGCTCCTCTTGACAACAGCTACATAGACGAAGCAGCAGACTATTGTATGCTGGACAATACGGAAATCTACGCATACCTCTCAGAAAACTAAATGCTGATACAACAAATGAAACAGACAGCTATCATCCTGATACTACAGTTGCTCATGACGGTCAGCGTGAGCGCACAGGGACATCGGAAGTTCTCACCTGAGAAATTCGATGCAGACATGGAGCAGTATGTGACGCGTGAAGCATCGCTGACGCCTCAGGAGGCAGAAAAATTCTTCCCCCTGTTCCGCGAGATGCACCAGAAACAGCGCGCTGTCTACCGCAAGATTCGCCATGCCACCAAGAATATGCCCGCCGACGACAAGGCGTGTGCTGCCACACTCAAGGAGTGTGACAAGCTGAACATAGAACTGCGCGAGATAGAGCAGACCTACCATCAGAAGATGATGAAGGCCATCTCGGCCCAGAAGGTCTACAAGTCCATTATGGCCGAGGCTAAATTCCACCGTCAAATGATGAAGGGCTGGCAGTCACACTACGGCAACTTCGGTTGGCCGCACGCTAAGAGCGGCCAGCACTGGGGCAAACCACGCTGAGGTCGCAACGCTCACAGTGAGGCTTGCGCGACGTGCAGACATAACGGCCATGGAGCAAGAGCCAGTGATGTGCCCGGGGAATATCTTCCTCGGGTATGTTTTTTGTCAGTGCCTGCTCAACCTTGTAGGGTGTGTTGTCCTTCTCTGCCACAAGTCCCAGGCGGTGGCTTACGCGATAGACGTGAGTATCGACAGCCAGCGTAGCCTTGCCGAAGGCAACACTCTGAACCACGTTGGCAGTTTTGCGCCCCACGCCGGGCAGACTTAACAGGGCATCCATATCGTGCGGGATTTCCCCCCCGTACTGCTCGGCCACCATCCGCGCCATCTTCACCAGATGGTCGGCCTTGGCGTTAGGATAGCTGACGCTCTTGATGTATTCCAGCACATCCTCCTCGTCAGCCTGTGCCATGCTCCGCGCATCGGGGAAGCGCCTGAAGAGTTCTGGTGTCACCTGGTTGATGCGCTTGTCCGTACACTGTGCACTTAAAATCACGGCCACCAACAGTTGAAAGTCGTTGGCAAAGTTCAGTTCCGTCTGCACTTCAGGCATCTTGTCCCTGAAGTAGTCGAGTATCCACTCGTATCGTTGTTTTCTTGTCATAGTCTGTGGGATTTATAAAATGGAGCATCCTTGGCGGGTGCTCCATTATGATTGATAGTGATAGGATAGGGTGGTGTCTATCAGTTCAGTCCGAACAGCACCTTCAGTCCGCCGTCAACACCCGAGAAGCCCATGAAGGCCAGTGAGAGCAGTCCGGCAGAGAGCATGACGATGGCCATGCCACGCATGCCCTTGGGGACGGTGACCAGCTCCAACTGTTCGCGCATACCGGCAAACACCGTCAGGGCCAGGCCGAAGCCAACAGCCGTTGAGAAGGCGTAAACCACGGACTGCAGCAGGTCGAAGTCTTTCTGGATGACCAGAATGGCCACACCGAGCACAGCACAGTTGGTGGTGATGAGGGGCAGGAAAATGCCAAGAGCCTGGTAAAGGGCCGGCGACACCTTCTTGAGGATAATCTCGACCATCTGGACCAGCGACGCAATGACCAGAATAAAGGCTATGGTCTGCAGATACTGCAGGCCGTTGGGGTCGAGCACGTACTTCTGTACCAGCCACGTCACGATGGTGGCCAGCGTCATCACGAAGGCTACGGCTGCCGACATACCCAGCGAGGTCTCCACCTTCTTCGACACGCCCAGGAAGGGACAGATGCCGAGGAACTGCGACAGAATGATATTATTGACGAATATCGCGCTGATGAAAATCAATATGTATTCCATAATGTACAATTTGACTATTTACTAATTACAATATTAACTGCGCAGCCGGTTGACTATGGCAATCAGGAATGACAGCATGATGAATGCACCCGGAGGCAGCACGAAGAGCAGAATGTTGTACTCCTCGGGCAGCAATACCAAACCAAAGACCGAGCCGGAACCGAGAATCTCACGGCAGATGCCCAGCAGGGTGAGTGCCAGCGTGAAGCCCAGTCCGATGCCGATACCGTCGAACAGTGAAGCCACGGGCGAGTTCTTGGCTGCAAACGACTCCGCACGGCCCAGTATGATACAGTTCACCACGATGAGGGGGATAAACAGTCCGAGGGCGGCGTCGATGTCGGGCAGGAAAGCCTTGATAATCATCTGAAGCAGCGTCACGAAGGCTGCGATGACCACGATGAATACAGGAATGCGCACCTTATCGGGGGTGACACTCTTCAGACACGAGATGACCACGTTGGTGCAAATGAGGACTGCCATGGTGGCCAGTCCCATCGACATACCGTTGATGGCAGAGGTGGTAGTGGCCAGCGTAGGACACATACCCAGCATCAGGGCGAACGTGGGGTTCTCCTTGACAATACCATTCTTTATTATATCAATGTAATTCATAGCTTATTCCTCCACTGTTTTTGTTTCTTCTTCTGCTGCTACCTGCTTGGTGGCACCGCTTTCAGCATCGGCCATCGGGGTAGCCTTATAGGCATTGTAGGCATTGTTGACGGCCTTGAGGAAGGCGCGGCTGGTAATGGTCGATGCCGTGATGGCGTCAACCTGGCCACCATCCTTCGAGACGGTCAGAGGCTCTGACGGCGTCTTGCCGATGATGTCGCCCTTCTGGCCTTTCTGGAACCACTGGTCGGCCTTGGCGCCCAGACCGGGCGTCTCGGCATGCTCCAGCAGCGTGTAACCCAGAATCTTGCCTTCGGGGTCGAAACCTACCAGTACCTTCAGGTCACCGCCAAAACCGCCTGTAGTCGACTCGACGGCAGCGCCGAGGGACTTGCCTGCAGCATCCTTTACATCATAGATTTTATAGACCAGTTCCTTGCCGTCCACAATCTGTTTCACCTCCTGCGGCTCGGCAACCTGTATGTTGTCTGACACCATGACGGTCTTGATACCGTTGTCGAGTGCCAGCTTCTTCTGCTCGTTGATGGGGCCTTCGGTCAGATGGTTCATATAGGCCAGTATGGCACCCATGATGACTGCTACCAACGTGAGTACCAGCACCATATTCGTTAAAGATGATTCGAGTTTTTTCATAACTTCTTAATTCTTAACTCTTAATTCTTAATTACTCTTGGCTGGCACTTCACCGAAGCGCTTCGGTTTCACGTACGTATTAATAAGAGGTGTAAAGGCGTTCATGATGAGGATGGCGAACGACATACCCTCGGGATAGGCACCCCAGTTACGGATGACGACGGTCAGCACACCGATGGCTACACCATAGATAATCTGGCCCTTGGCCGTCATTGGCGACGTGACATAGTCGGTTGCCATGAAGATGGCACCCAGCATCAGTCCGCCGGAGAGAATCACCGAGAACGGATCGGCATAAGCCGGACTGAGCAGATGGCAAATGCCTGCCAGCACGAACACCGTGCCGATGATGGAAACGGGGATGTGCCACGTGATGATTTTCTGCCACAGCATATAGGCCAGTCCTAACAGCAGGGCCAGGGCACAAATCTCACCCATGGCACCGGCACCGTCGGGATGGTTGCCCAGGAAGAGGTCCAGCGACGAAGGCAGCTGATCCAGCACGGAGGCATCGCCGGTCTTAATGGCGTCCTTCATGATGGCCAGGGGCGTCGCTCCGGTCTCTGCGTCGAGATAGCTGGTCAGCTGGCCAACCTTTGGCCATGTCGTCATCTGGGCTGGGAATGCTACCAGCAGTGCAGCGCGTCCTACCAGTGCTGGATTGAACAGGTTATTGCCCAGACCGCCAAACGTCATCTTGCCCACACCGATAGCAAACAGTGCACCGATGATGATAATCCAGATAGGCAGGTTCGAGGGCAGGTTAAAGCCGAGCAGCAAACCCGTCAGGACGGCCGAGCCGTCGAGGACGGTATTGCGCTCGCCCTTGAGCATGAACTTATTGATGGCCCACTCAAAGAATACGCAGGCCGCAACACTCGTTGCACAGACAATGGCCGAACCAAGGCCAAAGAAGTAGAACGACACGAGCAGCGCAGGCAGCAGGGCAATGATGACGCCATACATGTTGCGCTCGACGGTATCTGTTCCGTGTGCGTGAGGTGATAGTGATACTATTAATTTTCCCATTGTTTTATTTCACAATTTGACTATTTCACAATTTGACTATTTCTTTGGAGCGTTGGCAGCAGCACGCGCACGGATGATGCCCATGACGGTCGACTTGGCCTGGCGGATATTGTCGAGCAACGGACGGTGGGCAGGGCACGTGAACTGGCACGAGCCACACTCGATACAGCTGACAACTTCCTCTTTCTCGGCGCGCTCCCAGTTCTTGACGGCTGCAAGCTTTGCCAGCAGGTAGGGCTCCAGACCCATCGGACACGCCGACACGCACTTGGCGCAGCGAATACACGGATTGGGCTCCTTGCGGAAGGCTTCCTCGTCGGAGATGATGGTCACGGAGTTGGTACCTTTACAGATGGGAACCTCAGTAGAGGTCAGAGCCTTACCCATCATCGGGCCGCCGGCCAGCAGCTTGTTGTCGCAATCGGGCATACCACCGCAGGCGTCAATCAGGTCCTTCATCGGCGTACCCATACGCACCAGGAAATTGCCGGGATTCTTCAGCCGCTTGCCGGTCACGGTGGTATAGCGCTCGAACAGGGGCTTGTGCTTCATCACGGCCTCGTAGACGGCAAAGGCCGTTCCGACGTTCTGAACAATGGCGCCAACATTGACGGGAATGGCGGGTGGGGCAGGCACCTGACGGCGAATGACGGCGTCGACCAGTTGTTTCTCACCGCCCTGCGGGTAACGCTGCTTCAGGGGCACCACCTCTACGTGATATTCTGTCGAGCCGAATACCTCGGCACACTTCTTTGTTAGCAGTTCGATGGCGGGCATCTTGTTGGTCTCAATACCAATGTAGCCGGTTGTGACCTTTGCCCCCTTCATCAGCAGTTCCAAGCCAACGAGAATCTCGTCAGCATGCTCCATCATCAGGCGGAAGTCAGCCGTGATGTATGGCTCACACTCTACGGCATTGATGATGACACATTCGGCCTTGGCCGTAGGTGGCGGACAGAGCTTGATGAATGTGGGGAAGCAGGCACCCCCCATACCGACGACACCTGCTGCCTTGATACGGTTCACGATTTCCTCTGGCGTCAGCTCGGGGTGATCCTTTACCTGTTCCAGCTTGTCCGAACGGTCAATGCTCTCTTCCCACTCGTCGCCCTCAACATTAATAATAATGACGGGCTTGCGGTAGCCGGTGGCATCGATGGCCGTGTCAATCTTGAACACGGTACCGTTGACACTGCTGAAAATAGGAGCCGACACAAAGCCGCCGGCCTCGGCAATCAGTGTGCCAACCTTCACCTTGTCGCCTTTCTGGACTACGGGCTTGGCGGGAGCACCGATATGCTGGCTCAGCGGGAAGATGGCCTGCTTTGGCAGTGCTGCCACTTTGGTAGCTACGTCGTGAGTCAGCTTATTCTCTTCGGGGTGTACGCCACCGATGCGGAATGTTCTAATGTTCATGCTTGTTCCTCCTTTCTTTCGTTAGTGGTTGTCGGGATTTCCTGATTTTCCGGAGTTTCCGGAGTTTCCGGTTTCGGCTTCGGTGCGGGGAAGTTGACGGCATGGATGGCTCCCGTCGGACAGGCAGCCACGCACTTCTTGCAGAGGCGGCACTTGTTGTGGTCTATGTAAGCCACGTTGCCCTCGACGGTGATGGCGCCGAACTTACATTCCTTCTCGCACTTGCCACAGCCGATGCAGGCTGCCTCACAGGCCTTCTTGGCCACGGGACCCTTGTCCTTGTTGACACACGACACGTAGACGCGGCGACCCTTCGGGCCTTTCTTGCGCAACTCGATAATGTGGCGCGGACAGGCCTTCACACAGGCACCGCACGAGGTGCACACCTCCTCATCGACCTCGGGCAGTCCCGTTTCGGGATTCATACGGATGGCGTCAAACTGGCAGGCAGCCACACAGTCGCCGCAGCCCAGACAGCCAAAGCCGCACGCCGTTTCACCGGCACCGCAGGCATTCATGGCGGCGCAGCTGCGCAGACCGCTGTACTCAGCAATCTTCGGACGCAACGCGCATGTTCCGTTACAACGCACCACGGCAACCATCGGCTCGCCGTTGGCAATGGCCATACCTAACAGGTCGGCCACCTTACCCATCACTTCTTGTCCGCCCACCGGACATTTCAGTCCGTCAATGCTTCCGGCATCGGCACCCTTGACGAGTGCGTCGGCCAGTCCTCCACATCCAGCGAAGCCGCAACCGCCGCAGTTGGCACCGGGCAGCAGCTCGGTGACCTCGGCAATACGGGGGTCTTCCTCGACGTAGAACTTCTTGGAGCAGACATACAGCACGAGAGCTGCTATCAGTCCGATAGCACCCAACACTGCTACTGCAATCAAAATGAAATTCATAAAGTTACTGTTTTTATTTGTTTTAGTTTAAATGATTTATTCTATCTCAAAGGCAAACCTGTCACGCAGCTTGTCACGCATCATGTAGAGCACACCGTAGTAGGGCACCAGAGCCACCAGGGCGCTCACGCCGGCCTTCCCCTCGCTGCCCGTCAGCGACAGGACGGCTACCAGCACACCCACCAGTATCACGAATGGCAGGGCAAAGCCCAGCATCAGTGCCTGGGTGGCTATCGTGGCCGAGGCAGTGACGGTGACAGCATCGCCCACCTTCAGCCCGTTGGCCGGCCGATAGACGTCGACAATTTTCTCCTTTGACTCGGCAGCATTACAATAGCCCGCCACCTTGCAGGCAGCACAGGCCGATGTCTGGACGATTCTGACGTGTACACATCCGTCGTCAATGCGCTCTATAATCCCCGAATGACTTATTTTAGTACTCATTAGTTATCTATTCACTTGCAAAGGTACAAAAGAAATATGAATTTGGGGGCATAAATTATAAGTTTTTTCAAAAAAAAGCCGCAATCGTTTGCAAGTTTGCGCCCTTTTCCTTACATTTGCAGCGTCAAACGTAATAAACAGGTATAATGAAAGCAACAGAACAGACCCTACAGCAACTGACCAGAGCACTCCGCAAGGTGGTCGAGAAGTTCCCCGCCACGGAGGATGCTACCGTGCTTACCGACATCCACATCCGTGTCACTCAGGAGAGTGGCGAAGTGATGGTGTTCGACGATGACGAACGGGAACTGACACGCTGTGTCGTCGAACAGTGGATAGACAACAAGGACGACGACTTCTATGCCAGTGCCACCACTGCGCTGCGCACGGTCGTCAACAAGCAGAAGAACACCATCGACAAGATGTCCATCCTGAAGCCCTTCTCGCTCGTCCTGGAGGATGACGACAAGGAGACGGTGGCTGAACTCTACGTGGCCGACGACGACACGGTCATCATTGACGAGGAACTGATGAAAGGCCTGGACAAAGACCTTGACAACTTCTTCGAGAAATTGATTAAAGAGTAGTCTTCAGCATGCTGGTTATGAACAGCTTATAGCGCCGCCTACCTGACTCTGAGTGGCTGACCTACACGGATCATGTAGTCAGGTGCCAGGTCGTTCATCTTGTAGAGGTTCTTCAGCCGGATGCCATACTTCTGGGCTATCATGTACATGGATTCGCCATCCTTCACGTAGTGTATGAATCCCTTGTACTCCCGGGGAGCCTTTCTGCGCTTCTTCTTGAGCCATACGTATTCCCCCTCTTCCAGCGCATCGTTCTTGTCGCGCTCGTTATACTTGGCCAGCCGGCGGTATGACACATCCATATCTTCGGCAACCGACCGGAACGTGTCGCCCTTACGCGCAATAATATAATAGTTGTGATTGAACTCGTACACCTGGCGGCCCA
>DFGF01000008.1 GCA_002371715.1 Prevotella sp. UBA3757
GCGTATCGAGAAATATCTTCTCGACCACGGCACGGCTGACGGACGTGTCCTTGACCACCTCCATGTGACGCTCGCTGTCGAAGAGCGCGGTATAGTAGCCCTGGCGCATGAAGAAACGCTCCAGTTGCCAGTGGCCACGGTCTATGGTCTCGACCTTGTCGCCGCTGACCATGCGTAGCGGAAACAGGATGCGCTCCATCTGGAGCTTGCGGTTGGCAGCAAAGTTGTAAAGGAAATCGTCGAACAGCTCGTCGGCGGCTTTCGGTACGGGCAGCTCGCTGAGTTCAGCCAACAGCGAATCGACAGCCGAAAGAGAATCGTTAATAACGACACTGTCAGCTGCCGCCTCGACGGTAGCCGGACCGGACTTGCCCCCCTGGCATGAAGCCAACGCGAGCAAAACTGCGGCCAGCAGAACGGAATAATGTCTCATGAATCGACTAAAATTACTGACTTCTCTCAAATTTTGTGCAAAGTTAGAAAAAAAATATGAATTATGAATTATGAATTATGAATTATTTTGTACCTTTGCATCAAATTTTAAGTTTTCCTATAGGATTATGATACTTGATAAGATAGATGAACTTCTGAAAGAAGTACAGACACTGAGTGCCAAGAATGCAGAAGAAGTGGAACAGCTCAGGCTGAAATACCTGAGCAAGAAGGGTGAGATTACAGCCCTGATGAACGACTTCCGCAGTGTGGCTGCCGACGAGAAGAAAACCGTTGGCATGAAAATCAACGAGTTGAAAACCATGGCTACCGAGCGCATCAACCAGTTGCGCGAGCAGGTGGAGACGCAGGACACGGGCGAAGAGGCCCCAGACCTGACGCGCACCCCCTACCCCATCCTGCTGGGCACGCGCCATCCGCTGACCATCGTCACCAACGAGATTATCGACATTTTTTCGCGCATGGGCTTCGTACTGGCTGACGGACCAGAGGTGGAGGACGACCTGCATGTGTTTACACGCATGAACTTTGCCGCCGACCACCCCGCCCGCGACATGCAGGACACCTTCTTCGTCAAGCAGCACCCCAATGACGTCACCAAGAACATCCTGTTGCGCTCACACACGTCCAGCGTGCAGGCCCGCGTCATGGAGCAGATGCACACCGAGGACGGCCAGCTCAAGGCTCCCATCCGCGTCATCTGTCCAGGCCGCGTCTTTCGCAACGAGGCCATCACGGCCCGCGCCCACTGCTTCTTCCACCAGGTGGAGGGCCTATATATAGATAAGAACGTGAGCTTTACCGACCTGAAGCAGGTGCTGCTCTCGTTTGCGCGCGAAATGTTCGGAGCCGACACGCAGATACGCCTGCGCCCATCATACTTCCCGTTTACAGAGCCATCAGCCGAAATGGACATATCGTGCTTCATCTGCGGCGGTGAGGGTTGCGGATTCTGCAAGCATACCGGATGGGTCGAGATACTGGGCTGCGGCATGGTGGACCCCAACGTGCTGGAGCAGTGCGGCATTGACTCGAAGACGTACAGCGGCTATGCCTTCGGCATGGGCGTGGAGCGAATCACCAACTTGAAGTATCGCGTCAGCGACCTGCGTATGTTCTCGGAAAACGACGCACGATTCCTGGAGGAATTCGAGGCCGCCAACTGATGAAGTTAAGAGGTAAGAATTAAGAGTTAAAAGTTAAGAGTTATCATAAACTTCAAACTTCAAATTTCAAACTTAAAAGAGGTGAGCATGAAACTGGTGGTGATGACACAGCCAACCTTCTTCGTCGAGGAGGATAAGATTCTGACTTCACTGTTCGAAGCCGGGTTGGACAACCTGCACCTGTTTAAGCCCGATTCCGAGCCCATTTACTCTGAACGGCTGCTGACGCTACTGTCCGACGAATACTACTCCAAGATAACCGTCCACGACAACTTCTACCTGAAAGAGGAATACAAACTGCACGGCATTCATATTGACGACGAGACCACACCACCGCCCAATGGCTATCGGGGGCACCTCAGTCGGTCGTGCACGCACCTGGATCAGCTGAAGACCACCAAGAAAAATGCCGACTACGTGCTGCTGAAATACATATTCGACAGCCAGACAGAGACCGGCCAGAAAGCCA
This sequence comes from Prevotella sp. UBA3757, assembly GCA_002371715.1. Taxonomy (GTDB): domain Bacteria; phylum Bacteroidota; class Bacteroidia; order Bacteroidales; family Bacteroidaceae; genus Prevotella. The sequence continues at coordinate 2,089 of DFGF01000008.1, forward strand.
CCTTCACCATGGATGAGCTGAAGGAGGCCTCGCGCAGGGGGCTGATAGACAAGCATGTCTATGCCCTGGGGGGTATGAACCTGGACAACGTGCGGATTGCCAAGGACCTGGGATTCGGAGGTATCGTCATCAGCGGCGACTTGTGGAACCGGTTCAACATCCATCAGGAACTGGACTATCAGGAACTCATAGACCACTTCACAAAAATTCGCAAAGCCGTGGGGTAAGTTGAGAGTTATTTCAAAATTTAACTTATATAATAATAAAATAAAGTGATGGGCACAAACAAAAACTACATGGTGTTTTCAGGTACGGCCACAACGTACCTCGCAGAGAAAATCTGCCAAAGCTTAGGCTGTCCGCTCGGCGAACTGCAAATCACCAAGTTCTCGGATGGCGAATTTGCCGTATCCTACGAAGAGAGTATTCGCGGACGCGACATCTTTCTGGTACAGAGCACATTCCCCAATTCCGACAACCTGATGGAACTGCTGCTGATGATTGATGCGGCAAAACGTGCATCGGCACGCACCATCAATGCTGTCATCCCCTACTTCGGATGGGCTCGCCAGGACCGTAAGGACAAGCCAAGAGTATCAATCGGCGCCAAACTGGTGGCCGACCTGCTTTCGGCTGCCGGTGTCAACCGCGTCATTACGATGGACCTGCATGCCGACCAGATACAGGGTTTCTTCAACGTTCCCGTTGACCACCTGTATGCCTCGAACGTCATCCTGCCATACCTGAAGAGCCTGCACCTGGAGGATCTCGTCATCGCATCGCCCGACGTGGGCGGTTCGAAACGTGCCAACACCTACGCCAAGTACCTGGGCTGTCCGCTCGTGCTGTGCAACAAGACCCGTGCCAGGGCTAACGTCGTTGCAACGATGCAGATCATTGGCGACGTGGAGGGCAAGAACGTAGTCATCATTGACGACATGGTGGACACGGCAGGCACCATCACCAAGGCTGCCGACATCATGAAGGAAGCCGGTGCAAAGACCGTGCGCGCATGTGCCTCGCACTGCGTGATGAGCGGTCCGGCCAGCGACCGCGTTCAGGCCTCGGCTCTGGAGGAGATTGTCTTCACCGACTCCATTCCTTACACACAGCGCTGTGCCAAGGTGAAGCAGCTCAGCGTGGCAGAACTATTTGCAGAAACCATACGCAGAGTCATTGACAATGAAAGTATTTCAAGCCAGTATCTTATTTAGTACAGCCCTTGCCATGCTGGCAGCATGCCAGTCGAACACGTACACCATTACCGGCGAGGTGGAGGGTCTGGAAAATGGTGACACTCTGTTCATCACTGACGACCTTCAGGCAGGCATCCCCACGGACACGCTGATAGTGAAGGACGGCAAGTTCAACTTCAATGGCATTGCAGACTCTACATACATTGCCATGGTGTACAGCCAGAAGCGCAACGAAATCAATGCGCCATTTTTTGTGGAGCCTGGCAACATCACCATCAAGATGAGCGAGACACCGGGAGCCTCACGCGTAGGTGGTACCAGCTGCAACGAACAATGGCAGGAACTGAACGACTCCGTCATGACCATCGGCAAGGAAATCAACCGCATAGCCGAGCACATCTACGGCAACACGGCCGACGAGATGGAGCAGCAGAAAGGCATGGAGCAGATTGAGAAGCTGAACAAGCGCTTTGCCGACATCGTGGTGAAGACCACGGAGAAGAACATCGACAACGAGTTTGGCTACTTCCTGCTGACATACTATCCCGAGGAACTTATTGACCACGAGACGCGCATGCGACTGATTGACAAAATGCCGCAGCAGATGCAGCAGCGGCCAGCCATCCAAAAGATGAAGGCCGAGCTGAAACAGGCCGCGCAAAGCGCAGAGGGCATGACCATCAAGGACTTCCGCCAGCAGTCACTGGACGGCAGCCAGCTGAGCCTGATGGACGAGGTGGCCAAGAATAAGGTTACAGTCATTGACTTCTGGGCTTCGTGGTGCGGCCCGTGCCGACAGGAAATGCCATTCATGCTGGAACTCTACGGTAAATATAAGGACAAGGGACTGGGCATCGTAGGTATCTCGCTCGACGAGGACATCGATGCCTGGAAGGCTGCCACACAGCAACTCAACATACCCTGGCCTCAGATGAGCGACCTAAAGGGTTGGGAGAATGCTGCTGCCCAGCAGTTCAGCGTGACCAGCATACCACATACTGTCGTGGTCGACCAGCAGGGCAAGATACTGAAACGCGGACTCAGGGGCCAACATCTGGAGGAGTTCGTCAGCGACGTGCTACAGTAAACCGGCAGCGTAACGAAACAAAAATAAAGGTGGCCATCCTTGCGGACGGCCACCTTCATTTTATGATATCCTGCCAACGATTAGTTGATGCCGACGGGCAGCTCCAGCCACTTCACATAGCAGAAGTCCTGACGGTGAGGCAGGTCCTTGTTCTTAGGATACATACGAACGGCAGTCTTGTACTGACCGGACT